>MGXI01000040.1:28617-35775 GCA_001801315.1 Gammaproteobacteria bacterium GWF2_41_13 | reverse complement strand
ATAAAACGCTAGCATTGTCCGCATGCAGAAACATCGAAGCGCCGTTCCAATATTTAGGTTTTTCAAGGCGAGCCCACATAGCTTTCCCATGAAAACCATCGATGGCAGCAATGGATTCGGCAAAATCCACATCCCCATAAAAAGCAGCCTCATCAACTAACGCGATAGCGCCCCCTTCACATGCCATGGCATTGATATCTTTAAATTCAGCCTCTATCTTGGCTTGCTGTTCCTCGGGCAATTTCAAAAAAGCTTCAAGAATAGCCTGTTCTTTTTTGGTTTTTAGCTTTTTCAAATCAATACCCAGATCAATATCGTTTTCGGCGAAATAACGCGATAACAAATCAGTCGGCATGCGTCTGAAAAATTGCAGATGAGAATATTGGCCGGACATTTTTATTTTTCTCCAAGGGATGAGAAGTAGTATATTATGCAGGAGTTTATGAGACTTTATAGGACTATTTGATATAAAATACCGCCTATCGATAGATAAGCAATCTCTAGTTTTGCATAAATGGTACAACTTCAGCGTTTGCTTGATAACTAAACGGAATGAGAGATGACAAATCGAAAACAATTACATGAAAGGCTCTGGGCGGCGGCTGAACAATTACGCGCTAATGGTGAACTAAAGCTCAACGAAATAGCCGAGCCAATTTTGGGGCTCATTTTTCTCAAATTTGCCGATGTGAAATTTAGACGGGCTAAAAAAGAAATTGATACTGAACGCGCTAAAGTTTCTGGCCGACAAGCGCCCATCACGCCCGATCACTACAAGCAACGAGGCGTACCGTATATTTCCGAAAAAGCTGGGTATACGTATTTGATGAATCTGCCTGAAGGCGAGAATACTGGCAAAGCGATTAATGACGCGATGAAATCAATCGAAGAAGAAAATCGTGAGCTCACCGGCATTCTGCCACAAGATTACACTAAGCTATCTTCTCAACCGGCAGAGAATAATCGCATCCTGCTAACGCTTCTCAAAAATTTTAACCAAATCCCTGATGAGATCGAAGGGGATGCCTTTGGTGAAATCTACGAATATTTTTTAGGCGAATTCGCGCGAGCGGAAGGCGCTAAAGGCGGCGAATTTTTTACGCCGCAATCCATCGTCAAACTATTGGTTGAAATCATCGAGCCTTATCACGGAAAAATTTTTGACCCAGCTTGTGGGTCAGGCGGCATGTTTGTGCAGTCCGCCCATTTTGTCGCACAACATCAAAAAAACAAACGGCCAATTATGGAAGAGGTTGGTATTTATGGCCAAGAAAAGGGCGCCAACAATATGCGCGTGGCCAAAATGAACCTCGCCATTCATGGCCTTTCCGGCAAGATCGAGCTCGCGAATTCTTTTTATGAAGACCCACACAAAAGCGTTGGTCAATTTGATTATGTGCTCGCCAATCCGCCGTTCAATGTGAAAGGCAAAGACAAAAACGGTCAGATGATCATTGATCCAGCACGTTTGCAAGGAGATGGACGCTATAGTTACGGATTACCGCTCACCGGCAAAGGCGAAATCATCAACGCCAATTACCTTTGGATGCAGATATTCGCCAGCGCTCTAAACGATAAAGGCCGAGCAGGATTTGTCATGGCCAATAGCGCGAGCGATGCGGGCAATAGAGAAAAAGAAATTCGTCGCAAGCTGATTGAAACAGGTTTTGTTGATGTCATCATTTCTGTTGGCCCCAACATGTTTATGAACGCCACACTTTCCTGCACGCTCTGGTTTTTTGATAAAGGAAAATTGGGCGCGGCGAGAGAAAAGAAAATCCTTTTCATTAATGCGCAAGACATCTTTACGCCCATTGATCGCGCGCACAACACGTGGACTGAAGAACAAATCGCAGAAATCGTCAGTATTGTTCGACGATATCGCGGCGAAGAAGGTTATGGTCAATATGAGGATATTAAAGGCCGATGCAAAGTCGCCGCATTGGAAGAGATAAAAGCCTCCGACTATTCACTTAACCCCGGGCGATATGTCGAAATTGTCGAAAAGGAAATGGATGATGCCGATTTTGAAGCGCGCATGAAAGAGCTGATGAGCGAGTTTCGAACGTTGACCAAAGAGGCACATGAGTTAGAAAGTAAAATTCAAGAAGATTGGAGAAAGATTTTATGAAAAAACTGAATGTTCAGGGTGTTGAAATAGTTGTTATTTCCAAAGAAGAGACTGATTATATTTCACTCACCGACATGCTTCGAGCTAAAGATGGCGATTTTTTTATTTCGGATTGGCTTCGTAATAGAAATACACTTGAATTTCTTGGTATCTGGGAAAGGATAAATAATCCCGATTTTAATTATGGCGAATTCGCCATAATTAAAAGTCAGGCTGGGTTAAATAGTTATAAAATAAGTGTAAAAGAATGGGTGGAAAAAACAGGCGCCATTGGAATAAGGGCAGCTGCCGGGCGCTATGGCGGAACGTACGCCCATAAGGACATAGCCTTTGAATTTGGAACATGGATTTCGCCAGAATTCAAACTCTATCTCATTAAGGAATTTCAGCGATTAAAAGTCCAAGAAAATGATAAATTGCTTTTAGGCTGGGATGCGAAACGGATGTTGACTAAGATTAACTATAAAATTCATGCAGATGCCATCAAAGAAAAGATTATTTTGCCGCAAAAATTGTCCGAAAAAGAAACAAGTATCATTTATGCCAGCGAAGCGGACGTTCTTAATAAAGCACTTTTTGGTATGACGGCGAAAGAATGGCGCGACGCACATCCGAAAGAACAGGGGAACATTCGTGACTATGCGAACGTTACACAGCTGGTATGTTTAGCAAATTTGGAAAACCTGAACGCAGAATTTATTCATGCCGGATTGCCACAACATGAAAGGTTGTTAAAGCTCAATGCCAGCGCGATTGTGCAGATGAAATCGCTAGCTGATAATCCGACTATTAAGAAGTTGAAATAGTGTGAGCGCTTGGACGAAACAAAAGCTGGGAAGTGCTGGGCAGGTCGTCACGGGAAAAACAACGCCGAATGGCAAGAGCAAGGTGAAGATGTTTTTGCGTGGAGAAACTGTTTGGTTGATGCAAGACAAAATTGCTGAGGGTCTTGAGGGTTCAGTTAGTTCCATTTTGGAACTAACTACCGCTGATGGAAAAGTTCACAAAACTTTAGACTCCATGCTTTTAAAGGCAGTGGCAATTTGAGACAAAGTTAGACAGGAAACTAAAATGGCATGAGTACTTGGGCGAAGAAAAAATTGAGCGATTGTGTAACTCTTAAAACCGGCAAACTTAATTCAAATGCTGCTGTTGTTGATGGATTGTATCCGTTTTTTACATGTTCTCAGGAAATTTATAAGACAAACACCTGGAGCTTTGATACAGAATGTGTTCTTTTAGGAGGTAATAATGCAAACGCTATTTATCCTATTTTTTACTTCGATGGAAAGTTTGATGCTTATCAACGGACGTATGTAATAGAACCAAAAAATGACAATAACATAAGATACTTCTATTACTTACTAAAAGAAAAGCTTAAGGAATTACGAGAAAAATCTACAGGAGCTGCTACAAAATTTTTAACCGTGAAGATCCTTCATGATTTGAACGTCATCATTCCCGATAGCATAAGGCAACAAAATATCGCATCCATTCTTTCTGCCTATGACGATCTAATTGAAAACAACGAAAAACGGATCAAGATTTTGGAAGAGATGGCTGAGCGCCTCTATCGTGAATGGTTCGTCAAATTCAAATTCCCCGGCCACGAAAAAGTTCCCCTCATCGACTCCGACGCAGAATACGGAAAAATACCGGAGGGGTGGAGCATAATCCCAATGAGCACATTAGCCGATTTCATTAATGGTTACCCATTTAAACCTAAAGATTTAGGAGAATATGGGTTACCAATTATTAAGATTCCTGAATTGCGTTCCGGCATTCTTGATAAAACTCCGAGAAATAGTGGAAAAAGCATCCCAAAGAAATATCTTGTTGAAAGTGGAGATGTTATTTTTTCCTGGTCTGCAACCTTGCTCGTTAATATTTGGCGATCAGGTAATGCCCTTCTTAATCAGCATTTATTTAAAGTTACACCAAAGAAAATTATTTTTAGATCGTATTTATTTTATACGCTTATGGCATTAGTTAAGAAATTAAGCAAACAGGTTGTTGGCGCAACCATGCAACATTTACGCAGAGATACAATTGTTGATGCAAAGGTCATTTTACCAAAAGAAGAATTGATTGAAGAATATGAAAAAATAGCAGCAAATTTGCTTGGACGGATTAATTGTTTATGTGAAAAAAACCAAAAACTATCCAAAATGCGTGATCTTTTGATTTCTCAATTGGTCACAGGAAAACGAGAAATGAAGAAGGAATAAAATCATGACAAATGCATCTGTAACAAACCCAAGCGATATTTTATTGAATAATGTTGCATCGGTGGCTATCTTCAAGCCAAAGTTTAATCCACAATCTGGAAAAATTTTTTCAGATGAACTTAATATTTTAGGAACCGCATTTTGGGCTGGCGAAAAAAAAGTATTAATAACGTGCGCACATGTCATAAAGGGGCTTATTCAGTCTCCAGTCGAGCTGGCAGGATTGTTGGTCATAGGCTACAAAGGGGATTTTTATAGGGCAACAATTGGAATTGTTGATGATCAGCATGATCTGGCAACTTTGGATATAGTGGATAAGTTTGATCAACCGACAATAGCAGGAATAATTATTTCAAAAGAATATCTCGCTGTATCTTCTCAAGTAGCATGGGCAGGGTATCCTTTGGGTAATTTTTTATTAAATCAGGTTCACCAGCCTACATATAACGAGGGCGTGGTTGGCATTGAGAAACGAATTGAGGTGTTTAGAAAAAGCGTTCAAGTTTCAGGAACTGTTGTTGGTGGGTATAGCGGTTCTCCGGTTATAAATAAAATTGATGGTGCTGTAGTGGGGGTGGTCTCAAATGGGCCTCAGAATTCGGGTATATTTATGGCGATTTCTTTTGAGCATTTAGAGGCATTAATCAACCTCAAACTTTCTTGATGTTTTAAGGGTAACTATGTCAAACAAGTCGGAATACGATAAATCTTCTCTTGAGGATGGAGAGATCGTTGCGAATTCTAAAAATGATACGCTTTATGTTATGCCATTTCAGAATGGGAAATACTTTAATATGCAGTTTGAAGCGGCTCAACAAAACGAATTTACAGTGTCTTCTCGAATAAAGCTTTCTCTCGCATATATTAATGAAAGAGAAGATGTCAGTTCTTTTACTTTGTCTCGGTTTAAAAGTAGCTCTGGGGTTTATACGAAAGATGGTGAAATCAAACTTTCGTCTTTTGATCTGGCAAAGATACGTGATTTTCTTAATTTTTTACAATCGGTTGATTTGAAGGCTATTGCCGGAAGACGTTTGCGTTTAGCAAGTGATTCTCTAGAGCTTACAGAGGATACAAAAAAACAAATTACAACACTGCTTTCTTTGCCTAACGGATTGGCTATGGTTGAAGAAATTATAAAGTCAGGTGAAGTCAGCTCAAAAGATATAATAAATTTAGGGTACAGAAAGCAACAGCTCAAAATTTTTGAGCAATTACTCTCCAATGTCGAAACGGTGAATAAGTATCGAGATGAACACAAGATTCAGCCTTCTGGCGAAGAGGCTATTTGGCAGTATTTTTTCAAAGATAATCAATGGATTTTTGGTTACGGTTTAAAATATCAATTTTTAGAATTGATAACTGATCAGCCGCATTATGGCGGACAAACTTTAAATGGGTCAGGATCTCAAAAGGGGGATTTCTTAATGGCAACAGCTGCGGCTAGGCGTTTCACTGTGCTAGTTGAAATAAAAACTCCTAAAACAGAACTGATTGGTTCACTTAACAGAGCGGGGGCTCATAAAATTGGAGCAGAGTTAATTCATGGAATATCTCAATTGCAAGTTAATTGCCAAACTTGGGAAACAACAGGTAGTAAAATAGAGCAAAATCAAGAATCGGCAAGAAGGGAAAACTTCTATACACATGAGCCAAGAGGAATTTTGGTGATCGGACACACTAGGCAATTAGATGATCTTAATAAAAGAAATACTTTTGAAATTTTTCGCTCAAATCTAAGATGCCCTGAAATTTTGACATTTGATGAACTCTACGAGAGAGCAAAATATATTGTTGAACACTCGAGTTAAATAACCATGAACCCCTTCTCCGAAAATAATTTAGTCGAACAAACCGTCATCGATCTCATCAAAAAATTATGGGCAGATGAGGGATGCAATATCAACGCCTATTCCAACGAAAACGATGCTAAGTTAGGGCGGGAGCATCGTGGCGAAGTTGTATTAAAAAAATATTTGCGGCCTGCTTTGCGGTACTTAAATTCTGAGTTGTCTCCTGAGGCTTTAGAACAAGCCATCGAACAGATCACGCGCGATCGCTCGCATCTTTCTCTCGTGAATGCTAACAAAGAAATCTACGCGCTGTTGCGTGATGGCGCGAGCGTGCAAGCCACAGGAAAAGACGGCGAATCTGAAGATGTCATCGTGCGATTTTTTGATTACCAAACGCCAAGCAACAATCATTTTTTGTGTGTGTCGCAATTTTGGGTGGCGGGCGAAATGTATACGCGCCGACCCGACATGGTCTTATTTGTAAATGGGATTCCACTATTATTGCTCGAACTCAAAGCGGCTCATAAAAATCTTGCTGACGCTTATCAAGATAATCTGCGCGATTATAAAGACACCATTCCAAAAATATTTTGGTATAACTTGGGCATTCTGATTTCCAATGGGATAGAAAATAAACTCGGATCCTTAACAGCGCCGTTTGAGTTTTTTAATGAATGGAAAAAAGCCGAGAGCGAAGAAGATGAGCCTAAAACAGGTTTAACCACTTTTGTTCGCGGCATTTGCGATAAGAATCGCCTGTTAGACATTTTTGAAAATTTTGTTTTATTCGATGAAGGCAAGCGCGAGACGCAAAAAATCATTCCGCGCTATTTTCAATACTTCGGCGTCAACCGTGCGTTTCAAAATGTTGTCGATCGCCAAAAGAATCAAGGCCGCCTCGGCGTCTTTTGGCATACACAAGGTTCCGGTAAATCATATTCCATGGTTTATTTATCGCAAAAAGTTTTACGCAAATTGATGGGCAACTTTACGTTTGTGATTGTGA
>MGXI01000040.1:2959-28597 GCA_001801315.1 Gammaproteobacteria bacterium GWF2_41_13 | reverse complement strand
GCCGTATACGAAAAAGAAGTAAAAGCAGAATCCATTATTCATTTGAAAGAATTATTACGTGCCGATCATCGGCAAATTTTTACAACGATTCAAAAGTTTCAAGATATATCAGAAGCAATTTCTGAGCGCGGTGACATTATTGTGATGACTGATGAGGCACATCGTACGCAATATGACCGCATGGCGCAGAATATGCGTAAAGCATTACCGAATGCTTCTTTTATTGGTTTTACGGGTACGCCACTGTTGAAAACAGGCGAAGAAAAGACGCGCGAAACTTTTGGTGATTATGTTTCGGAATATAATTTTGCCGATTCGGTGCGAGATGGCGCGACCGTGCCTTTGTATTATGAAAATCATGTGCCACGATTAGAAAACGTCAATGAACGATTGGAAGCGGAAATCGATCAGGTTATGGGTTTTTATGATTTAAATGATGACGAAGAAGAAAAGCTGGAGAAAGAATTTTCAACTTTTTATCACCTGGTCACAAGGGAAGATCGTTTAAATGTTATCGCGCGAGATATCGTTCAGCATTTTGTCGGACGAGGTTATAACGGCAAGGCGATGGTTGTCTCCATCGATAAAAAAACCACTTTCAGAATGTACGATAAAGTAAAAAAAGAGTGGGATCGTTATCTGGGTAAATTGCGGATGGACTTAGTTCGAGCGCCTGACGATTACAAGCGCGAAAAAATAGAAGAACAATTAGATCGTCTCGAGCATGTCGATATGGCTGTGATGGTAAGCTTAGGCGACAATCAAAATGAAATAGCGGATATGGAAGCGTTTGATATTGATGTGAAACCCATTCGCGAACGCATTCTCAAGAAAACCTCCAAGGATGGGCGGGTTATTTCACTGGAAGATGAATTTAAAGAAGCAGACAGTAATTTGCGAATCGTGTTTGTTTGTGCGATGTGGATGACGGGATTTGATGTGCCGAATCTTTCGACGCTTTATCTCGATAAACCGCTTAAAAACCATACGCTGATGCAGGCTATTGCTCGAGTGAACCGCGTTTCCCCAGGGAAGAAAAATGGTTTGATCGTGGATTATATCGGCGTATTTAAAAATATCGAAAAAGCCTTGGCTATCTATGCAACTTCTCGCAAAGGGGATGATGAGATAGTCAGAAATAAAGATGTGCTGATGGCAGAGCTTTTGTATGCGTTAAAAATGGGAAAAGAATTTTTACAGGATGAAAATATCGATCTTGGAAAAATACTGACTGTGCCCGCCGAGGAAAAATTGTTACTCATTGAGCATGCCGCTAATATAATCATTGGTGATCAAGCAAAGAAAAAGCAGTTTCTTAATTTAGCTACGGATATTCAAAGCGCCTATCAGTCTATTTTGCCTGATCCATCGGCTGATGATTACTATATGGAAGTAACGGCTTTCCGAGTGCTCGCTTCTCGCGTTCGAGACGTGGGAATGGTGAGTGTCGATGTGTCACAGGAGAAAAATGATTTAGAAGATTTGTTAGATCGCTCTATTCAAGCTGGCGAATATGTTATCCCGCAACATGAACGGATTCGAGATTTAAGTGCGCTGGATACTGAAGCGCTGCGTGATTTTTTCGCAAAGCTAGACGATAAAAACATTCAAGCGGAAATTTTAAGCACAGAACTAACCAATAAAATTGAAGAGATGGTTCGAAGAAATAAGACCCGATCAAAATTTATCGATCGTTTAAATTTGTTGCTTCAGACATACAATAGCGGCGCTCATGATATTGATCAGCTATTGCATGATTTAGCCGCGTTAGCAAAAGACTTAAGTGAGGAAGAAGGCCGTGCCCTCAAAGAGGGGCTGACCGAAGACGAGCTGGCAATATTTGATTTGCTACGAAAAGATAATTTGAATCCTGATGATACGGCCGAAGTACGATCTGTTGCTAAAGAGCTTTTAGAAAAATTAAAAACAAAGCTTGTTCCTGGCTGGCGAGATTTTGAATCGTTGCGCGCAGGCGTGAAAATTACGATATCCGATGTGCTATTTCCAAAATTGCCGGAGACGGTTTATACCGAGCAAGAGTGTGAATATAAAGGGCTAGAAGTTTACAATTTCGTGTGCGAAAAATATGGCAATGTAGTCAGGGGATGTCAAAACGCTCGGAATTTTTAATAAAACCAAGCTCGGAGGAAAGCGAAATTTCTCACTCACTGTGTGAGAAATTAACATGGGCTCATATTCGTAATCTGAGTTATATAGAAGATGAGTTAAAAAGGCGCTTTTATCTTGAGTTGTGCGCTTATGAACGATGGTCGGTGCAAACTTTAAAAGAAAGGATGAAATTGAATTCAGTTAAATGAGATTGGTTTTTAGTAGTACCAATAGCAGTACCGCTTGAAAACACGATCGAAAACCTCTAATTAAATCAATATATTATCAACCATGTTCAACTCCCGCCGCCCCAAAATTAGTTTTTATGGCATCCCACAAGTGCGCTGCCATGAATGTCAAAAAACCGCGGATCAAAGTCATAATGAGCTATGAACATTAATGAATTCCCCCCAGACATTTTGAAATTTATATTCGGTTTTTTGTTGCTAAAATTGAAAACAAAACAAGAGTTGTCTTTGGTGTGTCATCTGTGGCGAGATGTTATTGCAGATACTCCATTTTTAAGCCTGGACGCCTCACTACAAAAATTTCCCAATAGAGCAGTTATGGCAATGGCCCCGGTTAAAAGTTCCGGCGACATTTACCATATGGTTGCTTTTTTGGCGTTATCTCTCTATCACAAAAAACAAATCCCCCCTATTTTTCTAGCCTACGACAAACAACCGCCTCTTGGATTTGATGTGCCCCAAACTAAAGCGAATACAGGATTGCAAGTAAAGAGGGAGTTATCCTTCGTTTCTTGTTTGTATGATCAGGAATGCTTTTCCCCCCTAACATTAAACCAAGCGCGATCAGAAAAATTAGAATTAGATAAAATTACGGACGCTCTGAGCGGGATGAGTATGGATGCTCGCGCTGTCACAACATGCTATCAACCCACAGCAAGACAAAAACAATTAACAGATAAATTGCAAGAGCGACAGGTTACTCATTATATTGATCATCGATTTTCAACCAGTGTCATTGCGGACCATATTTGTCAATATGGTCTACAGGAAACCACTGAAATTTTGAGGGGCTCTTTCCGCTCAAGAAACCAGCAGTATTTAAGCGCGCAAGATCGTCAAGCTATTCAGGTTTATGTGAGCAATACAATGCAAGAAATTGCAACGGATGTGAAGAGCAACCCGGAGAAGAAAACGGTTGTCATCCATTATCGTGTTTCTAGCGGGGCCAATGGTGAACAAGATATCAGTGGAGTAGCGCAATATATCATAACGGCATTGGCGAAAAACAATAGAGTTATTGTAATTTATGCTGATTCAAGACAAGCAAACTTTAGCAATTTACATGGAGCCCATTATCATATTCGCCCTTTTCAGCAAGAATCTTTCATCACAGAACATCGTGATTTGAGCAAAATAGCTCATTTGGAATTACTCCTCGCTTTTTTTGATAAAAAAGACCAGATTAACTTACAGGGAATAATAGGGAATACAAGCGGAACATTGGACCTTGCCGCTTTTATCGGACACAACGTTTTAGATATTCATCTTTTTGGCAGCGCAGAAAAGGGATTTGACTACCAAGATTATCGATTGCTTTTACAGATGACGTTTTTATCTGTTGAACAACTAGCGTCCGATCGACAAGCGATGATGACTCACATAGACTCATGGTTAGCTACCGGCCAACAGCCGAAACAAGAAGCTCTGCTAGGAATTCCAAGACGATTTACAGGCTTAGGTAAAATAGGATTTTCCTTTTTATCTTCTGTTGAAATCTTTAAGGAGGCGCATTGGGAAGTGCAGCGATTTTTTCCTCGATTAAAAGAGGCTGTAAATCAGAAAGCCAAATCTGCCAAATTATTTTCCGCTGATTTTGAGCCACCGTTGCCATAGTTTATATAAATCAAATTGTGTTTATCACCGTATGATAAGGGTTTAAAGAGGTACAAAACTTTGCGGAATCAAACAACACTCAAAAGATTATCTGTACAAAAAACAATCAACGAACGCGAGGGACTCTATGCAAACATTACCCGTATTAGGAAAACTCAATCAAATAAACGATGGGCAAATCAATTTCAAAAAAACAGGCATTATTGGTGCGCAACATGTTTTAGCGCAAATGCCGCCTTTTGTGCAAGCGCTGATCGGTAACGGATTAAATCCACGACGTTTATTTGTTATTCCGAAAGTGTATTCCTTGGCGGCATCGGTTGCCAAAACCGTCACGGATCGAGGGGTGAGATTACATAAAAGCCAAGAAAATTACCTAGACGATGAGCCATTTTCTATTCATTTTCATGAAGACATTGCCAGGCATTGGGATAATTT
The DNA here is from genome assembly GCA_001801315.1 of Gammaproteobacteria bacterium GWF2_41_13. Taxonomy (GTDB): domain Bacteria; phylum Pseudomonadota; class Gammaproteobacteria; order UBA12402; family UBA12402; genus UBA12402. Next base: position 24,188 of record MGXI01000040.1, on the reverse strand, counting down.
AGAACGAGAATTACTTGCAGATATACAAAGTGGCGAGATCGATACTTTACTGATTTTGGATGATGGCAGTGCTGCGATTCGAGAAGGCCTTCGCCGATTAAATGAGGCCGGGAAGGTTTTTCGATCGGATGGCGAAGCGCTAAGCGATGAATTTGACACAGGCCGATTAATAACCTATTCGACTGACGCCACATGTGATGAATATGACGCTGCGTTGGCACAAGAGTCTCCTGCTTTTTGGCAAGTATTCTTGGAGAAGGGATGCGGGATAGCGGCTGTCGAACAAACATCAGCAGGCGTGCAAAATATGATTGATTATTTGAGAGAGGCGTCTATTCAACTTTCATTTCCGATTGTGTTGGTTGCCTCAAGTGCGTTGAAATACGAATTAGAATCTAAATTGATTGCCGAACATTTTTTATCTAAATTTCAAGGGCTTTATGGCGTACGTCTTGCCCGTACATCAGAGCAAAATCCATTTAAGTTAGGGGTTGTTGGGATTGGACATATTGGTCGAAGTCAAATCGAGCTCTTACAACATCGCTATGGCGCTAAATTACAATTTATTGTTTACGATGCCCAGCCTAGTCAGGTGGAAGGTTTTTTACGCCTTTGCTCACAAGAATTAAAACCGATTGTAGCGAAAACTTTGGCTGAGTTAATTCAAGAATCCCATGCGGTTATGGGATGTACGGGGCGAGATATTTTTAAAGATAAATCTGATGAGGAAATTGAAGCGCTTTTATCTTCCCTGCCTGGGGATTTGGAGCTTTTTAGTGCGAGCTCTGAAAATATAGAATTTTACACTTTGATTCATTGGGCCAAGAGACGCATCCAACAAGAGGGGCGTCAATTGCCGACGGATCCGCTCGCTGATCTTGCGTGTTCTACTGCCGGAAAAAAAATCACGATTCATTTTCGAGGATACCCTTTTAATTTTAAGAATTTTGACCCAGCAAATGAGGACCGGGTTTCCGGGATCGATCCGGACCGTTTTCAATTTCTTATGGGCGCCTTGTATGGCGCCTTGTTACAAGCGCAATATTCGGCCAGTAGCGCATCAACTGTACTATTATCAAAAGATTCCGAAATAGTCTCTGATCGCTTTTTCCACATATTACATCCAGCTATTCAGCGTATTATTTTAAAAGCAGCACTTGAAAGTGGTAGCTTAAAGAAAGGCGAATACTCAAAAGAAATATTAGCAATCTTCGATAGTGCTTTTCGTGTTGCCATGAGCTCTCAATATGTGATGCGTCGTACGCTTGAAACAATACGGGCAACGACAAGTGCTTATGGCATGGCGCCGGAAGCTGTTGCGCGCCATTTTTTTACGATTGGATTTCCTGTTGATATGATTGAACGATGCCATAAAGCCACTGCTGGAATTGCTTTTGAAAACTATGGTGCTGAAGATCGGCGCGTCGTGGTAAGCATGTGGAATCAACCGATCGCTAATCAACATTTTGTGGGACAGGCTCGCTGGTTGACCGACATTCGACAACAATTACAAAATACTTCATCAGAGGGACTTACGGTTTTAACAGGACTGCATGGCTTGGGCGGTGTTGGTAAAACGTATTTGGCTAATGAGATTTTTCATGCGGATGATCTGCATTATTTTTTTCGAGGATGGTTGAGAGCGGATTCAGCTCAGCTCCTGGAAGAAGAATATCTTCGATTTGGTGAGACATTAAACTTATTCCATCCGCATTTAGCAGAGTCGGAAAAACTTGAGGTAGTCCGAGAATGGTTTGAACAAAAAAGGCACGCAGGGTGGTTATTGGTTTATGATAATGCGCAAGACATGGAATCATTAAGGCCTTATTTACCGCGCTGTGGCGGGCATATTCTTGTAACGTCAAGAAATCCTCATTGGCAAAATGCGATAGCTGTCGATGTTATGTCAGAAGAAGATGCCGTAATCTTAGTTAAGAAAACGATAGATCCTGAAAATCGTCATCCATTCCATGAGGATGAAAATGCAGGTATTCGAGAATTGGTTAGACGATTGGGTTATTTGCCCTTAGCTATTGCGCAAGCAAGTGCGTATATGCAACAGAAAAAGGAACCGATTAGCGCAGATCTTTTTCGAGCGTATTTAAGCAAATATGAAACGAGTAAAAAACATCTGCTAGGTTCGAGCCAGTTACCGCCCAGAGATCGTCACGACTCGATCTATATCACTTGGAATATGAATATTGAGGAAATTGCAAATAAAAACCCATTGGCTGTGCAGCTTTTAGTTGTTTGCGCTTATTTGGATAGTGATGTGCTCACGGAGGATTTGCTGCGTTGTTTTCATCAGGCTTCTGGAGCAGATATATCCGCAGAACAGTTACGAGATGCGTTGGCGTTATTACAAAATTATTCCTTATTAAAGTTCAATGCCGATACACATCAATATGCTATTCATCGTGTTGTTCAAGAGGTGATTCAGGAACAAGAAAAATCGGAAGATCTTCAGGCAAGATCATCCACGCTCCCTCCTTTTTTTGGAGTGCGCTCTGCAGTTGATTTAATGGCAAGCCAACTGATTTATGATCAATATAATGCGAAAACGCTCAAAGGAGTGGATGCTATTTTGCCGCATGTTCGAGCGTTGCTTTCAGTAGTTTCTAAAAACCCCGCGTTTAAAAAACAAGTGAGTCCTGAAGTGCTTGTTCATTTGATGTTAACAATCGGTGCTTATTATATTTTTGAGCGAAACGACGCGACGAATGGAATCCTGTATTTAAAACAAGCAGAAGAAATAGCGGAAAGTATTCACGTCTTAGAGTTACAAGGATTGGTTTGTAATTATTTAGGATGGGCGTGTCATTTAAGTGCCGATGAAGATGAGCAAGAGATATTCCGTTATACCAGTCGTGCGATCAGTTGTTATCAATCCTTAAGACAAGGCGCGGGTGTTATTTTTGCATTGCATACGCAGGGGCATGTTTTAAGATGTAGCGCTAAAAAGTTTGATGAAGCGCAGAAAAAATTAGAAGAAGCCTTAGCGCTTGCTAGAAGGGTGCCGTCTTCCGATGTGGGTTCATCCTCAGAAACGCCTGTTGTGGATTCGATGACGCTTGATATAGATAATCCGATCATGCGAACGCAGTATCGAATCTCTTATGAAGTCTCTGAAGTATTAAATGAATTTGGCATTTTATATCAGGCTAAATCGCAATATGTGTTAGCCGAAAAATATTATCATTGGGCGCTTGCCATGAGAATTGAGTTAGCAGGCGAGGGACCCTCAGAAGCAGTCGCTGAAACGCATCAATTGTTAGGGGATTTTTATCGGGAGCGAAAAAAACTGAAAGAAGCAGAATCCCATTATCATGAAGCGTTACGGATAAGACAGGATATCGTCAAATGGAGCCCTTCGCGACGTAAAGTTAATGATACGCTTCATATGTTGGGACATCTTTACGAAGATCAGGAAGAGTATGCAAAAGCGGAAGAGCATTTTGTGTCGTCTTTGAGTAAAGATATCTGCTCTCAAGAAGCGCCGTTCTCTACAACAAATGCTACCCGATTGCGTGAGCTGGGAGATTTTTATAAAGGAGTAGGACAATATAAAGATGCGGAAACTTGCTATAGTAGAGCTCTCCAAATGGAAAAAGAGCGCTTCCATGATCAGCCTTCGTCGACGATTTCTATGATCTTGCATCGATTTGCTCTTCTTTATGAAAGTCAGGGTGATTTGGATAAAGCAGGAGATTATCATTTACAATCATTAAATGCGGATATTGCTTTATCGCAAGGGAAACCCACGAATAATGTAGCTACTTCATTGCGTGCATTGGGTAATATTTATCGGAAACAGAAAAAATATGCAGAGGCAGAAACACAATATAGAAAAGCGTTAGATATAGAATTAACGCTGTCAAAAGAGAATCCAACGGCTGGGTTATATGATGTACATCATGCATGGGGACATCTTTGCGAGGATCAGGAAGACTATGGCAATGCGGAGGCGCATTTTTTATCATCCATCGATATGGGTGGTGAACATCCTGAAGTTCAATTTCCAGAAGAATTGTCTGATCGATTATATGCGATGGGTGAGTTTTATGAGAAGAGAGAGAGAGATGATGAGGCAAAAGTTTGCTATGAGCGCTCACTGAAAATTAAAAATGATTTGTCTGGAGGAGCCGTTACGGAAGGAATTTCAGTGATTTTATATGATTTAGCTTGTCTCTGTGAAAGGCAAGGTGATTTAAGGAAGGCAGAAGATTATCATTTGCGATCATTAAATGCGGAGGTTGCTTTATCAGAGGGAAAACCAACAAAAGGAGAGGCTATTTCTTTTCGAGCGCTAGGTAATCTTTGTCGAAAACAAGCGAGGTATTCAGAGGCGGAAACACAATATAGAAAAGCGTTAGATATAGAAATGGCGCTGTCACAGGGAAATCCGACGGCTGGATTGTATGATGTTCATCATGACTGGGGGCATCTTTGTGAAGATCAGGAAGCTTATGGCAATGCGGAGGCGCATTTTTTATCATCCATCGATATGGGTGGGGAACATCCTGAAGTTCAATTTCCAGAAGAATTGTCTGATCGATTATATGCGATGGGTGAGTTTTATGAGAAGAGAGAGAGGGATGATGAGGCAAAAGTTTGTTATGAACGTTCGTTGCAAATTAAAAATGATTTATTTGGAGAGGCGGCTACAGCGGAGATTTCAGTAATTTTATATGATTTAGCTCGTCTCTGTGAACGACAGGGAGATATCTGCCAAGCAGAAAGTTATCATTTACAATCGTTAAATGCGGATATTGCTTTATCAGATGGCAAACCTACAAAAGGAGTCGCTATTTCTTCTCGAGCATTAGGCAATCTTTGCCGAACACAAAAGAGATATTCAGAAGCAGAGGGGTATTATAAGAGAGCGCTAGAAGTAGAAATGGCGCTAGCTGGAGAGCATCCAACGGCTGATTTTTCTGAGATGCTTTGTGTTTTAATTGATCTTTGTGAAAAGCAAGGAAAATTGGAAGATGTTGTGCGATATCGTGCGATGAACGAATCATTGATAGAAGGGCTACATGGAGGAGGTGAAAGGGAAGCAGGCAGAGAGGGTGTTGCAAGCGCAGGGGCAACAACAAGAACGATTGATGCTGCAGTGACGATCCAGCATTGGTGGAGATTACGCTATGCTACGCGGCGCTCGAGAGGTGTTGAACAAACGGCGAGGCAACGGCAAGGATTGGGTCGATGACTCAACGGTTATGCGGGAAACGTTATTTTAATGACACCATTTAAAAAAGAGCTGGTGCTACAAAAAACCCTATCTTTATAGAGGTTTTTGTCATTTTCAAATGTGGGGTCAAGCGAAGGCAAAATAGCCGCATTTTGAATTTCATTATAAATGTCTTTATTCGTGTGAAAGTAATCTAACCGTACATGGTATAGATTTTTGCTGATATCAGGGATGGTTAATCGTTTAGCGTATAATGCCTCTTGTATCGTATCTAGCATGAATTTTAATGTGCGCAAATCATCGATTAAGGGAGTTGGGTTTTTGTAATCTGGGATGCTTTCTTGTAGTAGTGGGCAGGCTAGCGAATAATAAATTGTTTTTATTTTAGGCGTAGCTAAGAGTTTTTCGGGATGCATGAGTGTGGGGAGGTATTTCTTTAAGCCATAGGTGTTGAGATATTCTGTTTGAACTAATTTTGTTGGTGCAAAAGTTTCTGAGTGATCGGCAACAACAAAACCCGGTACGGTGCCGATGATCAGATGCAATAGTCGACGCAAGGTGTCGAGCAAATACGGGCGAGGCTTGATATTACGTTTTCCGAGCGTTAATAAAATATTTTGCCAGGTTAAATGAATAGCAGATTCGCTCAGGGCATGGATTCCCTGTCTATGTCTTGCTTTAAACAAGTAATGATAAAAGGGCGCGAGTCGTTTTTTTGTTTTAAATGATTCAAACCAGGGGCGAGTGAAATATAACACCTCACAATGCCAAGGGGCGGATTGAGGCGTATTTTTATCAATCAGTTCAAATAAATGGGCGTGATCCTCAAAACAAAGAGGTGGTGTCGTAGGTAATGAGGAAAATTTTTGTTTTAATTTTTTATGGCCGATCGCGTCGCTAATTTTAGGGAGCATGAAAATAGATTGAGCGCCGGCAGCCACACACCAAGGAGGCCGTATCGAAATATCGCTTAGCAAGTCAGTGATTTCAAACAGTCCAAATAATTTGCCGGGTTGCAATATATTGAGGGTCGTCGTTTTGTTATTCACATGAACGAATACTTCACAGCCTTTATTTAATAATAACCCTAGCGGGATAGGAATGTAATCTAAGGATTTTTTAATATTATTAGATAAATCGCTTAAAGCCAACGGGACTAATTTGCCCGATAGATTAGGCAAATAAAAATCACCATCGTTGGTGATCGATGAGGCAAAAGGATAAGTGACCTTTATCAATTTTTCGTTAGATTTTGGCTCGATTATTTCAAGAACTTCAAATAACTCCGGGTTAACCGTTTTAACCGCTTGTCGTATATCGGCCCAACAAAGTTCGGTTAATTGAATGCCGTTTTTTTCAAAAAGAATAGTCATCTCATAAATATCCGAGGTCCAGATCAATATTTATTTATTGTTAATCTAGCATAGGCCGCCATGATGCCCTACTACTTTTTTTTAAGTTAAATTTTTTTTGTAATTTTTCTAACTTATTTGTTTGGATAATTTCCCCGGGTTTTTTTCCTGGGGAAAATCGTTCTAGCGAATGATTAACGCAAGAGATTTAATGCGCGCGGTAATAGTTTTGGATATGGGATTGGTTTGATTTTTTTTTGTTCGAGTCCAGAAGAACGAAATGATGAGCCGATACCCATATCCTTCTTGCGAATGGGATTGTGAACAAAATGGGTTCTAAAAGGGCTGATGAGAATAATAAATCATCCAGATAGGAGACAAGCCCTTTTGGTCATGTTTTTAAATGATAGGAGATATGTTGATGCAACGATTTGAAAAGGGACAGGAACAAGAATCGGCGATGCCAAAAGTAGAGGTGACGGAAAAACGAATCAGTGAAATGGCGCAAGAAGCGATGGGGATGATTGGCGAGCATTGTCATGTGGGTATCGCTGATCCTATGGAATTGGGCATGGCTTTTGTAACAAATTTACGAGGAGCAAAATTAAGAGGAGAACAATATCCTTATTCCATAGCAGCATTTGAAACCTTGGTGGATAAAGCCAACCCTATTTCTATTCCCTCTGAGATGGTGAGAATGGCTGGAGAAGTATTTGCGCAAGTGGGGCATCAATGGGAGCTTGAGGGAGGCCCAGTAGGAACAGATGATATGCTGTTTGATGCGGGGGATGTGCAAGTGATTGGACACATGCTTGAGTGGATTGCCGATCTCTCAAAAGGAATTAGCGATGTAGGAAAGTACTACGGATCTGTCTATGTGCAAAAAGTGAGAGCGGATATGGGAGAATCTCTTAAAAGAGTTTCTGATAAATTGGCAGCACCGGTTTATTTTTTATATGAGGCAGGGAAAAACTTAGAAAGATATGCGAGCAGTGTTGAGCAATGGCCAAAAGTCAATTCAGAAACGATGCAGTCGATTAATCAAATGGAACAACAATTTTTTGAAAAAATCCCAGGCTATCATTTTAGGCCGCGCACAGAAGACGAATATCGTAGAGATCAAGCCGCTTTTGTTCGTTCAATCGGAAAAATATTTCAGACGCCGGCACAGTGCATGACAGGTATTGCAAAAGCGAAAGAATCCGCTCGCAAATTCATTGACGAGGCGTTACTTGGGTTGCCAAGTGCAAAATCACCCGTAGATCTCTCATCTCCCGTTGTGTTGTCGATGCCTAAGACGCTTTTTTCATTTACAGGAAAGCCAGCTTCTGTTGCCATGGGATTCCCTGTAGTGTCTTTTCCAGCGCCCGCTGCATCATCTGCAAGCTGTTCGCCTGTTGAACAAGGGAAGTCAGCGCATGCAGCAGAAAAAACAGTATCCGCTCATGTTCCTCCCGCTGCTGCTCCCCTTGCGGTGCCAGTTGGGAGTCCTGCGCAATCAAAACCCACATTGCCATTACCTCCAGTGGGTTCTAGTGAGTGGGAAAAGCTTGCAAAAAGCATCAGAGCAAAAGAGCCACAATTTGTTCAGCCGCAATCGCCTTTCGGATTGGGCACTGAAGGGGGTGTTTCGGGTTTTATTGCGCGAGGAAAAGAGACTACCGCTGTGCTTGGTTTTTCATCGCATGGCGGTTTCGGTGGAAGTTTTTCAACGACAAATATGAAACAAGCAGGAGGCGCTTTTGCTATAGCAGGTGCAGTTGTTGCGCTCTCTTCTCATTTTCAAGGGAAAAAATATGAAACTTCTGCAAGAGGTTTTATCGAGGCAGTATTGAATGGGAAAGAAAAAAACGCAGAAGAAATTCTAGATAAATTGAGTAGAGAAGCTATTGATAGACAAGATCTGGATAAAATGCGTTACGTGTTAAGTTGTTTAAATCCGCCACCATTCCCCAGCTTATCAATGCGAAAAGATTATTTAGAGATTCGATTAGCGCAGATTGATCGCCAAGTAGAAAAAATGAAGTCAACAGAAACAGGTAATGTGGCTTGGACATTGAATCAGTTAGCAGCCAGTATTCCTGGGAGAATGGATGATGACGAGCGTCGTATTAAACTGAGAGATGAAAAAACGGAAATAATCCGACAGCTTAAGGGTCTCACTGATTCCAATTCGATAGTCAGAGAGCGCTGTTTAAATCAATACTATGAAAACACCCTGAGGAAAAGAGAAAGCGAGATAGCGCATAAATTACATCAGCTTCAATGTCATGCATGGTGGCCTGATGAAGATGAAATTCATTCTCTCGAATCTGAGTTGAGGGGCGTTCGGCACAGGATAGAACAAGTTAGACAAGAAGGCGCAGCAATACATCAACGAATGCTTGACGCAAAGCCTCATGCCGAAACATCATCATCGCCCGCAGCGGCTGTACCAATCTCTGCTCCATCTTCTGTGGCGGCCTCAGTGCCTTCTTCTGCGCCAATTCCTCCAGCGTCGGTATCTGCGTCACACCCATCCGCGTCACCCGCATCATTGGGCGTATCTTTGTCTTCCTCGGAAACGGCTTCTACCACATCTTCAGTTGGGATGAGGTTGCGTCATACAGAGGAGATATCACAGTCAAAGCCGTTATTTAGAAGTATTTTTTTAGTGCCCACACCACCCAGATCAAGCTTAGGGAGTGGATTATTCAGCGGCGTCTCTTTATTTGCGGCTGACAAAGCGGTTCGTCTTGCGTCTGCCCCATCAGATACCGTGCAATCTGTTGAAGGTGTTGGGCGCAGAACGGATCTTGGAAAAACAGGGTAAGTGAGGAAACCATGCAAACATCACAACCGGCAATAGTAGAAGTAAAATTTCTGCCCCTCTTATCTTCGCAGAGCCGAGATTTTTTTCGGCGAGTGAAAGATTTAAATATACGGGAATACTATCCTGAAATCGCAGATGCAATTGGTCAAGAAATCGTTTCAATGCAACAGTCGCTTAATGAAGGGCAATCGTTTGCGAGTACCCAATTTGATATTAATTTATCACAGCGCATGCTTGATACGTTTTTAGAGCATCCTGCTGCACTTGATACATTACCAGGAAGGGAGATAGCTTCATGTTGTTGCCAATATTCTTCAAGTATCGCAAGTCATTATCGAGAATGCGTTGGCGAGTTACGTGTTTGTGCTGAATCGGGAAAATGTTTATCTACGGATCAATTAAAAAAAATACGCGCACTCGAGCAATCTGCTCACGAAACCGATCAGTGCATGGATTGTCTAGCTGAAAAAATAGGCAATGAATTTTCCCCTATTGATAAAGGTAGCTTGCAAGATTCTTTGAAAGAGGCTAAGGGCTCGTTTGATGGTCTTGTGAATGGGGCGGGTGCTATTATTGCCGACGATGATCAACATAAGAAATTACATCAAGCAGCAGAAAGTGCTTTTCAAAAAGCGAAAGCAGATTTACCAAAATATTATCAAAAAAGCGAAAGATTGCAAAAAATGTATGCGGAGTTGCAAGCGCTCCGTCAGTTACCAAATTCAGAAGAAAAAGATGTTCGAATAAAGGCGAAATCGGATGAAATCAATCAATACAAAACACGATTGAAATATGAACGGGTTGATCAATGGGCGGAAGGATTTCAATCCGGTTTTGCTGCGCTGGAATTGATGGCTAATATTGGTCTTGCAGTATGTCCAGCTAGCCACCCATCCCTTCGGAAAAATATTCAGCGAGCGAAAACGGCCGCTTGCGTAGGGTATGCCTTAGCCAATATTACGCGAGCAGGGATTATGTTGGCGGTGAATGGTCTTTCGATGGGGCCTGTTGGTGCGATTGTCTCATCAGTCAACATGCTTATCTCTCTTCGTCAGGGGAATGAGCAAGATACGCTCCTAAAAGCATTGGGTGAAGTATCAGACCAGATTGATGCGATTGGCGCAGAAATGAGGAAGCATTTTCAGACTACCTGTATGATGTTTGATGCTTTAGATCAGCGGGCCAAAGATCGTTTTGAAGCGTTGATGGATGGGTTCAAGGGCATTGGGCATCAACTCAGAGCAGTACATATGGATGTGGCCACTATTCAGAGTGAATTGCGTCAATTTGCGATAGACATGTCAGCGCAAATGAGCGCTTTTCAACAAGAAATGGCAGTTGGGTTAGGCGAGGTTCATGATCAACATTATCAATATCTCAGATGCGAGGCCTATGATTTTGCTCGTGTGATGGGCAGCGGAAAAAATGATGTTGCCGTCACGGCAGAAGTCAGCCGTTTTTTTAGTGGATTTTATGTGCGTGCCACAATTGATTCGCTAACAGATATATCGACTGGCGCCAATGAAATATTATTAAGTCGATTGAAAGTTTTAGGTGCGGATCGTTCTGTTCAGCCATTATTTCAATACGCATTTCCTTATGTGCATGATCAATTGCCTACGTCTTTGCAAGCGAAATCGGTACGTCTGCCCAATGCGATTATCTGGGTGGAAGCGGTTGCGAATCTAATCGATTTTTCCTATCACATGCCAGTTTTTGTATTAACAGAAGAGCGTGAAAGACAGGTAGAACATATGCTAGCCATCGGGCAATCTTATCGAGAATTCATTATTGCATTAAAAACTAATCCAGATCTTTTTCATCATTTGTTTTGTCAATATTGTGATGCCTTGCGAACGATTGAAGATGAAATTGTCGTCATTGCCAATGAAATGGCTGTGCGTGACGGGAAAGGGGAAATAACGACGAGTAATATTGAAGATTATTTATTTGATGTTGCAGCAGATCCTGACAAGCAAGATTTCTTCAGAGCGAGGTTGCATGAACAGTCAACCGCTATTTCAAGGCCATTTCTTCACGCGTTGAATAAATTAGAAGAATCTTATTATCTGATTGTTGCTTTTGTCGCGTTGGCTTTTAGAGATGAGGTGGGATTGCAATTATCGATGCGAGAGGGATTGTTAAGCAGTGAAACGCTTAAGGCATATTTTCCATTGGATTTCGCTTCTTGTGTATCACGAGCGAAAGGCAGCGTCCAGGATCTATTGCCGCCTGCGCCGCCAAGACCAACGGCGGGTACCGCTTTTGGTATGTTTGGTAGATCGTGTTTGGGTAACGATCGATTTTATGACGATGATACCATTTTTTCATTGTTGACTCATTTTTTTTATCAAGAAGAATCAGCGCCTGTGCGTATCTTGCGCCCCTTGCCGTTTGATGGGAGTGCAATACCGAATGCATTAATTTCCGATCGCTTATTACAGGCGTTTCAAAATCACAGGCCGGGATATGTCTATTTTTTACCATTGCATATCCATGGCGGAGAATCGCATGATAAATTAGGGCATTGGGTTGGGCTGTATGTTGACCCCACGCCTGGAAATCCGCTGGTTTATTGGATGGATCCTTTTGGGCGGCAGCCAGAGGATGCTGATAAAATCGCCTTGATTGCGATGCTCAATGGTGAAAGGTTGTTTAATGGGAAGTTGGTCGCAGATCAGTTAAAACATCAGCCAAATCAATTACAAAAAGATGGCGAAAATTGTGGGCCATGGATCATCGAAATTTTAATTTATTTAAGAGAACATCAGCACTTTCCGGCTATAGGTGAGATCGATATTGAGAAAAAACGTCAAGTGCACGAGACGTTTTTGAGACAAATGCGAGGTGCTAGCGCGTCAGCGAGTAGCGCCACCACGATGCCTCCGCCTCAAGCGCCAAAGAAAGCAACGGTTGAAATGCCGCCAATTCCTTTATCTTCACAGCAAAAAACACTGGCGAGTGGCGTTAAGCGATCAGCGGTTTCGGTTTATGATTTAGTTCACAATCAACTGTTATTTGATGCTCATTCACTGCATGGTGAAATTTTAGATTATGTGGCGCTCATGCGCACGCATCAGCCAGAAGCGATTCCGTCTTATCAATTGCTGGATGAAGCCATTGCTAACTTGCGTGATTTTTTACTTTTTTTTCAATTCAAACAGGGAATGATCGTTCCTTATCGAGCGCAATCATTACGTGTCGAAGAAATGCCGATGGAGGATGCGCAAGCGAGTCAAACAGCACCATCATCACAGCCGTATTGGAGGTGGATGCGGTGTATGTTTTTTAGCTCAAGCGCGCATCAACAGGAAGCCAGTGTATCAGCCAAAGTTCAACAACAAAGAAGGTAATCATCATGCCAAGAAGACGCAGGCCTCAGGGTAATGTTAATGCGCCAGAAAAAATAAATCTTTATCGAGAAAATCCTTTGTTGGATTTATTACAAGAATATATCCCAGCGATTGATGAAATTCGCGATAAAGAAATATTTTTAGTATTAGGGGATACGAAAGCAGGAAAAAGCACGTTGATTGCCGAGCTTTTATTGGCGAAATATGGACTGTCGTTTGTCGTAAAACCCCATCCTGAATATGGTCCAGATGAGTTCGAACTGCTATTACCGCCCGATCTGGATATGAAGGCGCCAGGATTGCGGCAGAAACTACCTGAGCTTGGAAAGTATGGCGATAAGGGTTCTGTGACGCGAGCGCCGAAAATTTATGATGGCTGTTTTTGTGATTGTCCTGGCTTTAATGCAAGCCAAAGTCCGCAAGAAGAGTTGATGGCTATGATTACTACCTGGATGCTGACGTTAAAAGCGCGGATTAGAGGCGTGATGCTCGTTGTAGAAAACGCTTCCCTTAAAGTACCGAGAGGCATGCGAGATTTATCAAGTTTATTAGGCCAAATTTTTGTAGATCCCTGTTCGGAAGCGTTTAAAAAAGCACTGACTTTGGTCGTAACAAAAGAGCCAAGAATAAGCCCGCGCGGGGTGGATTTTCAAATTGAAGGAAGTATGGCTTCTTTGTTAAGCAGTATGGAAGCAGAAACAAAGGGTAAACAAAAGGAGAGCCTAAAAAAACAATTGAGGATACTGCAGGTCATGCGAGAGTTGATAGGTGATCATCGTCTCGTGATTGCTGACCCTGCTAGAAACGTTGCAAGGCAACGGATCACAGCGCTATTGGGGCAATTGCCTGCTGACGGATTGCCACGAGATCAATTCATTTTTAAACGCAATGACAATGATGAGACGATGCGTAATTTTCGAATGGATTTGCAAACATTAATTGAACAATTAGTGGGCGCTGTCGAAACTGCACAGCAACAAGCCAGCGTGCTGGAAGAGGCGACGGCTAAGTATGCCGCTTGTCAGGAAAGTATCACGTTATTGCGTAGAGGCATTGGGCCAGAGTTAATGCCGATTAGACAAGAAATTGAAGGAATTGAAGCGACCATACAAGCTGTTACAAGGCAAAGGGAGGCAAAAACAAAAGAGCTAGAAGCCCTTCAAAAAGAATTAGTCAGTTTCGATGAGGAAATATTACATAGGACTTTTTTATGTAATGAAGCAATAGGAACGTTTTTTGGCACGTGGGGGGATACAATAGACGGAGCTACAAGCGCGCTTGCAAAAGCTGGTGTTGTGACAGGAAAAAAAGGGGGAGCAGTAATTGGTGGTATAGCAGGTTCTATTAGTGGTGGGCCAATGGGTACTGTTGCGGGGGTGGGGGCAGGATATGCTGTGGGTTTTGTTACTGGTGGTGTGATTGGCACAACTGTTGGTGTAACTGGCGGTACCGTTTTTGGTTTTTTTAGAGGGATATATAAAGCTAATTTTGATCAAATCGATAAAGCATACGCTTATCAAGGTGTGCCTTTCTCGAAAGTTACGAAAGGACCCATTGTAGGAACGAATCTTCATGGGCAGTGGAGCAATGAATATTCTTCCGGGGATCATACAAGCTACTCTATACGATATATGTCTAATCAAGGGGAGGATGCCAACGGTAAAGTAGAGATTTTCGTTTTCAAGAGAGATTTGCCTGAAAATGTGCAAACAGTTCAGGGATTGCGTGAGCGTATCGCGGCTGCTGAAAGAGAAAAGCAAGATCTGCAGGCGCGATTGGCTCAAGAACAAGGAAAGTTGATCGAGCGAAAAAGAGCGCTTGAGACGCAGACAAGGCAGCGGTTAGCAGAAAAAGAAAATGAATTGCCCTTACTTCAAGCCAAAGTACTTGAGCTAAAAACAATATTAACCGAGCGCTTTTTAAGATTGCTATATCAAGATCGAAAATCATTTGATCTCATGCGAGAGTTTTTAGACTTTATTCGAGTATTAAATGGAGATCATACTGATAACGAAGCGCTTTTAAGGAAGTTTGAAATGCAGTGTCAATGGATGCGAGAGCGTTTTGATGAATATCATTTTGCAGAGGAAGAGATTCCTATGCCGCCTAATCCTGCTGCTGCACCGGATGTAAGAGAAGCGCCCGCATTCTTTCACGCTCCGGGCGCATTTTTCGCTCCGCCTGCAACTGCAAGAGATGCTGCGCCGGCGGATTCAGCGGGAGAAAGGCCGCAGGCTCGATGTGCTTAGGCTAAGCCATTGCGCCCCCCGCATTGTTCCAGTATTACTGAATGGTTACTCGGGAATCAAGAAATCACCGTTGACAGTTTTGGGCGTTAAAGTGAATTCACCTTAGTAGGTGTGCGGATGTCGATGCCACAGTACCGGGGCAATAGCGATTATATCTGTTTCTGGCACAATCATTTTTACCGAATCTGAAGACAGTTGGGTATTGAGCCCGACAAAAACGTAGTCATTTTTTCTGGTGATTCTTTTAAGATAGCGTAATTTGATTTCGCCATCAGAAACTTGAAATAGACAACAGCACCGAGCCGCCTTTCTCATATCGGTTTCAAATAATCTGGCGCCTGCGACGATATCCCCTTTTTGAAAAGCAGGTTCCATAAAATGGTCAGTAACAACGGTATAAAAAGGGAATCTATTTTTTTCGTAAAAAAGTCTGAATTCTTGCTCGATTTGAGCTTGTTCAATGATATCGAGATGAGGTAATTTGAGGATTGGATCGATATCTGTGCTTGTTTTTGCTTTATAGACGATCTGAGGTCCATCCCCAATGCCATACATTAACCATTCGATAGCGCATTCTATACCATCATCTTTAAGTGCTCGAATGAAAAATTCTGCGCGTTTTTTGGTGAGTCCGCCGTGCTTCCCATTCTCCCAACCTTTCAATGTTTCGTAATTAATCCCGTATTTGTCGGCAAGGTCTCGTCTTTCTAAATTGGCGGCTCTTCTTAAGCGGCGTAGGCGATCTCCCTTTTCCTTGGCGGAGGTGGTGCTTTTGATCGATTCCATAGAACTATCCTCTGGCAAACATATCGATTAGATTACCTTAGATTGAGGAAAAAGCCTACAAAAAAATCAGACTTATATTACTTCAAATCGAAGTAAATTTTTTGTATATTTATTTTCCAGTAACTATTCGCCACGATCGTGATGATACAAGAACGTTCTTCATTCGCGTTGGATAATTACATTTTTCAAACTGAAGGGCGCGAGCCCTGGACATTTCAACAAATATTCAAAATACAATAACAAGCGGAGGTTATTTATGTTGGTTTTAAGCCGAAAGACGGGGCAATCGCTAGTGATTGGAGGGCAGATCGAAATTATCGCGCTCAATATTCAAAAAAATAAAGTACGGTTAGGTATCCGAGCCCCTAAAGAAATTGTGGTCGATCGAATGGAAATAGTGAGTCAGCACAAAAAAGGAAATCATCCCGATGGAGAGAGTGTAGAAAATGATAAACAGGAGTGATCGCTATGGAGAAGAAAAAACACAATAGGCGATCATCCTACCGACAAAGAGAAAAAAATAATTTAAAAATGCTCATGGGGTATAAAAAACATCCTCACTTTGTCGATTTGTTTTTAAAAGTACGAGAAGAATCGCCCCAGCTTATTGAGTATCTTTTGCACGATTTGTTGAATGTCGAAGGGTATTCTGAAAATGAAATTGCGTTTGCTCTCGGATTGCCACTACATTTGGTTCGTCAAATTTCTGTTGGGGATTTATCCAGCGTTAATCGAGATATTTTTTTAGCGCTTTTTAGTTTGTATGCCAGAGTATTTTGTGGATGGTGTTCATACAATCCAAATTAGCATGGTTTGGAAAACGAACTCGAGATGAGCGCTTGCTTGTCTTCGTCGGAAAGATACGTTCGCGTTGACTCATAATTTAACCCTCCTTTTTGGGTAACCTTAATTATGAGTCAACGAATCATTTTTTGCTCAATACCTCCTTCCTCCCCGGTAACCTAATTTATGAGTCAATTCGCGTTGTGCTTATTAGAATTAAATTTTTTGGCGAAAAGTTATTTTATTGGCTATCCTGGAATCTTATATAGATAAGTACAATTCAATGTTGTTATAACTATAAATAATTAAGAGGTAAATATCATGCAAACCATGCGAGAATTTGATTGTTCTAGTAGAGATTTATTTAGCATTATTTCGAGCGTTTCTTCTCTCCGGGATGAAGAGGTAAGCACACTTGTCGAAAAAGCTTATCGTGAAAAGTGGAATCCGATGTCCGCACAAGCGTTAACAGGATTGCTTAATCATCGTTGCCTTACTCCCGAGCAAGCTGGTCAGTTTGTTCGAAATGGTCTTGCTCGCAAACCATCGCCACAAATGTTAACAAGTTTATTTCGAAACGAAGAAGAGCGTGCTCGTTTTAACGTCGCTGCTAATCAGGAGCCGGATTTTCAGCAGGCGAAGGATCGCAAAGCGCAGCTACTAGCAGAGCAAGAGCGACGTCGGCGGGAATTCGAGGAAGCGCATAGAAAAGCGCAACTCGAGGCAGAGGACAAAGCAGCAGCAGAGCGACGTCGGCGCGAATTCGAGGAAGCACATAGAAAAGCGCAGCTCGAGGCAGAGCACGAAAAAGCAGCAGCAGTAGAAGAAGAACGAGATCGACGCAAAATCGAGGAGATGAATAGAGAAATGTCGATCGAGATGGAACGTATGGAGAGAGAGATGAATAGGCCCCTGCGCGAGAGTGAACATTGTGATGTTAGGCGTGCAGTCATGGCATGTGATCCGCCATGTGTGCGGCTGGCGGGAGGAGCTGGACGGCTAGGATTTTGGCCAAGAGTTAGCGTTTCTCCTCAAGCGATGGCCGTTGACAGTATAAAACGAATACTAGATGCAGCGATTCTATTGCGCCCTGTTACCATGAGACAGATGATGAAATTTCCCGGAAGTTTGCCAGCAGTAATGCAGAATTTCTTAGTATCGTTTCAGGAAAATTCTGAACGCTTTATACAACAGGCGCTGCGTGAAATGCATCCGCAGCTTAAAGAGACAGCAGCGCTAGCGCTGGCAAGCGAAATTCAGAAAAGTAGTGCTTATTCAGCTAGTCCTAATTTGATTGATCGCTTCTTAGAGCTACCTTATGTTATTAAAGGTTTCGTTAGAAGTTGCAATGTCGATCCCCAACGACCACCGCTGTCACCTCGCGGTCCAGGCAGTAGCGGGCATTAGATCTTCTCAACAATTGTTTTAACTCCTGAGGTATCAGCGAGCAGCAACACATCCGCGCGGCGTTTAGCGAAAATACCATTGGTTACAACGCCGGCGATGTGATTGATTGCCATTTCTAATTCGAGTGGATTTAGGATTTTTAGGTTATACACATCTAAAATCACATTACCGTAGTCTGTGATGCAGCCTTGTCGATAAACGGGATCGCCACCCAAGGCAACAATTGCTCGGGCCACGTAGCTGCGCGCCATGGGAATGACTTCAACAGGGACGGGATATTGGCCTAAGACATCCACTTTTTTAGAAGCATCTGCAATGCAAATAAATTGTTTAGCGACGGAAGCAACAATTTTTTCACCGGTCAGTGCTGCCCCGCCCCCTTTGATCATTTGGAGTGCGTTATTAACTTCATCGGCGCCGTCAACGTAAATCGACAATTCCCCGACCGTGTTGAGGTCGATGACGGGAATTCCGTGCGCTTTTAACTTTGCCGCGGATTGTTTTGAGCTGGGAACGGCCCCTTCGATTTTGTGTTTGAGTGCAGCCAAACCCTCGATGAAATAATCCACTGTCGAACCGGTTCCGACGCCGATGATATCGTCTGGATTAATATAATCAAGGGCAGCAATCGCGGCTTCTTTTTTCAATTGTGCTTGTGTTTTTGATGATGTGTTCATAGCGATTCTTCTACCTCGTTTTTCTGGATTGCTTCGTCGCTCGCGCTCCTCGCAATGACGAAAGATTGGATTGCTTCGTCGCTCACGCTTTTCGTCGTCCTCGCAATTCCCGCAACGACAACGCGATTCGCCGCACAACCTAACAAAGTGCAAAATTCACATATATTACACCCCATCTTCTTTTTCAATGAATTTTTTTTTATTTTTCGATGATTGATTCATGACGCGCCCAGTTTTTTTTGTTTAAATGCCTGCATTCATAAATGCGTTTAAAAAGGATTCAAAATCATGGTAGAAGCTGTTCAAGTTCCGATGGCGAGCAAAAGTGGGCTGATTAAAAAGATTCAAAAACGTGATGGGATGATGGTGCCTTTTGACGTTAATCGAATTACGCAAGCGATTTTTAAAGCAATGCAGGCGACCAGCGAAGGGTCTTACGATGATGCTTCTGCCATCGCTCGTAAAATCGCGGCGGATTTAAATTTAATCAAACGCCGGTATAAAAATTTTTTCCCGACCGTCGAGGGTATTCAGGACACGGTCGAAAAGGAATTAATTTTAAGCGATTACATTAAAACGGCCAAAGCGTATATTTTGTATCGTGAAAAACGCGCAGAAGCGAGAAAGCAGCGGGTTGAAATTCCTGAGCACGTTAAAAAATTAGCGGAAGCTAGTCGGCAATATTTTAGAAATACCCTGAGTGAGTTTGTTTATTTGCGCACTTATGCGCGTTGGATTGAAGATGAAAAGCGGCGTGAAACTTGGATCGAAACGGTCGATCGCTATTTGAGTTTTATGAAAGACAATCTGGGCGATAAGCTTGAGCATCGCGACTATCAAGAATTAAGGCAGGCGATTTTAAGGCAGGATATCATGCCGTCCATGCGACTATTACAATTCTCTGGAAAGGCCGCAAAAGCCACTCATGTTTGTGCCTATAATTGTTCTTTCATTGCGCCTTCTCAGTTGCAGGATTTTGGAGAGGTTATGTATGTATTGATGTGTGGAACAGGCGTCGGCTTTTCAGTGGAGAGTAAAAATGTGCAGGGTTTACCTCAAATTAAAGAGCAGTCCGGCAATATGTTACCGACATACGTGATTCCTGATAGCAAAGAAGGTTGGTGTGAAGCGCTCGTCTTAGGGTTGAAAACATGGTTTGAAGGCAAAGACATTAAATTTGATTACACGCAGTTACGCCCAGCCGGCGCGCGATTAAAAACGATTGGTGGGAAAAGTTCAGGGCCAGAACCATTGCGTGCTTTACTAGATTTTACGCGAGAAAAAATACTGAGCCGGCAAGGTCGGCGGCTCACGAATCTTAATGTGCACGATATTTTATGCAAAATCGGTGAGGTCGTTGTTTCAGGTGGTGTACGTCGAAGCGCCATGATTTCTTTGTCTGATTTAGACGATCAAGATATGCGGGATGCGAAAAAAGGGCAATTTTATTACACTTACCCACAGCGTTCGATTGCGAATAATTCAGCGGTTTATGAAGAAAAACCGACGAATGTGGAATTTTTGGAAGAATGGCTTGCGCTCATGAAAAGTGGTACGGGTGAACGCGGTATTTTTAATCGAGGCGGGTTAGCCAAAACGTTGCCGGCAAGGCGGCTCGAGAAATTAAAGAAAGACGGCTATCTCGCAGGCGATCATGTTGTCGGGATTATGGGCGCGAATCCCTGTGGCGAAATCATTTTAAAATCCAAGCAATTTTGTAACTTGTCAGAAATCATTGCGCGTGCGGAAGATACGGAAAAAACGCTTCTAAAGAAGGTGCGTTTGGCGACCATCCTTGGGACGTACCAATCGATGTTGACGCATTTTCCTTATCTTTCAAAGGAATGGAAACACAATTGCGAAGAAGAGCGATTGTTGGGTGTGTCGATTACGGGGCAATGGGATTGTGAAGCGGTTCGTGATGAAAAAGTGCTCGCTAAAATCAAACAAAAAGCGATTCAAACGAACGCATTGTATGCTGAACGATTTGGCATTAACCCATCGACGGCGATTACTTGTGTGAAACCCTCAGGCACAGTTTCGCAGATGGTGGACTGTGCCTCGGGCATGCATCCACGTCATTCACAGTATTATATTCGTCGAGTGCGCATTTCAGCGACGGACTCCTTATTTAAAATGCTTAAAAATCAAGGCGTGCCTTATCATCCAGAAGTCGGGCAACATGAAGAAACAGCGACGACGTTTGTTTTGGAATTTCCAGTTAAAGCGCCCGATGGCGCGATTGTCAAGAGTGATATCACGGCGCTTCAACAACTTGAACATTGGAAAATCGTTAAATTACACTATACCGAGCATAATCCATCCGTGACAATTTATGTGGGAGAGGATGAATGGATTTATGTCGCGAACTGGTTGTATAGCAATTGGGATATTATCGGCGGTTTGTCCTTTTTGCCGCGCAATAATCATGTATATCAATTAGCGCCTTACGAAGAAATTGATCAAGAAACGTATGAGAAGTTGCAAGAAAAATTTCGTGGGGTCGATTTTTCACAGATTGTTGTTTATGAGCGAACCGATGAAACAGAACTAAAAGGCGAGCTTGCTTGTACGGGTGGCGGATGTGAAGTCATTTAGGATTGAGGGTCGAGGATTGAG
>MGXI01000040.1:0-2937 GCA_001801315.1 Gammaproteobacteria bacterium GWF2_41_13 | reverse complement strand
TTCGCGACTGAGGCTGTATCATCATTATTCGGTGATTTGTCATCCTGGAAATTTTGCGCATGGATGCGCAAAATTATCCAGGATCCAGTCAGAAATTCATGGATGAGATGTTTTCTGGATCCCGCGGTCAAGCCGCGGGATGACAATGTTAAAAATCGCGAAGCGATTCAATCCCCCAATCATCTAACTAAATTAATGTCACGAAAATATCAACTTACTCGAGGTTTCTCGTGAAATCCTCTACTTTCATCTACGGCCTTCATGCTGTCAAAGCGGTTTTGGAAAAGCGACCCGATGAAATACAAGCGCTTTATTTAAAATCGACATTGTCTCAAGATGCAAAAATTCAAGCTATTTTGGCATTGGCTAAGCAACATGCCATCGCAATTCAGTGGAAATCAGCGGAAGATTTTCAACGTCAATTTGGCGATGTTGTGCATCAGGGAATTGCGGCTAATCTGCAGTCAAAAAAAATAGAAGACGAGTACGCGTTATTAGACCTCTTAGCGCAGCAGAAAGAGCCGGCCTTTTTATTGATTTTGGATCACGTTCAAGACCCCCATAATTTAGGTGCGTGTTTGCGAACAGCGGACGCCGCTGGTGTTCAGGCGGTGATTATTCCCAAAGATCAGGCGGCCACATTGACACCCGTGGCTCGAAAAGTGGCGTGCGGCGCAGCAGAAACCGTGCCGCTTATTACGGTGACTAATCTTTCACGATTGATGAGCCAATTAAAAGAACAAGGTGTTTGGTTAATTGGATTAACTGAAGAGGCCGATGATAGTTTGTATGATTTTAATTTGACCGGGCCCATCGCGATCGTATTAGGCGCCGAAGGACAAGGATTAAGGCGACTGACTAAAGAGCATTGTGACCATTTGCTGCATATTCCCATGGCGGGGGCTGTATCGAGTTTAAATGTATCTGTTGCAACCGGTGTTTGTTTATTTGAGGCAATACGGCAACGACATGCGAAATAATCATTTTAAAAAAATAGGTATCAAGTTTTTACGCTATGTGTATAGCGTTTTATTTTATTTAGCTTTGCCATTTATTTTTATCCGTTTGTTGTGGCGTTCGCGAAAGTTGCCTGGATATCGCAAGCGATGGGGAGAACGTTTTGGTTTTGTGGATATACCAACATCGGCGCAACAGGGTATTTGGGTGCATTCGGTCTCGGTAGGAGAAACGGTCGCTGCCGCGCTTTTAATTCAGTCGGTTCAACAACAATATCCTCATTTGCCAATTCTCGTGACGACGATGACGGTGACTGGATCAGATCGAGTTAAAACGTTATTAGGCGATACGGTATTTCATAGCTATGTGCCTTATGATTTGCCGTGTGCCGTGAAGCGTTTTTTAAAACGTGCCCAACCCAAATTACTTGTTTTAATGGAAACCGAATTATGGCCCAATTTATTGCATTATACGCATCGAGCGTCAATTCCGATCGTGTTGGCCAATGCGCGTTTATCAGAAAAATCCGCACAAAAATATGAACGGGTAAAATATTTTACGCAATCGATGTTATCTCAGCTGACTTGTATCGCGGCACAGACGCAAGAAGATGCGGATCGCTTTTATCGATTGGGCGCAGATAAAAATAAAGTTCAAATCACCGGTAATGTTAAATTTGATTTAGCATTACCCGCGAATCTTGAGTTAGAGGCGCAAAGATTAAGAAAACAATTGGGCGAACAGCGATTAATTTTTATTGCGGCGAGTACCCGAGAAGGCGAAGAAGCTTATATTTTAGAGGCGTTTGCTCGTATAAAAACTGAAATTCCCGAGTGTTTGTTATTGTTGGTGCCACGTCATCCTGATCGATTTTTAACAGTGGCCGATTTATGTCGAGCCCGCGGGTATCAAATTGTTTTACGCAGTGCCCAACAGTCTTGCGATGAAAAAACCGATATTTTTCTAGGTGATAGCATGGGCGAAATGTTGTTGTTTTACCGCGTTTCCGATGTGGTGTTTGTGGGTGGAAGTCTTTTGCCCTGTGGAGGGCAAAATGTGTTAGAGCCTGCTGTGTTGGGACGAGCCATTATGGTAGGACCGCATACGTTTAATTTTACGGAAGCGGTCCGGCTGTTAAAAGAGGCTCAAGCCATTGAGATTGTAGCAACCGCGGATACTTTAGCCGATAAGGTCATTCGGTTTTTAGAAGATCAAACGCTTCGATCGAGCTATGGTGATCGCGCCAAACAAGTGGTTGAAAAAAATCGAGGCGCTGCCGCGAAACACATGGTTATTTTAAAACAATTGCTCCTATGAAAAAAAACGGCCTGTTCATCAGTTTAGGCTTATTGTGGGGTATTGGATTTACGATCAACAAATATGTGATGGCGCATCATGTTGACGTATTGGCGTATTCATTTTGGTTAGCGCTGGGCCCTGCATGTTGTTTGTTTTTGGCGGCATACAGCTGTCGATACCCTATTAAAATAGCTTTCTCAGAATGGCGTTATTATGGATACATAGCGCTGCTAGGTATTGTTATCCCTAATACGAATATGTATTTTGTGGCCGCTCATTTGCCGGTAGGGTTGATGGCCGTTGTGATTAATACAGCACCGTTATTTCTATATCCGATGGCGTTATTTTTTTTTCGAGAACGATATAGCTTCGTGCGGAACATTGGTTTTTTATTAGGCGTATTCGGGATTTTACTGTTGGCTTGGCCGCGCGTAAATTTACTCACTATTTCTACTTTGCCCTGGTTGTTTTTGGGATTGTTGTCGCCACTGTGTTATGCGTATTCCAGTATTTATATTGCAAAAAATAGCCATAAAAATATATCGGCGTTATCGCTATCCGTGGGCATGCTGTTGGTATCGAGCATCTTGCTACTGTTAGTTAATGCACCTCATGCGACGCGCATGTTCTTATTGTTTCGACAAACGCATGAACTGCAAGGCCTGATTGTTTTACAAATTA
>MGXI01000039.1 GCA_001801315.1 Gammaproteobacteria bacterium GWF2_41_13 | reverse complement strand
TTCTTGATATCATCCATTTCATTCATGGATGAATCTTGACATATAATGCTCTAATTGTACAGGTTATTATTTCTCAATGCCTAAGTACTTACATCCGCATCATTTTGTATCCGCCTTCCATGATCCCTCTAAAACCATCACAATCGCCCCATCTTCTTTTAAATCGATTGTCTTAACCGCTACTATTCCTTGCCTTGTTCTAGATTTTAATTCCCGTTTTCGCAGAATCTCACTTTCAGCGTACAAAATATCCTCGATAAAACAGGGTAACCCAGTCTTATAATATCCCAACCCAGATTGGCTTTATTTTACTATGTCTAGCAGTTCTTTGATATCCCAATCTTTCTTGCTGAAAGTTTCATCATCAGCATCAAGCAATAGCCAACCAAAACATTCTGCAACTTTTTGAGGCGAAAGCAATTTCCCCTCCTCTTTAAAGAACCTAAAAAAATCAACCTGAGGGAAATCATTCACATCAAGAGATCGAATTAATTCTTGCATGGGCGTATCTACAATTCCAGGAAAAGCGCTGCCTATTTGTATTTGATGTTTCTTTAAACTATTTTTGAGCACATTATACAGCATGGTTAATGCGGCTTTTGAAACACAATAAGAATCTAATCCAGGAATAGCGGAATACGCAGCACCTGAAGACACACAAAAAACACGCCCGCCTGGTAGCATATTTTTGAGCAGGCACTGTGTTAAAAATAAAGGCGCTTCTAGGTTGATCGCAAGCTGCTGTTCAAATTGCGCTGCGTCGACATTTAGAATATCTCCTGTTGGCGACAATACTGCGGCATTATGAATTAGCAATTTGATTTTTTGATCGTCAATTTTCGTGTTAATTTTCTGTCGATCCATTTCTTTAGACACATCTGCTGTTAAATAGCGTATTTTTTCCGGCAAGAATTTTGCTGTATTTTGCAAGGGATCTAATGTTCTACCAACAACTAATACATCGAACTTTCTCTTTGCAAGCCATACTGCCAATGCTTGCCCAATACCGGTCCCGCCACCGGTAATAATCGCTATTTCGGACATCGAAAACCTCCTTCATAAAAATATAAAACTATCATTCTTTATAGAAAAATAGCGGAATCAAATATCTCACGCTTAGTACAGATGTTTATCAATCCTTGGTTAAACACTCTCTAGATCAATGAAAACATCCTGATCCTATTTTAGGCGGAGTACTCGATAAGATTACGCGTTGTGGTAAGTGATCAACGGTAGGAAGAAAAAATGTCGAGACGGGAGATCGAACATAAGTGCCACAAGACGGGCGGCATTGTTTTGCTATAAATGTTGAAGTAATCTTGTAAAATTCATCCGGGACTTCTACATGCGGCAAATGCCCAACTGGCGCAGGAAATACGTGAAATTCTGCTCCCGGAATCATTCTCGCTATTACTTGTACCGCCGATACTGGTAATATTTTATCTGCATCAGAAGCAATAACCAAACAAGGGCATTCTATTCTTTCCAACCATGCACTCGCATCAAATGTTTGAAATACATTTATTTGATTACAAAACCCCACCTCAGTAATCAAATTTCTACCAAACTCGATTTGCGCAGCAATCACACCTGGCGCACTTAAATATTTTGATGAAAAAATCCAACCAAGATTGACTTGCGTATAAACTTGTTTCACCATTTCAGCATATTTCTTGTCCGTTGCTAGCCGAATTAATTCATGCTGCCCTTCAAGTAACTGTAAATATCCGGTAAGAAATCCCTCTACTTTCATAATGGAATTCGCAAGTACCGCTGATTTTACTAATTGAGGATACTTATGCGCTAACATCATAACAATTTGCCCACCCATCGAACTTCCAATAAAATGAGCTCGTCCTACACGTAAAGCATCGCATAATGCTTTCGTATCATCGGCCAGCATTTCCGCAGTATAAGGAGATGTTGGGCAATCGGATCGCCCTACACCACGGTTATCGAAAATAATAGTTCGATACTGTTTAGAATATCGGCGAGCCATATCCTTCCACGCAACATGATCCGCAGTAAACCCTGCAATAAAAATAACTGTTTCTGTGCCTGCTCCATTTTCTTCGTAATAAATATTCACGCCGTTCACTTGGGCTATTGGCATTTTTATACTCCTCTATTTTTTTTTGAAACCAAGTAAAAGGTTTGTGTATCAACCCATGATAAATCTCCATGGTGATTATCCATAAAAATCTCCATTGTTAATAATTTAGCATCGCCCGAAAAACAAAGCGTAATTAATTTAAATTGTTCTCCAACATTAAAATATTCATCAACAAATTTAAATTTATCATTCCCTAAGTAGTCTAAAACAATCTTTATCTTTTTTGGCGCTAACGTTAACGAGGCCACATGAGAATTACTATCAAACATTAAATGACCATACATGGCATTTCTATAATGTAAATTGCACTGTTGGAATTTTTTAGGCAATGGAAATGGTTGCATCGCATCTAATTTAGCTTGCAAAGACTGCCTGAAATGGTCATGCTGTTTTTTGATGATGGGTATTAAATTTGAATGACGTCTAGTCGTTAATAACTCATAGAAATTGATAAGTAATAAGCCGATTGGATTCCATAAATCATTTTTGTTTGCCAAAAGGATCAACCCTGATTTAAGTTGCGGACAAAAAGACAGACTGGTGGTATACCCCAACGCAGTTCCCATATGTTCAAAAATCTTATATTGCTTAAAACTCACTTGCTGCCATCCCATTAAATAAGAAGTAGCATTTAGGTAATGATATAATTGGTTGATGTTTGCCGGCTGAATAAGCGGTATTTGAGGCTGAAATAACTGTTGATAATAAGAAAATTTTTTCTCGCAGCAAGTCGTAATCTTTAAGTTAAATAATAACCACTTCGCTAGATCATGCACATTAGAGATAATATTCCCTCCCATCTCAAACACATCTTCCGCAGGGCTTTGCTGGATGGGAATTGTTTGATGCTGATATTCAATGTGAGGGATTGCCAGCAATGGCCGATAAGCATTTGATAGCGCTGTATGCGTATTATCCATCTTTAGTGGAGAGAAAAAATTCTCTTGAAAATATTGATGACAACTAACATGGGTTACTGTTTCTATTAATTTTCCAGCTACTGTATAAAGGGCATTGTTATATTGAAATGATTTATTAAACGGTGCAATAGGCTTTAAATATCGTAAACTTCTAACAATAGATTCTGTCGAATAATCTAGGCACGCCAATAAACAAGAAGTAAATTTTCCAATACCTGTACTATGTGTCACTAAATTTCTTATTTTAACCTGCTTCGTTAGCATATCCGCATGCATTCTAAAATCAGGTAAGTAATCAACCACCTTATCGTTTAATGATAATTTCCCTTGTTTCTCTAATTCTACCAAAGCCGTACAAACAAACGCTTTACTATTCGACCCAATCCTAAATAATTTTTCTGTACTCGGCGTGCGTGAAAAAAAATTATCTGCAACACAAGATTGCACATCGATCACTTGTTGATCATGAACAAGCGCATAAGTTATATTGGGAATAGCCCAACGTCGACACACTTCTGTAACAATACAATGAAACACCTTCGCGATAGAGTGATGAGACATAGAAAATACCCTAAAAATAATAGTTATCAGGCTTTCGAAGAAGCATAAGATATCTTTATAAACACATAGCTTATTAAGCAACCGACCGCCTCAATAAAAAATGCTACGCCTAATGCAATGGCGCTATGAATAGAAATGCGTGCAACAATACCGCCGACTAATGACACACCTACCAATCCAGCAGAACTAATGATAGCGCTGGCTGAACCCAATTTTTCTGGAAAAAACTCTAATCCTTTAGCGAAGCAATTAGGGAAAATAAAACCAACACCAAATATGGAAAGGCAGGTAAATAGCATAATACTCAGCGGAGTAAACCATCCTGCCAAACCGGAAAAAAGCAATGAGATGGCGCTTCCTAACATAATCATAATTCCGATCAAAATAGCTGTATTTACAGTAAAAAAATTCAATATATGATTATTACTTAAAGTGCCTGCCAAATAAGCCATCCCAGTTAGAAAAAGCATGATGCCAGAATACATCACAGAAAGATGGAATATATTTTGCAATAAAAATGGGCCAACAACATTAAAAGTAATCCCTAAGCTATAACCAAATAACAAACAAATGACATAGCACATAAATCTAATGTTGCTAACAATGGAAAAATAATTTCTTATGACTTTATAAAGATTTAAGGCCGAAGCATCTTTTTGTTTATTAGTTTCAGGAATAAAAAATAGGGTCGTTAAAAATACGATACCTCCCCCACTTGCCATGAAAATAAAGTTAGCGCGCCATCCACTTACCGTTTGCAAATATCCTCCTAATAGCGGTGCCAACAACACAGATAAAGAAAAAATAGTCGAAGACCATGTCGTCATTTTAGCTAAAGGTTTTCCTGTAAAACTATCGCCCAATATCGCACTTGCAACGACTAATCCACATCCCATTCCAAATCCCTGAATAACCCTAAAAATAATTAACTGTTCTATAGAGGATGCCATGACACAAGCAATGCTTCCTATAAAAAAAATAACGATCCCTGCCAACAAGACTGGCTTACGACCCCAACGATCAGAACACGGCCCATAAATAAGCTGAGCAATTCCTAATGACAAAAGATAAAATGTTAATGTCAATAAAGAGTAATAACTGGTTGTATTAAAATATGACACCATCGATGGCAATGAAGGCAAATACAAATCAATTGCTATTTGAGGAATAGGAAATATCAGTAACACAGCAATAATAAATAAAAGGCTCTTTTTTGGCTGATGCATTTCACTACTTATCATAAAAATTTCTCTCCTATCTGCTACTCTATCGATTTTCTAAAAAATGAGGCAAAACAATCATTCCACCCCATGAATATCCTACGCCAAACCCCACGAGCATCACTGACGCCCGTGGCTTTATTTTTCCTAAATCCCAGGCTCGCTTCAAAGCGATCGGAATACTCGAAGACACAGTATTCCCCGTATCCTGAAGATCAAGGTAAAATTTTTCTTTTGGAATCTGCATACGATCTCGCAAATAGCTCAGTATGTATGCATTGGCTTGATGAAAAACGAACAAATCAATATCCGCCATCTTCTTTTTATTGTGTTGCAATATTCGATCCACTAATGCGGGAATCGTTTCGATAGTAAATGTAAAGATTTCCGGACCATTCATATACAAATAAGAAGAATGTTCTCCTGCAGAATAAGACTGAATCCCCTTCCGCATCCCGCTTTGCTTAACAATCAAATTTTCCGCCCCTTTTCCATCAGTACCAAAAAAAGGTTGATGAATATAACTCATTTGTCCCGCATCGGGAATTGCAGAAATCAAAGTGGCCGTTCCTGCATCGCCAAAAATACTTCGAGTTCCAATATCCTGAGGATCGATCAATTTTGTATAAGTATCTCCCGTCAATAATAATACGTTTTTCGCCTGTTGACTCTCGATTAATCCTTTTGCTAATCCGATCCCATAAACATATCCAGAGCATCCTAAATTAAAGTCGAGGGCGCCGCATGAACGAGGAAGATGTAATTTTTCATGTAAAATACAAGCGGACGTCGGCAATAAATAATCAGGAGATTGTGTACAAAATAATAAAAAATCGATATTTTCTACAATTTCTCGATGTTTATTCAATAATTGTTTTGCTGCCATCAACGCCAGATCAGAAGCACACTCTTCCTGTCCTGCAACATGCCGTTGATCAATTCCTGTTTTATCACTAATTTTTTCTGCCGACCAATCAACAAAATTTTCGGCAAGTTTTTCATTACTTAAAATCTGTACTGGTAAATAGTAATCAATATCACAAATAGCCGCTTTCATCTCTTTTCTTCCTTTTAATACCCACAATCATCAATAGGGTGATTAAGCTTTCGCATTTACTTTTTCTTGAATCTTAATATACAAATCATTGACCGTACTTAATTGTAGAATTTCTCGGGTTGGGATCGTTATGTGAAATTCTTTATCACACATAGCTATCAACCCAAGTAACGCCAGGGAATCAAAGAAACCTGATTGTTGCAAAAACTCTGTCCCATCTAACCCATGCATGGAAACACCACATACTGCTGATAGTTTTTTTAAAAAAAGTTCTTTTTTCATTTATTACCTCCAAAAAAGTTATTAAAGAATTTAATTACCATGAATAATCTCATTGATACGCGCTAATATTTTTTTATGATCCAAACAATCTCCAACCAAATAATCTTGGTTAATGTGTAATGTTTTCATCCCAAATGCAACGGCCGGAACAATGTCATTACCTTCGGAATCCCCAATAAATAAAATTTCTTCTGCACGTAATTCTAAATCTTTGGTGATACTGCGGAAAAAATGCTGATGTGGCTTGCAAAATGGCGCGCGATTTCCGTAATAATATTTAGAGAAATATTGTTTTAATCGATGCCGATCAAGCTTTCGCGTTTGACATCCTATAAACCCGTTGCTCCCAATTCCTAATGGGATTCCCATAGTAGAAAGCTCTTCCAATAGTGCTACCGCCCCTTTGAAGGGAATGCTATGATCAATGTACCGATCCGTATAAGCCTTCTGGATAATCTCTACTTTCTCATCTACTGCATACAACTGGGTTAAATATTTAAATCGGTTATCAATAATAAATGCTGCATCATATTCCCCTTTTTCTAAATCGATCCATAAGGCAGTATTGATCCGAGTAAAATCATCATGTAATTGTTGAAAACTCCTCACATTCTCTTTTAAAAAAGCGGCGTATATCCACTCAAGCCCTTTTTTCTCTCCACGCAGGTGATTAACAATAGTTTGATCTAAATCAAATATAATATATTTTATTTTCGTCATTCGCATACTCATTTAGTCCTCGTTAATTGTTCTTTTTGCTTTTGAAATCCCTCTAAGGGCATAGGCAATAACCAATCTAGTATTGCCGTTTGCACATGCCCCTTATTGATATCTAAAAGATAAATTGGCACGTTCGGTCGCGCAAATTCCCTCATCACCTGCCGACAAGCGCCACAAGGAAAACAGAGTTGATCTCCAGATCCAACCAACGCCATTGATCGAATCGTTCTTTTTCCTGCGGCAATCATGGCAGCAATGGCATTTCTTTCTGCGCACATCGTAGATCCAAAAGCCAAATTCTCTACATTACAGCCGCCAAACAAACAGCCATCCTCTGTTTCCACACAAGCACCAACCCGATACCCTGAGTAAGGGGCATATGCGTGTTGGACCATTTCATAAGCCAACTCAATCATAGGCGGCTGGGGCTTCGATATGATCATGCGCGCTTTTCCTTCTTTTCTTCTATTAAGCCACTCAGTTGAACGGTTTTTCGCAATAGAGTTTGAATAGCTTTTTCACATGCGCTCACCGTCAACCCATATTCGTCACAAACCTCATTATAATGATGACAACTAACAAAAATATCTGCTGCAGCAATCAATTTTGTTTTACACGTAATAGACGTTTCTTTTAAAAAGGATAAAATTTCTTCGCCAAGTCCGCCTTTCCTAAAACCCTCTTCAATAATTAACAACCGTCCGGTTTTCTTAATGCTCTTTTTTAATAATTCATAATCAAACGGTTTTAAAAATCTCGGGTTAACAATTTCCACTTCGTCATAACGACCAGC
This sequence comes from Gammaproteobacteria bacterium GWF2_41_13, assembly GCA_001801315.1. GTDB lineage: Bacteria > Pseudomonadota > Gammaproteobacteria > UBA12402 > UBA12402 > UBA12402. Next base: position 14,904 of record MGXI01000039.1, on the reverse strand, counting down.
TAAATAAAAAGCAATATGAAACATTCCCCCAATCACTAAAATGGTTATTCGATCCCCTTTTTTTAATAAAACGCCTTTCCCATAGGATAAAACCGTATTTTTCATCGAAATATTTTCTTTGGGAATTTGCAAAAATACTGGTTGATTAAATCGAAAAGCAAAATCTAACATTTGTTCAAACTCAATCAAATTCACTGGATATAATATTGTCGCGTGAGGAATAGGTCTCAATAACCCAACGGTATAGACCGCTTGATGCGTCGACCCATAATGGGTCACCCCCGTCAAATTTAAAATAACCGTTAAAGGCGATTTTTGATGACATAAATCATATAGCTGGCTATAACATCTCGTCAAAAAAACAGCCCCTATCAACATAATAACGCGTTTATTTAAACCAGCCAGCGTCGTTGATAAAGTCATACAGCATTGTTCGCTAATCCCCGTATCTAACACGTTCTTAGGATAAGCTTCTTGGATCCTATTGATCGTCGGCATCGCGGGAAAAGTAAAATAAACATCGTGATATTCTTCAATGTAGGAAATACCTTTGGTTTCTAATTTATTCATCGCCTCAATAAATAATCGTTTTACGGCATCTTGATTGGGCTCATACAGCCCTGTTTCTGGATCAAAAGGATAAAAAGACATGTGAAATTTCGTTGGGTTTTTTTCTGCCCAGCAATATCCTCTCCCTTTTACTGTTTGCACATGTAATACGAGAGGCCCTTTTTGATGCTTTAATTGTCTCAAAACTTTTATCAGCCCATCAATATCATGACCGTCGCAAATTCCCTTGTAATCAAGCCTCAAGCTTTTTGCGAATAATTCCACCGTTTTTCCATCGGAAAGCGCGCCTACATTTTTAGTAATAGACATACCATTTTGATTTAGGATGATTAATATATTCGCTTGTAGCTCACCAATGCAATTCAAGGCTTCATATGTCTCGCCACAACTTAATGCACCGTCTCCTATCACTGCAATTACCTTATTCTTCGGATAGGCAATGGCATATCCCAAAGCTGAAGCAGCCGCCAACCCAGCAAAACCTGGATAACAAAACATATCGTAATCATTTGTTTCAGGGAATTGTAATTGCCCCCCTTTTCGTTTTTCCTGTAACATTAAAAAGGGATACCTTTGATGCCCAACATCAAATAAAATTTTATTTTTATCCGCATCAAATATTTCATCCAAAGCGATACTTAGTTCAACTATACCCAGCCCAGAGGATAAATGAAAATCCGTATGAGTAGAGGCTCTGGTTAGCATAAGTTGTCTCATTTCGTTTGCTATTTCTATTAGATTATTGGTATTTGACATATACTCTCGTTATTGGTGATCAATATTAAAAAATATCGCATCTATTCATCCTACGGCAAAGCACTGTTCTTTACCTAAATAAAAATTCCTTCGAGGAACAGAAGAGCCCTCTTGGAAAATAGTTAATTTCTTTGCATCGATTTCATGCTCAATCAATTGAAGGATATACGCTTCTCCTTCTCGGGTTCGTATATCAACATGGTTGGTATTCAATAACAATTTGGGCGCATCATGAAAACAATTGAACCAAGATTTATATTTTTTATTTAACTTTATCAAATACTCTCGGGAAATGTTTTTTTCACAATCTCTATTTCTATGGCTAATCCTAGATATCGCCACATCGACATCACAATCGACATAAATCAGCAAGTCCGATTGACCATGTATCTTTAAAACATGATTAAACATTTTATCATACGTTGAAAACTCTTCGCGCGTCATCACCCCTTCTTCATATAGCATTTCTGCAAAAATTCTATCGCCAAAAATTGAACGGTCTGATAAAAGCCGCCTCCAACCTAATTGCATTTCTAATGACATGGCTAAGCGATTAATTAAAAAATTCACTTGGGAAAGAAAACTCCACCTCTGTTTTTCCGAATAAAATCTATTCAATATTAATAATGTATTATCATCTAAAAGCTCGCGAGACAGCGGAATATGCCATCGATCTTCTAATAATTCGCCTAACGTTGTTTTGCCTGCGCCAATAAGCCCTTCTATTAGTATCATCATTGTTCTCCTTTCATGTGAATTAACTAACCATCTGCACATCAGAAAAAATCCCAGCAGCTTTCGCGACCCAACGATAAAAAGTATCTTGAATTGCTGGGTCGATCAATCCATAGGATAAATCCATATATGCTTGTACCGGTCTCCCTTCTCCAGAAACCGGTAATAACGTCTCAATAGTAGGCAGCCTAGTAGAATAAAATTGACTCTCAAGCGAATTTTTTGCTTCATCGATATCCTTTTCATACAAGTGAATAGAATTCACAATATGCGTATAACAACCCAACTGAAGATCTGGATAAATCGATAACAATTGTTTATGCATTACTTGTTGTAACGTAGTAAAAAAAGGAACATCGTATTGAATACCAAATCGTAAATCATTAGATCGCATAATCACGGTAAAATGTAATGCGTTATTCCTGATGATAAACTGAGCCGCCAATGTACAAACAAAATCTTTATTGTTTTCATAAGAAAACCTTGGTTTATTAAACCGCATGATTGCCTGTCGAGTATTCTTATCCTTTTTCAACGCCGTCAGAGCCCATGCCCATTCTGTAAAACCATATTCATTGACTTCATTAAACAACAAATTCCCATAAGCGCTATTACAAGTTCCATTTTCACAGGCAATTGCTGACCAAAATTTTGAATATTTTTTTATAAACGCCAAATCATTTCTCCCAGAAAAATACCAAATTAACTCCCCAGCTAAATATTTCTCTGATGGCGCACGAACAGAATTGAAAAAAGTATTTTCTAAAGGATTCGTTAATTCTAATACGACATTATAAAGCTCCTGGGTTTTTTCCCCTCTCGGCGCAACTTTACTATCAGGATTTTTTATTACTTCTTGTAACATGTCTTTATATAAAGCAGCAAAATTATCACTTTTAAAATTTCGCATATTTACTCCAAAATTTTTAATACTCAGAAAAATATTTTCCCTTTTTAGGTCTTGATCCCCAAATTAATGCGCTGATCAATGTCAACCAATACATCTATTATCTTTTGATTGCCGCACTTACTTTTGGAGATACATAGGCTCGTCAAAAACCAATAACGTCGTTGTTGATAAAAAATTTCTCCAAACTCCATGATGGCGGCAATTTCTCTATAAACCACTTTGCTCATTAAAACCTTATCGATATGATAGAGGTGGTTGTTTTCCTGGCGTATGACAACTAACATAAAAGCTCACTGGTTTCCCTATAATAACGAAACTTGATAAATCTTTACGCTTAAAGATGAATAAATAATACATCTTATTTATAATAATACAAGTTTTTTATTGGCTTTATTAGCCTATATTTTAAATATCAATAATATTAATATATTTACAGCTAGTTATGCGCGATCATCGCATTAAGTGATCAACATTTTTATGCTGAAAGTTAAGAGAGCCTTAAAAACAATAATAAAATTTACACATTTTAATGACAGAAAACCAAAGTTTAGATATCATGTTTCATTATGATAGGAGTAAATTTAGCGGATTAAATAATTGGAATGGCGAAAAAATTTCCTCAATTGAGCAACATACTTAAAAAACTTCTCTTCCAAAAAGACATGAAGCCGACAGATTTAGCGAGGGAGCTGAACATTCCTCAGCCTACAATACATCGTATTGTCACCGGTAAATCTACGCGCCCTTACCACTCTTCCTTAAAACCTATTGCTGAGTATTTTTCCCTAAACGTTGATCAATTGCTGGGAGAAGCCCCTCTGCCTTCAGAGCTATCGGATATGAATACCCAAGAAAATCATGCGGTTTCGGTACAAAAAATAAAGCACATTCCCCTCATCCATTGGGAAAAGTTATTTACCAACGACTCTCAACAAGAGGGAGGCGAAAAAATTCCTTTCTTAGGAAACATTAGCGAAAAAGGCTTTGCTACAATCATGCCGGATTCTTCGATGGAACCTATTTTCCCACGCGATGGCATGTTGATATTTGACCCTGAAAAAACACCTAAAGACAGAAGCTATGTTCTGGTTCAATTACATGATTCAAAATCACCGGTTTTTAGGCAGTTATTGATTGATCTAGATCATCAATATTTAAAACCACTGAATCCGGATTTGAACACCTTTAAGATGCGGCTATTAGAAAAAAGTGATATCATTCTTGCTGTGTTAACTGAGGCAAGAAGAATGTACGAAGACTTGTAATATGAAAAAGATAATTCGTAAATTTAAAAAACACTTAGACGCCATCTCAAAAAGCTTATCTCCAAAAACCGCACTTGCATTTAATCCCATCTATCGAGTTGCCGAGATCGAAAAAGATAAAAACGGGGAGTATGAAATAACGATCCAATTAATAGGGAAATCCACTGTTTTTAAAATGAAGCCTGAGGAAATATTGGCGGATGATAAAATGACCGATCAATTCTCTCCACGAGATGTGCGCACCTTAACCTATTTGGGCTATCTAGATATCAATAGCCCCAAGTATCGCATACTCGCGAAAAAACTTTCCGAGAAAGACAATCGCATGCTTTTCGCGCTACATAAAAAAGGGGATAAATTACTACACGTAAAAACGGCCAGTGAAATATCACAAAACAAGGAAATCTTAAAACAAATTGATCAGCAAGATGCCCACATGATTGGTTATATGACCGCGAGCGAAATGATGCAGCAAGAAAGCCTAGAGAAAGAAGGTATTTTAAAAAAAATAAAAAATGAACCCGATTGACCTGAGGAGCGACACCGTAACAGCTCCAGGTAAAGCTATTTATAACGCGATTCAAAAAGCGACGACAAAGGACGCTTACCATCAAGAAGATATCAACACTAAAGAGCTAGCAAGCATATATAAAGTATCATTTATTTGAACGACTTGAAAAAACTTCGCTCAGAAAGTAAATAAACGCCACCATTGAAACTGCAACCCCTAGATCAGTAATGTAACCCCATCCCCAATGAGCAAATAAATACCCAGCCATTGCTGAACCTACAGCGCCCCCCATAAAGAAACTAGCAACATATAAAGAATTTAAACGTCCACGTATTTCCGGCTCAAGGGAAAACAAGGCTTTTTGGCCAAGCACTACATTACCAGCGACGCCTATGTCTAACAGCAAAGCAGAAATCACTAATGCAATGACGGAATGTTCCCCACTAATTTTAGCAATGATAAATGCTAAAATAACAATAATAATTGCTATAGCGGTACCCGGCCTTATCCATCCTCTATCAGCAATACGTCCTGCGATAGGTGCAGCAAAGCCTCCCGTTGCTCCCGCAAAAGCAAATAAGGCAATTTGGCCTTGAGAATAGTGGAAAATATGACTTGATAATAGCATGGCAACTGATGACCAAAACAAACAAAATATACCAAATAGCAAGGCATGATAGAGGGCGCGTCTGCGTAGGACTGGATACGACTTAAGAATAATCGGCATAGAACTTAAAAGCGTCCAATAAGACAATTGGTGTTTTGGTGTTCGTTTAGGCAATAAATAATAAAATAGACAGGCTAAGATAGCCATAAAAACAGCAGAAAATATAAAAATGGCTTTCCATGAGAAAATCTCTGTAAGGCCACTAGCTAATGGCCTTGCAAACATGATCCCAAATAGAACCCCGCTCATGATTTTTCCAATAGCCTGTCCATGCTTCTCCACTGGCAATATATATGATGCAAACGGTAACATAATGGGAGGTGCCACTAAAGAAACACCTAATAAAAAGCAGAAGAGTAAAAATATCATGCTTGTTTTAATGAAGACTAATCCAAAAAGAAACAAGCAGGATAGACACAATAATGTGACAATTAACCGTCGATTTTCTGCGAAATCGACAAGCGGCACAATAAACAGCAAGCCAACAACATAACCCCATTGAATAAACGTTACAATAAACCCAATTAATGATGGAGCCAAATTTATTGAATGCCCAATTGGAGAGAGCAATGTTTGCGCATAATACAAGTTGGCAACAATTCCTCCACTCGCAACAGCAAAAATAAATATTAACCCATTGGTCGTGATCAAGTTTCCAGGATGCTTAACAATTAACTTTACACGTTTAAGTGCCTCTTGGAGATTATTCATCATACTTCTCTTGCTTGTCCTTTAAAACAGTCCCATATATTTTTTGGATCCAATACTGAAAATGCTAATGCATCATCATTCATCATAAACTTCCTCATGTTTGTATACATCTGCCTCGCACATCGGATTCCAAATAATTTACTCTGCTCAAATCTACATTTTTGCGACAGAGCATTCGATTTCCTTAAAAGTTGTCTCAATATCTTGATATGCAAGCGCTAATGCTTCATCAAACGACATCAGCTTTTTAAAACCGAATAATTTAACAATTTGCTCTAATCGCTCTTCAATAGAGCCCCCAACAATCGTGTATTTAACATTATGATCTATCAACGTCTTCAGCAGTAATTCGTCAGACAGTGATCGAAACCGTTCAGAAACTGGACGATGTCCATCCTTAGCCAATGGGAATTCAATTGGCAAATGGATAAATTCGCTGTAGCTATTCTTGGCATGTTCTCGCGCAATAGAACCAAAATTCGTTATCATGTCTTCAAAAGCTAATACCGACTCCGTTTTTGGGATATCAAAATCTTGTCCTTCTTTTGGGTGCATCCCTATACGAACTCGAACCATCCCATACACCCATTCATTCAATGACGAGCCATCAGAAATAAAGGCGTCTAAATGACTCTCTTTTACTGCCCGCTCCATAGTACGCCGCACGAACAATTGCATCAATTCACCAGGCGCGCATTCTTCCAGTCTTTTCCCAGGAAGCGCAACGGGTAAAATTTCCCGCATTGCTTTCGCACCCGTTGTAGGAATACCCACCAAATGAGACAATGCGAACGCGGTTGTTGTTTTACCACTCGAATAAGTTCCAGATATAGCTAGTTTCATAAAACTTTACCTCAGTAGGTCAAAAATTAAAATAAAGTTATTGCGGCAATGCATGACCAAGGCCATAAAAGATAGTCATACCACCGATATACCCCTTGACATTGACACATCGCCAAGGTGTTCCTTCTACCAAAACCCTCTCGCTTCTCACAACCTCTATGAAAACAGAAGATGTGTCAGCAGCAGGCTGATCAACAGTAGAAAAAGTCATTGCCCTCATCCATAACGTGGAACTGTTTGCACGTGACAATCCATCCAACAGATATAAATAACATTGCACTAGCTGCGAAGTGATCACCATCGCATCAATAGGTGAAACACAATGATCAAACGCTGTCTCCATGCCTTGATAAGCTGTTCGGTTAGGATAGGCGCTATCAACTGTTGCTGTAACTGAAGAAGTTTCTAAATCAACAACAACATCGTTAATGTCATGAGAAACGTCAGCAAAACCCGTCCCATAAAAATTATTGCTGGGTTCTCCTAAAATATCGTTAATGAGACTGTAGTGGAGTCCTTCTTTGGGGATTGTAGCGGGATCATCGCACGCCAATGGAAGTCGTAGCTGAAGTTCGACTCTTATTTCACCAACATAACTGATAAAGGAAAATAGATCGCCATCTACAGAAGATAAAGTTGTAGTAGCCTTAAAGTTTTCCAAATCTTCAAATGGTGTTTTACCTGCTTTGCTTGAAAATGAAACTATGGTAATTGCTTTGCGCATAGTTTCCGACAGAGCGCGCAAAACAACACAGTAGGCTTCACTCAATTGCAATGTGATTAGTACCGCGTCCACACTGCTAAGATGTGCGACTTGGGGGGCAGCACCCTTAATAGACCAATCTTCAGGCATGGAAACTGTACATATGGCCTCTGCTGTCTTTGATGTGATCACCACATCTGTTATCGTTCGGATTGTACGCTTATACCCATTAGAGAAAAAACGTGTGCTTTTTTTCCCTAAGAAGTCTTCAATGTGTTCAAATTTTATCTTCATTAATATAATCTATATTTCCATGACATCCATTATAGTCGTTTGGCTCAAATTCGTTGCAACACTCCCCCACGACAATCCAGCACCAAATCCAGATAGAATGACTTTTGCCCGTGATTCAGCTGTAAAGTCTTTGCAATGATGACAGAGCACCAAAGGAATAGAAGCAGACCCCGTATTACCATAACATTTAACGGCAATAGGTACTTGCTCTCTTTTAAGATTTAATTTTTTGCGTAAATAATCGAGCATAAACTGATTGGCTTGGTGCAATGCAAATATACCCACATCTTCTTTTCTCCAATCCATTTGTGAAAGCACAGCATCGATAGATAATGGCACTTCGCGCAATGCAAACTCCATAATTTCAGAGCCATTCATACAAAGATCAGCATCACTTCCTTCTTTTGTTTTGTCAACCATTAAGTGTTGAAAGCCCGTACCATCTGTCATAATATTAAATGCAATATCGTGTTCGCCTCTCTCTACAATTGTCGCAGCGCCTCCATCGCCGAACACTAAGCGCGTCTTTTGATCATCAGGACTAAGGTGATGGCTAATCGTATCACCCACACATACGAGCACTCGCTCACAACTACCGGAATTCACCAATAATGACGCTTGATATAACCCATAAATATAGCCTGAGCATCCATAGTTAATATCAAAAGCAAGAACCGTCTTGGGCAATTTTAACTTACCCTGCAAAACACAACTGGTTGCTGGCATTTTATAATCTGGTGTTTGAGATACAAAAATGATCGCGTCAACGGACTTAGACAATATTGATAATTGTTCCATTAAATGTTGTGCGGCATACAAACAAAAATCAGACGCTTTTTGATCAGGCAAAGCAATACCCACCGACTCAATACCCGTAGACATCATGATTCGCTTGATCTCATTAAAACCAAATTTATCACTCAGTGTTTGTAAGACCAATTTGTTTTTAGGTACAACCGTCAAAACACCCTTAATAGACAAATTTTTCAGCTTAACATTCATGTTGATTTTCCATAGAAGCAGTGTGTTTGGTATTCACTGACTTTTGTTCAATCAACCTAAAAAGATCACCAAGTGTGTAACATTCCTCTATTTCTTCACCTTTAATAACCACATGATAGTGGCTATCAATAGCAGCAATAGTAGAAACGACAGACAGTGAATCCCAAAGTCGATTTTCTTGCAACACAAACTCATCTGTTAATGCCTCAACATTAACTTCTAATAGTTTTGCCAATTGCTTTAAATAGCTGTTCTTTTCTATAGCATTTTCCTCTCTAATTTACTAATGATTGATTACGCATTTTTTTAAATCGTGCGCCATGAAATTGGTGATCCGCAAATTCTATTTTCTGTGGAATCTTGTACGCTGGTAATTTATCTTTACAAAAAATTCTCAGCTTGATTTTAAAGTCTTTTTGATCATACCCTTCTTTGATCCTTAACTTTACTTTGACAATATTTCCTAAGATTGCGTTAGGTTCACCAACAACGAGCACATCTTCAACTCCGTTCATTTCTAGCAAGACATTTTCGATTTCAGCGGGATAAACTTTTTCGCCGCCAACGTTAATCATTTCAGATTTTCTACCGAGTATTTTTAGGTACTCACCTTCAACTTCGACGGCATCTCCGGTTTTAAGCCAACCGTCTTCCGTAAAAGGCGATGGTGCATTTAAATAACCCAGCATTGCTGATTTAGCTTTGATTTCTAATAGACCATCAACAACACGTATTTCGAATCCTTCACCACCAATTTTCATTAATAATGAATCCGACGATTTTGATTTTGAGCGTAAGATACCTAGCTCCGATAAACCATAAGTTTGCTGCAATCTAACTTCAGGGAAATGTTGATGAAAGCGCTGCAGCACACTTTCTGGCATGATTTCCGTACCGTAGGTTACCAACTCTAAAGCGCTTAGGTCGTATTTTTTATAGGCTTGACTCAATAGCAATAAATTAATAAACGTCGGTGTCGTTGGCAATATTTGCACTCGATGTTGTTCAATTGCATAACAAATACTATCCGGCGTTCTGTTCTCTGCGACGATAATACAACCACCATTATATAATGTATAAAATAACGTATTAATGCCACCAATATGGTCGAACAATAAAAATGTTAATATACGTTTAGAGTGACGCGGTTTTTCAAACTTATCCAACAGTGGTAATAAATCATGAACCACTGCTTTACTTGTTCCGCTCGAACCGGATGACATGATGATCAATCCGGGATGATTACCTTTTTTCAGCCCCATTAATAAATCATGTTGTTGCGCATATTGAAGATCTTCAACGGTGAATTGTTTTTCATTGAAGCTTATAACATGCTCAATACCGACAATCTGTTGATATTCTCGCTGTTTTGCCAACACAACTTTCGTCATGGGCACAACAATACAATTTTTGTTTGCTAATGCAAATAGCATCGCTACAGAATAGGGAGAAAAATCAGCATTGATCTGAACAATAGCGCCCGATAAAATCCCTTGCAACTCCAAAGCTTTTTCATACTCAGCTATTTTTTTACTGAGCCATGCATAAGAAAAATATTCTCCATGGCTCACTATTGCCGCTTTATCAAACTGTTGAAATCTTTGAATAAAAGCTTGAGCATTCATGTTACTCCACCCAAATAAATACTTTGCCCTGTAACAAAATCACTTTCTTTTTTAAGATAAAAATCGATAACATTTGCAACATCCTCGCACATCCCCATTCTTTGGATGGCTTGTCGACTAATCAACTTGTCCATTTTATCTTTGGATATAGAACGAATCAAATCGGTTTCAATCGGTGTAGGGCCAATAGCATTTACAGTAATACCAAACTCGGCCAACTCTCTCGCCATTACCTCTGTTAAAGATTTAATGGCAGCTTTTGATGCCACATAAATTGCTTCACCTTCTAACTTTAGCGGCGTTGCGACCGTAGTAAAATTCACAATACGTCCCGATTTGTTTTTCTGCATCAGCTTAGCAGCTTCACGACAAAACAAAAACGTCCCAACAACGTTTGTATTTAATATGTCATGAACCGTTTTTAACGGTGTTAACATGATATGATTCATTGATGCAATGGCGGCATTGTTCAATAGATTATCCAGATGGCCATACTGTTTCCGCACGTAACTGAACAATTTTCTAACTGCTTGTTCATCAGACACATCGGCAATAACATGCTCATAACCAGTCAAACTCCAATTATTGGGGGAGCGACTGCAACCAACGACCTGATGCCCTTTGCTGACATAATGCTCCGCTAAATATCGTCCTATGCCTTTACGTGCACCTGTAATAACTGTAATGGGTTTAGTCATGAGGTTCTTTCTCAACAAGGGTTTTAATATAATTAGATAAAGTGCCAATCGTTAAAAAAGGACTATGACGCTGAGACATGGCTTTCTCATTCGCTAAAATGATATCAACGCCTAATTCATCTTGTATTTTCTCTTCTACGATGACTATCAAAGATACAAGCGCTATTGAGTCAAGCATGCCATTACCACCGTATAGCAAAGCTTTCTCCGCAAATGTAGTATCCACTTCGTTATCAAGCGTTGCATTGAGTTCTTCGACAGACTCAACGACAATCGCTGTTATTTTATCTTTCATTTGCTATGTATTTTCCATAATTTGCCAGCCATTGTTTATGGCATGAGCTGTTAGAGAAGAATCGCCAGCAATAACTACCGAGTTTCCAACTACTGCTAACATAGGGATATCGCTGACATGATCACCATAGGCATAGCAATCGGACGCTTGCGAGTCATTTTTTATTTGAAGAAACTTTTCCATTGCAACCCGTTTGCCATCACCGATTGTTTGCGGGGGCAGAATATTTCCAGTATAAACCCCCTTTTGCTGCTCAATTGTTGTTGCCAATATATGCTTGACATTAAATTTATCAGCCAAAGGTTGTAAACAATCTGGAAATGACCCTGAAACAAAAACAATTTCCGCGCCTTTGGCTTGATGTTTATGTAGTTGTTCAACAACGCCCTTTCTATACAAACCTTTATGCTTATGATCTAACTCAGAAAACCATTCTTTAGCGCATTCTCTAATTTTTACGGCGGGTTGATTCTTGAAAAATTTATAATAGAGCCTATTTAAAAAATTTCTGTTTTTACCCATATATCGTCGATAAACGTACAGTCGGCCTTTGGCTAACATGAATTTTACTGTGCCTACTGCTCTTAAAGGCGCGGTGCTCTCGTAGTAATAGCGCAAAAAACTCATCAGACTGTTTAAGGTGATGACTGTGCCGTCAACATCAAAAAACGCGTAATATTTAATCCTATTTTCTGAGCTCATTTTTTAATTTCCTTTCATCCTACTAGCTTACGGATGATCAACTGGTCGACCAATTCTCGCCCAGAGATATTCGGACGCTAACTTATTTAGGCTATCTTGGCTTTATAACCCCAAGTGTAAAATTTTAGCAAACCATTTATAGATAGAAAATGATAAATTAACGTTTTCTATCATGAAAAAAGAAGCGGCTATTCAACACTTTAAACAGGATGCTAGAACAAGCATGCTATGCCCCCCCATCGTCAAGACCAAAGTTAGTTAAAAGATAGACATAATATTGACGAATCAGATTAATAGAATACAATCTTCAGAAGCAATGCCATATTAATATAATATGGCATTGTGCTGATTATCAATGGATGGCATTAGATACAGCAATACCAAGACAAAATGACTAATTCACTTGTCTGACCAACCTGTTTTTTTGGGCAATAGATGACAGAAGAAACTAAACATTTTGAGCGTTATAAATATCAAGATCTTGTTATCATCTTATACGTGGCTTTTGCTCTCACCTCCTTACCACTGGGATATAAACTGATCCAGTTTGGCCCGTTTATTTTTTCTGGTGCCGCTTTTTTAGTGCCGCTCAGATCTTTAATGGGAGACATCATAGCCGAGGTATATGGATACCATGTTGCAAAACGTCAAATTATTAATCTCATTATTGCTGCGCTCTTTTTTGCTATTATATCTTTTGCGATCATTCATCTCCCATCACCTTCGTATTGGAAACATCAGGCTGCATTTGATTTTGTTTTGGGTAGAACGATATACACTGTACCTATGGCTATAGCGGGGTTTTTAATAGGTGCATATATCAATGTTTACATAGTAAGTTATTTTAGATGGTTACTTAAGGGGCGGCTCTTTTTTCTCAGAAGCATTGGCGCTTCTATTTCCGGAGAACTAACTCAATATATTATCGTTTTGAGCTTACTGTATGCAGCTGTATTGCCTTTCGACAAGCTAGTGAAATTAATTATTTTTGATTACTCCCTACAACTAATATTCATTGTAGTCGTAGCAGTGCCAGCTTCTTTAGTAACCACACTTCTCAAACGAACTGAAAAAATTGATTTGAGCGGAGAAGTAATCAACTTCAATCCATTCAAAAAGGATGCTAAATAAAGTTATCAACTTTCTACCACTCTCCTCTACCAATCTATACTCTGGGTCCGATTAAACATGTATCCATTACCCAGACCAATCTGACCTAAATTGTAGCTTGACCCACTCTCGCCGATTCGGTATCTTACCAAATACCAACTTCGGTACAATTTAGAGAGTATTTATACAAAGATTTATTGCTAAAAAAGACTGGCTTTATTAATTGCACGCATTTACTTAGGAAATTATCTTTAACCGATTTAAACTTCCGATATTTTGTCAGCCGTTATATTGTGACTAGATTTTGCCGCTGAAGATTTCGTTTCTGTGCGGCTGGGTAATGACTAACACCATTTTTTTGTTTTAAAGGATAATCCCACATGGAAACCAACCATAAGTATCATTTAAAAACAGGCGCTGATGGAGAAGCACAACTTGATAATTTAGATAGAGTTTTCGGAAAAGCAAGCCGAGAGTTTTTAAATCATATCGGTCTTAGTAAAGGAATGTCTGTGCTAGATGTGGGGTGTGGCGTCGGAAATCTAACTTGTTGGTTAGCAGAGCAAGTTGGCCCTAATGGGCGCGTTGTCGGTGTTGATAATGATGAACGTCAGTTAGAAGTGGCACGAAATCGTGCGCAAGCGAGAAGATTAAGCAATATCATTTTTTGCAAGAAAGATGCGCATCATCTAACCGACATGAATCATGAATTTGATATGGCATATTGCCGATGGCTCTTGATTCACGTTAGAAATCCGTCTGTGGTAGTCGATAATATGGCTAATACCTTGCGTTATGGCGGTATACTAGCTTGCGAAGTAGAAAGTTCATTTTCAACATTTTATTATCCGACCTTTCCTCTCTATATTAAATTGCAGGATAAGCTTGCTGAATTATTAAAAAAATCAGGCTCTGACCTCGATATTGCAATGAACATTTTTAAAATTTGCAAAGGGTTACAACATTTTTCTTTCAATGCGAGAACGTCGCAGGAAATAATATACAACCTTGATGAGGCAAAGGCTTTTACTAGAAATTATTGTCTTTTGTTAGATTCCATGAAAGATGCTTTTTTAGAAAACAATATTATGTCTGAGAAAGAAATAGCCGAAATAAGAGAGGCGCTGCTGTCTTATCGAATTGATCGTAATACTGTTATTTTTTTAACTCGCATGACACAAGTTTGGTGTATAAAAAGTTGAGTGTGCTTTGAAAAGGAAGCACGACATAAATATGATCGTTTTGTAATTAGTACAATGTCAATTTAAGTCGTAATTTACATCTGCAAAATTCTCTGAATTACTCATTTCGATAAAAATTTGGATATATTTGAGCACTACAAAAAGCTCTCTGCATTGTGGGGATTTTGTGTGGATGAGTTAGCATTGGTTATCATTTGTGGGGATTTTGCAACGGAACATTCTAGTACAGCGTCAATTTAAGTTTGTCTAGTTATAAAAGTGGAGGTATAATTCTTCTGTGTTAAATTAAACCGCAGGAGGAGATA
>MGXI01000038.1 GCA_001801315.1 Gammaproteobacteria bacterium GWF2_41_13 | reverse complement strand
CTCGGCAACCACACTTCAATATCATACGTTTTTGCTGAACTAAATCCGGTGTCACGCGAACATAATGTCACGACGCGGTACGGTAATTCTAATTTTTGCAAAATCGTTTCCGCATGATGCGTGAGCGATTCTAATTCATCATACGAATGCTCGGGTTTGACGATTTTCACGAGCTCGACTTTCTCAAATTGATGGCGACGAATCATCCCACCCATATCTTTGCCATACGATCCTGCCTCGCTGCGAAAGCAGGGGGTGTGGCACACGAATTTTTTCGGCAATTCTTCTTCTTTTAAAATAACATCGCGCACGATATTGGTCACGGGTATTTCAGCCGTCGAAATCAGCGTGAGCCGATCCAAACCAAATCGCCCACCCTCACCTTCTTGAATATTAAATTGATCTTGCGAAAATTTTGGCAATTGCCCCGTACCATATAAACAATGTTGATTTACTAAATACGGCACATACACTTCCGTATAACCATGCTCTTTCGTGTGCACATCCAACATAAACTGAATGAGCGCGCGTTGCATACGCGCTAACGACCCATACAAAACGACAAATCGAGAACCCGATAATTTTGCTGCCGTTTCAAAATCCATCCCTTTCAATGCTTCACCTAAAGCGGCATGATCTTTGGGCTCAAAATCAAATGAGCGAGGGATTCCCCACTTGCGTATTTCGAGATTATCTGTTTCATCTTTTCCCACAGGAACCGATTCATGCAACACATTCGGAATCATCAGAGAAAAATTCTGTAGCGCTTCTTGAATTTTTTGTAATTCAGCTTCAGAGGTTTTTAACACCTCGCCCAAATGACTCACTTCTTGCATCAGTGGCGCAATATCTTCGCCTTTCGCTTTGGCTTGGCCGATACGTTTTGATTTCGCATTACGCTCAGCGAGTAACTCTTCCGTTTTTGTTTGAAGCGTTTTGCGTTGCGATTCCAATGCTAAATACGCATCGACATCTAATTCAAAACCGCGTTTTTTTAATTGCGCGGCAATTTCGTGAATCATTTCGCGAAGTTTTTTGGGGTCTAACATGAGGGAATTCCTTATGGTAATCGTTAACGCAATCTAAAAGAAGTACGGCTATAAGCTGTTTCAGCAGCTGACCTTGTCATAAATTGCGTCGTTAATGCATCATAAAAATTCTGTAAAAATATATCGACTGTCATGGATGCACGCGAATCAATAGAGTCCATATGTAATTTTCGCAACAGACCAGCATCAATGGCCAATGCATGAGGATCTATCAGTAATTTTAATTGATTTTTCACGGCTAAAACATAATTGTTTTTAAAATCGCATAAATTGTTCAAATACTCTTCTCTCGATTTTCCAGCAGCACAGGCCGATTGCTTGAATGCATCGAACGACTCACAAGCTTTTATTGAGAAACCTAGCGGAGTAATAAGAGTTTGAAACGTCTGCAACATCCCGCCAAAAAATTCCATAACATCACTTAAATACGACCTCAAATCCTCGTCTGTCCTCATGATGCTCCCTCTTCTCAATTAAAATAAATTGCATCTTATTAGGGGCGAAGCGCTTTTGCAATATACGGCGTAGCTTCGCGCTCAATTGTCTTCGCTGATTTATCCCGTAAAGACTCCAGTTTTTTAATAGCCCGTTCAACCAAAGCTTGTTCTTCATTTAACCGCGATAACTCACGCGCTCGGCTCTTTGTCATTGCAATCAACATCCAATCAAGCGGGCCAGGCTGTATAGAAATCTCTGCTTTTCTTGCCTCTATATCAATTTTTCTTTGCCTAAGCCGCGCCAATTCTCTATCCCTCTGATTATCTCGTTCAATCTCTCTCAAAAATCTCCTACCCTCTGAAGTACCCTCTAAGCTTTTTCTTGTGTCAGATTTCTGTTCGCCTTTGACAGGCATCTCACCTACCCTCTTCTTGAAAGCGTCAATAATTTGAACTGTTGAATCTGTTTTTGCCACTTCTTGATGCATAATCCCCGCGGCATTCGCCAGACGATTTGCCTCTTGAATTTTCACCAAAGCTTTAATACATTTCTGATAAAGTTTTGGCGGTTTACCCCATTTCTTCACATCTTGTGAATCAAGAATGAGCGAAATCTCTTCTCCACTCATAGCATTTGCTAATTCTTGCAATAATTTTCCATGCCAAAAAGACGTCTTAAATTTGTCTGAATAGGCCTGCGCACTCAGCAAAGCAAAAGAAAGATCACCTGACATCTTTATGTCTAGAAACTGACGAACACTATCAACAAACTCTTGAGTAGTAGCGCCAAAAACTTTGGTATCTAAAAACAGCACATCATTCAATCGAGATGAATAACCAAAAACTTTCTTTTGTTTGCGTGTATGTTCTATCAAGGCACGGCGCGCCTCTGTTACGGGCTCTTCTGCTAAAGGCTGTTCCTCTTCTAAAATACCCCTTGACTCAAAATCTTCTTCCGCTTGATTCACTCTCTGACGCACTCCCCAAAACTTGCGCTGATAATTGGCAGCTCTACATCGAGCCTCCTGTCGATATTGAAGTAACATGCCTCGAAACACGCTTTCATTCTCAATACCGCTGAGACTAAGCGCCTCCATTTGATTTTCTGCCGATGGGTCGCCGCATGCTCGAATATGCATCAATACAGGTTGTACATCCACATTCCACTGTAGTGTTTTTTTCATCACTGCTTGGCGTTTTCTATCCGTTTTTTGCAGGATTTTTTGCTTGGTCTTAACATTGCCGTTAGCATATACCTCGACACAAACATCCCGATACATAGTAAGTGTTACCTTAAATCTTGCCATAGAGGTCTGTCCTAACGAGTCCATTGCATTCATTAAATCATTTAATACTTGAATATCTTTCCGTAACGATACTTTTGATACCCTCAAACTAGCTCGAACGAAACGAGGATTTACAGAGACAAAAAAAGCTTCTAACCGTCGTAACAGGATAATAGGATTAAGATTTTTTGAGTCCGCCAGTAATTCATGGATATTTCGCACGGGTTCCACTTGACCAGCTAGTAAGGCAGAAAAGCGATCTACTCTCTCTTGTTTCTTTTGACTTTTCAAATACGCCATCACAACTGTATCTTTCACTTTCCCAAAAGCATCTCGTTTGGATCGAAGAGTATCATCGGTTAGAAGGATCTTCTTAGCAAAAACATATCTTAAGTTATGAATGGTTTCACGATAAGCCCGTAATTCTTCGAGGAAAACAGGGTCTTCTGTATTCTCTCGCAACAATCGGTCTAATGCAAAAAAAAGGTCATTCAAAAACGCCACCTGGATCCGCCCATCTTCCAATCTAAAAGAGAAAGAACCCAGCTCTCGACCACCCATGGCCTCTATTTCGACCAAATGATACAACCCGAAAAGTTGAAACAAATTTCGGCAAACCTGTATAAGTGGAATAGCAGAACCCATTTGCTTTTGAATCTGTTGAAAACGGTAATGTTCTTCTTCTAGCTTCATCTTGTACTCAATACCAAACGTAGCAAATTTGCCGTGAATCGCTCGTTGACGAAATATTTCTGGAAGCAATTGTTGGCTTTTATAGTATATTGCCGCTTCAAGCGAAGCTGGGCTATGACATGCCCGATCTAACGCATCAAGTGTGCACTGTTTTCGATCAGGATTAGAACCATCTTCGGGATCCATATTCAAATCATGAAAAACCTCTGTCGGATTTTCCAATCTAGGAATCGACTGGTCAGACGGACTGGCATCCTGTGGAAAAATTTGCTGAACATAATGTGTTAATTGTGTCGAAAATTCTGTACACGCTGCTTGGTTCAGACAACGTCTTTCAATCAGTGGAATCAAACTCGTCTCTTGTACTTCACCATTACCAAGAGAACAAAGAAAAAAGCGCCGACAGCTTTCAAGGTCTTCCTGCGATAATTCCAGTGATGATTGCTGTAATAGCAATGGTGGTGGTAATGGTGGTGGCAACGTTTGCAATAACGATACGGCAGAAAAACATCGTAAAAAATGAATCTGATAAATACCCATTGGTAATAAAGAATTTATTTTTTCTAAACGCTGCATATCAATGGCGTTTGCTTCTGCGCTTGTCATACTCGCTGAAATCATAAGAAAGATAATATCGGTTATCTCATCACCTCCACAGGTCTTACGATACTGTTTGCTAAATTTCTCTTGCGCCTCGCTAATAAGATCATGCACAGTCTTAATAACGCCAGGCACGCTCTCTCCTTTTGCAAACCGTATAAAGGAATCTATTTTATCGTGCTGTTCTTCTAAACAACGTCGCAAAAAATAACTTGACCCCTCAGGACTATCAAAAGTCGCTCCTTCCATTATATGGAGAAATGCTGCTTGATTTCCTGAGCTTAATATCTGTTCTACTCCATTCGCGGTTTCGCTCGAAAAACCAAAATATCGAATATTTCCTGAATCTAATTGTATACTTGTTTGATGAGGTAATAGTTTCGCTACAATCTGATATTTCCCCTCTCCAGGAGAAATCCCCATAAGATGGATATCAGATAGAACTGTTTCAAAAGGAGACCCCTCTGTCCCTCTCCACTGCAATTCAAATCTTACAGGGCTGTCTGATGTTTTTATCAATTGTAATGGCATGATATACTCTTTTATTCTTTACTCTTTATCGTATAGTTATAGTATAGTTTTTGTAATAACCTATTAAAAAATTTAGTTTTAGCACATATTTTGTTGTAAAAACTCACTCCGCCAACCAAATACCCAAAAACGTCGCCAAAAGACATAAGCCAACGCTGAGTAACACATTGGTCACGGCTGCGGCCATTTTGCCGGATGTGATCAAATTTACCGTATCGAGCGAAAAAGTAGAAAACGTTGTAAAACCACCTAAAAAACCGATCAACCAAAAACAGCTTAAGGCTTGATGGCTCACACGGCGAAAGATAATAACGCTCAAAAAGCCAATTAAAAATGAGCCGATAAAATTAACCGCGAGCGTGCCCATAGGAAATCCGCGCTCGAAAAATAAATGAACAAATTGTGCTAATAAATAACGTAACACAGATCCAATCGCACCGCCCAGAGCGA
>MGXI01000037.1:23866-37359 GCA_001801315.1 Gammaproteobacteria bacterium GWF2_41_13 | reverse complement strand
ACCTTTACACGAGTTGTAAAGCTCTCCTCTCCTTTGTATTTCGCCAAAGAAGATTTAGCCCCTGTTTCCTTTAAAATAATATCGGCCAACGCTTCAATGCTAATGGTCCAATCTTCTCGACTCCCCACATTATATACTTCGCCCGGAATAAAATTATCGAGAATGTTAGCCAATGTGCGACAGGTATCTTCGACATAATCAAAAATACGCGTGTGACCGCGATACACTGTAAACTCTAACCCATGCAAACAACTATAAACGATAATCGGGATAACACCTCGATAACGGCTGTAATGTTCATGAGGCCCATAACAACCGACGGGTCGAACGCGTACCGTTTCCGTTTTAAACATGGTGGCGGAATTTAAACACTGCAATTCCCCCGCCCATTTCGAAATCGCATAATCATTCATTTGTTTAATTGGCACCGTATCCATAACCGATTCCGTCATCAGTTGATCATAATCGCCATAGACTTCCGCACTGCTAAAAAAGACCATCCGAAATCGATGAATTTCCTGCAGACGAAGCATATTCTTAGTCCCAATGACATTCGTCCACCAAAGGTTCTCGTAATGATCCTCACCATTCCAACGACCATATTCTGCCGCTAAATGATACACATAATCAAATTGATGATGACGAAAAATCCAATCCAGCTGCTGATAAGAGCCAGTATCCGTTTTAATGTGTTTCGGATCTTCACCTTGTAAAATATCACAAGTCCAAACATCATGCCCACGCGCGCGCAATTCGTTAACCAAATTAGTCCCAATAAATCCCACGCCGCCTGTTACTAAAATTTTTGACACGATCTCTTATCTCCTTTTGTGAATCCGTTTAAATTTCACCCACTTCACGCATATGCTGAATGGTTCTCTCAATACCTGTCTGGTAATCGTACAACAACGGCCCCGAAACTTCTAGAATCGGACTTAAATCAAATACGTATTCTGTACGAATATTGTTTAATCTAAAGCTGGTTAAAGGAAATTTTTTCCATCCCATCGCTTTAAGGATATCACCACACTTAGCTATACATTGAACAGTCCATAATGATAGCCGTCTAATTTTTGTCACTCCCAATTTTTTTTGAACCTCATTGGCGAAATCATATAAATCTATGGGGGGGCTATCCCCCAAATAAAAAACCTTATGATCCATTTTCTCAACAGGGACTAACAGTAACTGATGAATTTGATTCACCATATTCTCCACATAACCCATGGATCGTTTGTAATGCCCAGAACCAATATGAAAATACCAATTACGCGCTACTGATTGGAAAAAGTTTCTATACGGCTCTTCGGCATAAGGCCCCCAAACAGAAATAGGCCGAACAATGGTCCAGGCATAAGGTAAGTCTTTTGCTGCGCGCACAATTTGTTCTCCGCAAACTTTACTTTGGCCATACAAGGTCGTTGGTTTATATTCCGTATCGTCTTTAGGCACATAACCCATCTGGCAAACTAGCAGTGTAGAAGTAAATATCGCTCGTTCAACGGAAGGTGTCTCCCTCAAAATCCGAACCATATTTTCAACACCCTCTATATTGGCAGAAAAATCACTGAGTTCTTTTTCATCGAGCCCGGTTTTTGCGGCCAAATGAACGACATGAGTGGGTTTAAAGTTCTTTATGATTTGCTCGAGTCGTGGCCTATCGAGCAAATCACATTCACGCCAAAATGCTTGATGAGCCTTATTGCGAGGGGATTTAATATCTAAATTAATAAACTCATGCTTTCCCTCTTGCTCTAAAAAATTGATGTAATTCGTTCCGATAAAACCCGATCCGCCAGTCACCAATACTCTCATCATCTTCTCCTATCCTTTATAACTTTTTCGAATTCTGCGACAGTCTTTTCCACACAAACATCCCACGAAAATTCAGCGGCTCTTTTTTTTGCTGCCCGCTTCATTTTCATTTTATTTTCAACATCACAGCACACAGCAAACTGAATTTTTTCTACCAGGGACTCGACATTCCTTGGCGAATAATACAAAGCGGCCTCTCCAAAGATTTCTGGCAAACAACGATTATTCGCAGCGATACAAACACAGTCATTAGATAATGCTTCCAATATCACCATCCCAAATGATTCGATTCGGCTGCTCATAATAAAAAATGCACAGTGTCGATAACACCATTCCATTTCTTTCTCAGTTACCCCCCCTACCCAACAAATCCTATTTGACAGTCCTTGTTGTGCAATCCATCGCTTCAATCGATTCTGATAAACTATCGTGCCAGAACTAGCCTCTCCAGCAATCACCAAACATATATCGTTTTGACCTCTCTCACTCATATAATGCATCGCGTTAAAAATATCTTCTAATCCCCGAGCGGGGCGGATAGATCCTGCAGTAAAAATAAATTTCCCATTCCAATCTTGAGGTAAATTAGAGGGTCCACTTAATTTGTCAGCCGTAAAATAATTGCCCCCATAATAAATCACTTTTACTTTACTCTCTGGAACACGCCTCTGGTTCATTAAAAAATCTTTAACAAATTCCGATGGAGCAATCAATTGCGTTGCTTTATTTATAGCTTTCTTCGCGTAATAAGCACGAACCCAATTTTTGAGGCGTTCCAAAAAAGAAAGCGCTTGATTAACCCCTCCAAGAGGCTCCATATTTTGAATCATATTAATGACAGGAATGTCTTCAAAACAAAAAGGATGCTCTGTCGGGACAAAAATCACATCCGGAGAAAATGTTTTTAGTTTTTCTCTTAACGCTGAGTTAATCCCTCTCCATAAAAATCTTATCGGCTTAAAGCTCGCAAATTCGACATTGGGCATTGAATCAAACCAACTTGCCACATTCCATGAAACGGGCGAAATACATAATATTGACTCCACAGCTGAATGCGCCGCCAATCCAGGGATCATATTGCACAAATATTTTCTATAGCCTCCGCTGATACCGCCAGCGGTTATATTAAAAATAGCTATTTTCATCATTTATGCCCTTGTCTTTCAACGAATCGTTTCAAAAAAAGCATAGCTTTTTGTATGCCGTAGCGCCCTCTTCCCGTACTGCTCATGACATCCTCGCCGCTTTCTCGTTCTGAGAAAGATAAAAAAGCATGGCGATAATCATTAAACTGCTTAAAATACCATAAAACAATACAGCGTAAAAAATAGCATTAAAGATATAAGCCACCCCTAAAATAAAAAAATGCATACTCATTCCCATAAACTGATAAGGAAGCTTTATCAGTTTTTCTTTACCATTTCTCCCAAATCGTTCCATCGTTCCTGCTAAATGTTTAAAAATCACTCCGCGCATAAAAGATAACACGGTATACAATATGTAAGCCGATGCCGAGAAAACGTAAATCAATAGTTCGGAAAAAGAAATTTGCCCTTTTGACTTAAAAAACCATGCCACACAAAATCCGATGAAAACAATAAAGTTATTAACACGATCTAAAAAGGGATCCAATAGAGCACCAAATAAAGAATTTTTATTCTGCAATCGGGCAAGCGTTCCATCAGCACAATCCAACATAAAACCTAATTGGAGACAGAGAATATTGAGCATGGCAAACCATAATGAAGTCGGTTTCGCAACGATAAAACCCATACCAATCGCAATAACAATCGTTGACAAAACAGTTAGCCCATTGGGGGTAAACTTTAAATTATAGGCAATAAAAATGATTATCTTCGATAACTGCAATGAAAGCGCATGGGCATACGTAGATCCTTTAGTATAAAAATGCCGCTCACAGAGGCGACTAAAATCCTTCCAGTTTTTCATCTAAAATCTTCCCCTACTGATTTAATATCACCAGATCCATTCGTAAACTGTTATACTACATCATCCTATAAATAAATCGATTCAATTTCTTTATTTTACGAGGCGTCATCAGCCACTTTTTTCAAAAAGGCAAATGTTTTATACGCACTTTCTTTCCAAGAAAAATTTTCCGATAAAGCCAGTGCCTTATCGATCAATTGACTTCTGAAATTTTTATCTTCGATTAAAGCTTCAATGGCATCGGCAATACTGGCTGGCACTTTGGGATCAAAATAAATAGCTGCATTTTTTACAATTTCAGGAAATGGCTCGATGTTAGAACAAGCGATGGGCAATCCAGTAGCCATCGCTTCTAATAAAGGAAACCCAAAAGATTCGCAACTCGAAGCAAATACAAATAAAGAGGCTTTTGAATATAATTGAGTGATTTCTGTATAACTGACTTCGCTAATAAAGTACACCTGATCTTTCAACTGCAGTGTCTCAATTTGTTTAAAAAGTTGTTGCATAACAGCTTTTCTCTGCGCTCCTACAAACTGAACGTGAATATTTTCATACCCTCGTTGACGGAGAATGGACAATGCTGTTATCACCGAGCTATGATTTTTATAACCTTTTATAGTTGAAACATATAATAGCGCTATGTTTTTCTCATCCAACCGATATGGATCTTTCTTTTTTTGAAAAGCGTTTAACGCAATACCATGGTAAATAACTTCATTCATTGGCACCCTGTGCAAAAATTTTTGAACAAGATCTCTCGATGCAAAAGAGAGAAAAATAAGCCCATCAGAAGCGCAAAAACTTCTTATCAACATCTTTTGTAATAAAAATCGTCTGATTGTCAAAAACCATCCGGCGCGACGGAACTCACGATAATAAAAAGGCAAAATATTTTGACACATCGTCACTTGCTTGACATTTTTTATTCTACGAAAAGGCAAAAGGCCGCCCAAACAAAAAAACACAGTTATTTTTAATCTTCTTAATTCTCGTGGCAAAATAAAAATATCCCAAAAAAATTTTTTTAAGAAAAAACAATCTAACCAGGGGTTGTGAATGATAACAACATTATCCCTCGCTATTTTTTTTAAGTTATTTCTAATCTTCAGATTACAAAACACATAAACTGTAGAAAAATATTTTTGATCAGACTGCTGAATAAGATTACATAAATGCGTTACGCCACCGCCTTCTTTAATATTATAGGCATCGATCGCGATATTCATTCGGCCTCCTGAGCTGATTCCATAATTTTTTTTATATTTCTTAATCGATTTTTCAAAAGAGAGGCTAATGCCCATGAGAACTGAAAAACGGTTGAACACAAAACTAAAACGCCATTAAAACCAAGATCTATTCTAATACGATGTCCCTCATAGAGTCTCGCCCAAAAACAGGAACTTTTACCTCCTGCTTGAAAATGGACTAATGCTTGATCGAGAAAATAAAAATTAATTTCGTCTTTTAAACACATCATCGTAAATTTGTAATCCGCTGCAATTTTATATTTCATGTCATACAAATGCCGCTCATAGACCGCTCTACGAACAAAAAAAGAGGGATGATTATACCTCATTCCTTTCCAAAAAAATGTTGAAAGATCTCCTCCCCTACAACGGGAGATCTGTTGCTTATCATTTTTATGTATCATGATATTCGCATGAACAATATCGGCTTTATTTTGTCGCGCTAACGTATCAACGCCAATAGAAATCGCATCCGCCTCAAACCAATCATCAGCATTCAGTAAAACAATAATATCTCCTTTAGCCACTTGAATGCCGGCATTCATAGCATCATAAATACCTTGATCAGATTGACTTCTAAAGTACGCTATTTTATCGCGATATTTTTCAATAATTTCTACTGTCCCGTCCGTTGATCCACCATCAATCACAATATATTCAAGATTTTGATAATCCTGAATTAATACACTTTTAATACAGCGCTCTATAGTTTTAGCACTGTTATACACCACGGTAATTACACTAACCAAATAATTCATACTTTATCGTTCAGCCTTATCATTTATCACCGACTGATTGTATCTTCTCACATATAACAATGAAAAAATAAAAAATATAACGCCCAATGAAAAATACCCAATCCCCCGCAAAAACATTTCAACAAAAAAACCGACAATCAACGAATGCGCAATGACTAATTTCAATTGGCTATTTGACCGCTTCAATATAACTTGCATATGCATTCTCCAATACTGACGTAACCAAAAAAATGATCGCAACATGGCCATAAAAGCAAACCCCGTTAATAGAATACCCACTACGCCTAACTCAGCAATCAACTTAGCCGCTATAAACCCGCCCTCAGGCCTAGACAATTCGATACCATTCATAATGGTAGTAATAATTTTAGTGATCTTATTTGGCTTTTCTGTTCCCAACATCTGAAAACCAAGACCAACTCCTCCAGTATCAATCAATGAATCTCTCGCAGCGTAAATCCCTTGAAGAACCACGAGCGAAGTTAAATTCTTATTATCTTTTGAAGAAAGCGTTAATCGATTGGCGCAATACTGCATATACACTGGATTTTCAATGAAAACCCCCACTAAAATGGATAAAATAAGACCAGTAAATAGAATGGGAATAAGTGTTTTTCTCATTCGAATTTGACAAGCAATCAACGCAATTAATACCGCATAAACAAACAAAGATAGATTATGAAATAACATGGCTTGAAAAACGATATTAATTAAAATAAATAGTTTTGTCTTATTAGAGGTTAGAAAAAAAGCCGCCATATAAATAGGCCCTGCCACAATGGCAAAATGTGATGGCTCAGAAAAAGGAAAGATTGAACGAGGGATTTTTGCATAACCAAACAGCCGTATCTTAAAAAAAAATCCAAGCCATCCTATTACTGCTAAGATTATCCATGCCCTTTGCATTAACCGATAACAAGTGTGATTGTCACACTTTTCAAACCAGGTCTCTATAAAAAACACAAAAAACCAGAGGAAAATAGCAATCAGTAATGACAAATAGGATTTTAATGGGTATTGAACACCGCCAACGCCAGGAATGATCAATAAAATCCATAGCAACATACCTATCAAGATGATTGCCCAATTCACCGGTATTTTAACAAATTTATCATATCGCAAAAGTATTAAAAATACTATTACCGTCGCCGCTAACAATCCAGAAGTCGTCGAAGATGCTGATGAATAAATAGAAAAGAATGAAGGCCACAATGCAAGTAACAAAAAACATGCAACATTTATGTAAAACATACTAGCCTTCATAAGCTCTGCATCTCTAATATCCAAAATAAAATCTCTTGTTTAATCAATAGATTTTAACAACAAAAGTAATTGCGCTTTATTCAGCATAACAGGATTATTGCTGAATCGTTCTATATTGATATTCTTCATCAAGAATTTTATATCTGACAAATGATTAATTCCATAACTTCTTAATCCACACCTAAGACCTGCAGATAATATCATATTATTGAGTTTAGTAACGGCCCCATCGGAAGAAGCAACGCCCATTAACACCCTCAATTCGTCAATACGATTAGCGTATTCATCAAAATCTATTGCGCTATTTAAATTAACTCTATTTATATTGGCATTAAGCTCAAAAAATGCTGGGAGAAGCAACATCGCAGCCAATCCATGAGGGATTTCAAAGTATTGTGTCAGAGCGTAAGAAAGCGCGTGAGGTCCCGTCGTTTTTGAAATATTAATCGCTTTACCCGCCAAAAATGAAGCGCGCATCATTTTATCTCGATCCACAGCGCTCGGGGCATTTATTAAACTGTCAAAAACTCCTATAATTATCTCAATGCTTTCTTTCGCATATTGCTTACTTTCTTGCGTTGCGCCGACAGACCAAAAAGATTCGATCGCATGACAAAACGCGTCAAACACTGTTATAGCCGTCAACTCTTTTGATAAAGTATCGGTAAAATCAGGGTCCAATATGACGGCATCGGGCAATAAACAGGTTGAGACAATTGAATATTTAATTTTATCAATATAAGCCACTGCAAAATGCGTTGCTTCACTACCACTGCCTGAAGTCGTCGGAATTAATATCAATCTTTTTTTTCGATCAGCAACTTTGATAACACCTTTTATCACATCAATAACGGTGGCTTCGTCATGAGCCGGCAAAAATGACAGTATTTTTGCTGTATCTAATACGCTCCCTCCACCGATTGCTACAATCGTGTCCGGATTAAAATCTGCAACAAGACGAGCACCCTTAATCAAATCCTCTGCTTTCGGATTGACATCAAAATCACAATACCGAATTGTGATAAAATCTTTTAGATTAGTTTCGACTGCGCTTCTGATAGGATATTGGTCATATGAGCTTTTTCCTGTAACCAGCAAAACCTTCTTTGCATGAAAGCCGGAAAGTATGGGATTAAGCTGATTGATCGAACCTCGCCCAAAGTATTCTATCTGTTTCATCTATGTCCCTAATGTATGCATAAGCAGTTTCTTATTTTCCAATGGGCTTTTTGTCGGCCGACCTAAATTCGTTCTCGAGCCTTTTTTTACTCTAATTTCCAAAAACACGGGGCCAGATACGCTCATGAGCTTTTTTAATGCAGGCACTATTTCATCCTTTAAACTCACCGATATCGCCTCTTGATAACCACATGCTTTCGCGATGGAAACCAAGTCAATCTTAAAACCAACCGTCGGCTGCCCTCCGACCGAATCATGCGCGCCATTATTCAGCACAATATGAACAAAATTCTCGACTTTGCTTAAACCTGAAATCGCCAAAGAACCCATATGCATAATTACAGCACCATCCCCATCCAAGCAGATGACTTTTTTATCGGAAGACAAAGCAATTCCCAAAGCAATCTGCGACGCATGCCCCATAGAACCCACCGTTAAAAAATCATTTTGATGCCCTTCATGATTGGCAACTCGACACTCGAATAACTCCCGAGATATTTTTCCCGTTGTCGACACAACAACTTCCTGTCCACTTAAATTTCTTAATACTTCTTGAATGGCCGCCTCTCTCTCTACGACATAAGGAGAGATTTCTTTTTTAGTCGCTTTATACGGCTCAAAAGTATCTCCTCGAACAACAATAGCCACAGGTGAACTTTGATTGGCAGCCATCCGAACCATTTCATTAACAAAAACAGCTACATCAGATACTTTTTCATCTAAAATTTTATAAGGGATTTCCATCGCGTCTAATAAGTTATTTTGCACCCGCCCCTGCTTGACATGTTGCGGTTCATCTTTCACGCCAGGCTCTCCTCGCCATCCAATCATCATAATCATTGGAATACTATAAACTTCTTTATCCGCTAAAGATAACAACGGATTGGTTGCATGCCCTAAACCCGAGTTTTGAAAATAAACTAACGGGACTTTTCCTGTCGCCAAATAATGTCCTGTCGCTAAAGCAACAGCGGCGCCCTCATTAGCCGCGATGATGTGTTCCTTGTTACTCGCGTTATCAGTAACATACGCGCAAAAATCCTTTAACAAAGAATCAGGAACCCCCGCAAAAAAATTTATACCATTACTTCTTAGACAATCAAATAGTAAGGCGCAATTGATTTTTTTCATCTTATTGTCTCGTCGGGATTAAAGTTAATATTTCTTTGATAGACATCAAATTTTCTCTGCATTCAAAAGCGCGCTTATGAGTAAGAATCCGCTTTGCCGTATCAAGCATCGCGGGATAAGCACTGCGCAAAAGCTGATTAGCATAGATCACCACATTAACGCCTACCTCTGCCAATTCCTCTTCATAAATATTATCAAAAGTAGAAGGCACAACCACTAACGGCACACGGCGAGGGAAAACTTGAAAATGACGACAAAATTCTAAAATTTCGTCGGGCGTTTTTTCTTTTGAGTGGATCATAATGCCATCCGCCCCCGCTTCGATGTAGGCTTTTGCTCTTGTCAAAGCATCTTCCATGCCTGCTTGCAAAATAAGACTTTCGATCCTTGCAATAATCATAAAGTCATCCGTCACTTGAGCGCGCTTCCCTGCTTTTATTTTCTCACAAAAGCCCTCAATGGATTCTTGGGTCTGCTCAACATCGGTTCCAAAAAGCGAGTTTTGTTTAAGTCCTACTTTATCTTCAATAATAACTGCCGACACACCCAATCGTTCAAGCGTACGAACAGTAAACGTAAAATGTTCTGTTTTACCGCCAGTATCGCCATCAAAAATAATGGGTTTTGTGGTAACTTCATTTAAATCATTGATATTGGAAACTCGCGTTGTGATATCCAGCACTTCAATATCGGGTTTCCCCTTTGCAGTAGAATCGGTGAGACTGCTGGCCCACATACCATCGAACTCTCTGACATCTCCATCCACATCAACACGAATATTTTCAACAATTAATCCAGTAAGGCCATTATGTGCTTCAATAATCCTAACAATTTTTTTAGAAGCAATGAGTCTTCTGAGCCTTTTTAACCTAATATCAGGCGTTGTTCCAATTTCGTTGATCGCTTTATTTAATTTTGTCGAAGAAATACCTGCTGTATAAGGCACTTCAATTAATTCCCCGCCCCAGGATTTTAAACAATCAATCACATTTTGCCGAGTTTCTCTTTGAACCCCCTCTCTCCAATCATCCCCATGAACAACATAGCGGGGTCTTATTTTTTCCAAATTCGGCCTGTAATCCAGGGTTTCTTGGGGAACAACTTGACTAACGCCTTTAATGTTTTCTATGATTTCTTTGCGTTGTGCATATTCTAAATGTGGCAACCGTTTATAACTGGCAATTGCCTTGTCCGTTAACAAACCAATAATCACATCACCATATTTCGAAGCCTCCTTGATGATGTTCAAATGCCCCGGATGAACCAAATCAGCACTCATACCCACGTAAACTTTATCTTTCATCAAATAATTCCTCTTTATTTTGCTAACTTCAACTTAAAAAACACCTTCTCTAAAAACTTCCCGAATGAATTTACTGCGCGCCCCACATTAACTCAAGAAAACGATTCACAGTGAATAATACACTTTAACGTTTATCCGAATCTGGCGGTTTCATATAATCACCATATATACCCATTCCACTTCAAGACGCGAACATTGGCGAATGTAGGATTTGAAAATTATCGGTGATTCGATTGCGCAATAAAATTTTCTTTCCACCAATCTGGTTAAAAAAATTCACTGTTGCTTCCGTAAATTCCGAAAATTTTTCGTAATATTTATTGTAAGTCACCTGTTCGTGCATGATTTTCCATAATCGCTCGATCGGATTCAAATTCGGCGGCAAATAATGCAGCTCAATCAATAATTCCTTTGCGTGGTCTTGAATATCCTTGCTTTTATGATACCCCGCGTTATCCCAAATAACATGTATTTTTTCTTTGTCGTGATGGTTTTTCCGTAGTCAACTCAAAAATAACTTAATGATATCGCCATCTACTTTTTCAGCGCTTGTATAGGCGATTTTATGCCCATCCACGCAAATGCCGCCAATTAAATTAAGGCTCTTTTGGCGACCCGTCATCGCCACTTCTTTGCGAACTCCTTTGTAAATCCATCCATCAGTTAAATATGTTTGATGCTGTGGATGAACGCTGTCCGCAAAATAAATCGACTCCTTGTCTTGCGTCTTTTCTTTCAGCTCATGGTAATAGGAAACAAACTCTCCTTGCTGTTTTTTATCCGCTTTCGCAGGAACCCCGTGCGGTTTCTTATAACGAAAATCATTTAACTGAAGCCATTTCGTCATGCCACTCACGGTATATCTTTTACCAAAAACCTTCTCAAGATAAGCGCAAATGTCTGGTTCTATAAATCCTTTCTGGATCACCTTCTCTTCCTACGAGTTAAAACATGTATCTCTGGTAAAACATCATTAAACCCTTTTTCATAATCTAAAAAATTCAAACAAAAATTAAATGCATTATCTCTATATGTCTGGTAGTTTTTCATAATCAATGCCACAGCATCTTTAATCTTAAACTCATTGTCAGCAGAAATTCCAAATTGATATTTACTCACAAGTTCCCCAATCCCCTCAAGATAAGACGGCACAATAACTGGCAATCCACATC
This sequence comes from Gammaproteobacteria bacterium GWF2_41_13, assembly GCA_001801315.1. Lineage (GTDB taxonomy): Bacteria > Pseudomonadota > Gammaproteobacteria > UBA12402 > UBA12402 > UBA12402. Next base: position 25,538 of record MGXI01000037.1, on the reverse strand, counting down.
TCAAAAAAGAAGCACACTTTCCGGAAGATAATCCTATTTTCGCCACATTCTCAGATAAATCCTTTTTATACCATGCCAACCCAATATTTGCAGAAGACACACATGCTCCATACTCTTCCTCATTAAGCATGTCTAGTGACAAATAAATTCTCTCTTTTGAATAATTAACCTTATCTATTAAAGGCTTTAGCTCGTGCAAATATCCACACCGACTCCACCCATGGAGAACCAAGACATATTCATCACCCCACTCACAAACAGCATCTATAAGAGATCTATCTATCGCCCATGACTCAATTCCACCCGCATATAAAACAATAACTTTATTATTTGGTATATTAAATTTATCCCTCAGGTAATTAGTTGTTTTTTTTATGATGCCTATATATGAATTCGGAAGGCAAAATATGCGGTTATCATATATTTCATAAGTATTTTTAATTAACTTTTTCCTCACCTCATCCTGAACAATTATAAAAGCTGCTTTTTTGCTAAAAAATATTTCAATATATTTTATTATTCTACCCTTGATTGTTTTTATCTGATCAGAACCTATTATCTCTAATGAAAAAAATACAAAAGGAATCTTATAAATTACACCAATCAATCCGGAAGATATCAACTCGGCAGAATCAAAAGCGATTAAAAGATCATATCGTCTTGCATGAGTTACCAGAACTTTAAATATCCCCATAAAAGCAGGTCTTGTTCGCCTAAATCTGACAAATTCAGCGCACTCTACAACACAGTCAATTTTCATATCTATAGGAAGAAAAAAAGTCACTTCATAGCCATTCTTACTTAGCAATCTTCCAGCATTACAAGCCGAAGGAAACGAGCTTAATGATCTATCGCCATTCAAAATAAGCGCTATTTTATAACTCATGTGATTTTATTTTTACCTATTTTTACTGATTTTTACTACCTTCCTCTCAGAAAAAAATCTTTAATCTAAAAAATATCATTTTAACTCTTGAGGGGGAGATATATTCCGGGACAAAATATCGCCTAATCGTTTTAAAAAAAGAGAAGATATCATATGTCGTCTAATACCTCGCCACATAAAACAGAGAAACGACAACAGCGGAGTTTCCGGCAAATCAAATATCAACTCCAAACCATTATGTAAATATATGGCGCTATACTCTCGGTTCTGTTGAGGCAATATGCGAAGAAATAATAAAAAATCTATTTTCACACGTCATACCCAACAATGACTATTCCGAAACAAACCGTTTTCTCTTACAAATACAACATCAATTTGAGCAAGAGCACCGTCCCGCGGACGATTCACTAAGGCAGTAATATCATAAGCAACAAAACCGCGCTTGTTCAGATAGCTAACAACATCAAAGAATTGAGGCGCTCCTTTCATGAATTCAAACATAGACACTTCCAATACAACAACTTCTGCTCCGGCTAAAGTTTCCTGAGCCCCATCAAGCACATCCAATTCACCACCTTGCACATCAATCTTAATAAGATAAGGGCCAGAAAGGGATTTTTCCATTACAATATCATCAAGCCTAATCATTGGGACAGTAATCCTGCAGCCATCAGCCTCTGATCCCATAGTTTCCTGATAGAGCGAAGAACCCTCTAGATGATTCTCATGCACATTAAAACTTGCCATACCGAAGCGGCTTCCTGCCGCTGCAAGAACATATAGACC
>MGXI01000037.1:0-23847 GCA_001801315.1 Gammaproteobacteria bacterium GWF2_41_13 | reverse complement strand
AGGATCAATCAACAAAAAGAAAGACTCCGGAAAATTCTCGTAAAGCTCCGGAGTTCCGCCTGCCGCACCAACATCGATAACGGTTTTAGGAGCAAACCCTAAAGTCTTCATAAGGGCATAAGACTCCCCAATGGTTTCCCTTGTCTTTTGCCTAGTTACTCTTTGAATTTTATAGCCTAAAATAGCAAATAATTTCTTACTCAAGCTAACTATCGTCACCGCTAATCCTCCTGATAGTTTTTTTAAAAAATCACTTCATTTGTTCGTTAAGCAACAGTGTAGCATACTTATTCCATTCTAAAACCCCAGTTTTCTATGCCTCACACTCTATAATAGAAAAATAATTTGCTCAAATTCAGCGTTTTTTATCATTCCAAATTAGTATTACATTTTGCACAACTCAAGATTCCCCTCACAATTTCTTGCCAGCAACAACAAGTCCATACCAACCGAAGAAAAGCGGCTTATCAGACATCCACTCATAAGCACCTTTCAAAGAAAAACCTGAATTCAAAAGATATCGCTCTAACTCCTCAAGAAAAAAATATTGCATCGAGTGCGTTTCGCAGGTCTCACACCATTGATCAGTTTTCTTATCCAGCGTCAAAATTTGATAATTCACTTCCACGACATTCTGATTTTCCTTATGCACAGGTTCTGCAATACGAATCACTTTAATCGTTTCATCTTCTAAACGTTTAACTCGAACTATAGGAGGATCATTCAATACTCCTTGCCCATGCCAGAAATCAAAAAGAAAAATACCACCTGGAGCGAGATGTCGCTTAACGGTTTCAAAAACAGCAAGAACATCATCATCCGTCGTCTGATAACTCATCACATGAAACAATGCCACAACAACATCAAATTTTCGATGCAAATCAACATTCCTCGCATCACCAGTAAAAAATTCTAATTTTTCCGGGATTGCTCGTTTCCGCGCTTCGACAAGCATCTCATCACTTAAATCAACGCCACAAACCAAATACCCCATTCCCTGAAAATAGCTATCATGCCTACCCGTACCACACCCTAAATTTAAAATAGACTTTGCCTGAGGATGGAACTTTTTTATCAGCCCATCAACATAAGTGGCTTCAGCAAGATAGTCTTTATCTTGATAAAGAAGATCATAGTACCTAGCATAGGTATTAAAAACTTTGGGCATTCCGATTCTCCAAAATATTGTCAAAAAACAACAAATACTATCTACGACATCCACTAGAAAACATTATTCTTTACGACATCCAAGTACTGCCTTCCAAATTTTCTATCGGGTTCCAAATAATTTCCTTCCGCCCACTCATTCCATGCTTCAATAAAAATTATTTTCTCATCAGGTGATTTCTGATCTATTTTCTTTAAAGCATTTTTAAACATGATATCAAATTTTCTAGGAGTAGGGTTAATCATCACAGTTCCTCTTAAACCAATACGAGCGGTATCATCAAAGTTTGGCATTATAAGAGGAAGTTCTTTTTCGCCTAACTTTCTATTATTTAAGTATTTGACGAAATCATCATACTCAATAACTCGCCTTGGAACTTTAAGCAGGTTAGCCCTTACAACCCTTAGCAGTCTCCTAATAATGGCTCGCGGAATTCTCCCTAAGAAAGCATATTTCTCAGGGGTGTTGTCATAGGAGTCAAGAAGCGTCGTCGCATCATAACCATCTAATCTTTCCTTATCACCACGCAAAGCACCAACAAAATACATACCATGAAGCCCTTCCTTTTTTGCTAATTCATTCCACAATCGCATAAAATCATTTGCATTGGGAAGTTCCCTAGGGTTATATATGAAAAATAATGGTTTGTTGTTTACTCTGATATAACGTTCGTCTTTAAAGGCGCTTAGCAAAGTATAAAAATGTTGCTTATGGTCTTCTGTCCCCGGATACTCTTGTTTCAGTAATATTTTATGGGGCATCCCATACCAAGCCGCCGTCCAACTTCCATTTGCCCACGCCAAACAAAAAGGAAAATCTGGCTTCCCCGATTCCAAAACTTCCTGAAATGGCCTCTCTAAAATTCTCCTTCCATTTCCGAACCAATAGTGCCAATAACAAAAGGCCTCTATACCGTACTCTTTGGCAAGTTCCGCTTGAGCAATTCTTACCTCCGACAATCTGAGATCATAAAATCCAAGATCGGCCGGTAAAATTGGCTGATAATGCCCTTTGAACAAGGATTTTGCTTTTGTAACGTTCGTCCACTCAGTAAACCCTTTACCATACCATTCATCATTTTCTGGAATAGGATGAAATTGCGGCAAATAAATTGCTATGCATCGCACTTTTTTCATTAAAAAACCTTCTTGAATATAACTGAAGCAATCACCTCATGAAAACAAAGACTCTCGAAGAATCCTCTTGGGCCTATACCTTTTGATATTCCCAAGCTCAACGCTCGAATCTTCAAATGTAGTATCTGTTAATATGCTAATAAATTCCTGATGATATTTATTTTCCGGCAAATGAACTGCCATTTCATTGTATTTTTTACCTAAAGCACCCCAATCAACAATATGTGAAAAATATATCTGGTCACATGCAAGAGTTTTTCCTAGTCGTACAAATTCAGGCATTTCTCTAAAATTTATTGCATTCACTACAAATGAAATAATGAACTCATTTATTACCTTCTCTTTCCTAAGATTACTCAAAAAATGTAGATTATTATTCAGCCGTTCAAAAGAAGAACCTCTCCGAATTTTTTCATAGGATTCTGCAGTAGCCCCATCCACGGAAATCTGCACTGATTTTATTGCAGGCTGGGCCTTTCGCATTCTTTCCCACATTTTTTCATCGAATAAAAGACCGTTGGTAAGTAGGGCAATCTGTATATGAGGGTACTCAATGCTATCAAAATTAAACAAAAAATCTCTCATAGACGGACTAACGAAAGGATCTCCTGCGCCATTGAGGCCAATATGTTTAATGCATTCCAATTTCTTTTTTACTGTATCCATCAGCAGCTCTACTTTCTGCTCTTGCTCATTGTTACATTTAACAATATCATTCCGACATGAGATACATGTAAGATTACATCTGCTATCGAATGATAACCATAAATTCACATAGTTTAATTGTGTGGTATTATTTTTAATAATTTCCTCATAAATCGATCCGGAACAATCCTCCTGCTGTGGCAAATTACCAGCAGCATAATGCGGGCAATTTTTCAAGTCACAATATTTAAATGATCCATTTAAAATGCTTTTTCTAATCTTTTTTGCCGCTTTAGAGTTATATATTTCTAACAAATTGTTTCCATTAACAACCCCAGGACTTTTTCTAATATAGCAACATAAGTTTGTAACGCCGCCAACACCGATCTCCATATGCTTAAAAGGAATGGGGCAAAACAATTTTCTTTGTGATGAAATCCTGTAAAGAAACCCTATAAGTACAGATTTCACCTCATAAAGGTATATAAGCAATCGCGTCCTGATTCTTTTTTTAGTGCGATTGAAAATCATAATAAGTCAAAACCATAATCAATGCATTAATTTCTTAATCACGTTTTTTAAATTTGATCTAATTTTAGTAATGAAACCACGATTAGCAGATATATTCCGTATATAGCAACCATCAATGTTCTCAGTACAAATATCATACACTGTTTTGTCAATCTCGCTTAATGTTTTAAGAAATTTATCATAATATTTGTTTGAATACGGTATCCCCATGTGCCACATCAATTTTTGCATAGACCCTACCCTACCCGATATATTTGCACTGATCGTTTCCAAATCAAATTCTCTTAAATATCTAAATATCAACCAATACAATGTAAGTTTCTCGGTATAAATCCATTCCGCATCTACCATTCTTAGTTCATTCTTTTTTACAATAATATTAGCTGCTATACAATCAATCCACTCTGGTTTAAGAACAGAAAGAAATATGTCGGATTTGTTTCTTTCCAAGATTCCGTTAGAGAACAAAAAATCAAGCCATAGTTTAAAAAGCTTTTCAAACTCAAAGAGATCATTTCTTGCTATTGCTCTCCGAACCAAATAATCCAAACTATCCCCTTCGTGGTAATCCTGATCTGGAAAGCGCTGGATTAAGCAAGAGTTTTGAGCAGAAAAATGTGATCCAATACCTTTCTTTACTACTTTTATTTGAAAATAATCATCTTGTTCAAAACTAGTTACCACGTTATATTGCGGCCTCCTATTAGCCGAATAATATTTGGCAAGAAGTCTTTCATCTACTTTGATTTCGGATAAGGAGGCTTCAATCAAAAATGAATTGGCTAAATCAGGTACAATTTTATTTTCGTGCAATTGTTTCCAAATAAAGCGCTCCCGCTCCGCAAGAAAGGATTTTGAAACACATGAATAATCTCTTGATATGGTTGAAGATATTAGGCCAGAGGGATTAAATCCGCTCATTGTAAAAGCAGCTTCGGATAAAACAAGTTTTGGCAATTTATAATCTGGAAATGGGTACGCAAAGTTAACACCAACAAACCCATTTTTTATGAGCATGCCTGTTATTTCTCTCTTACCAAATGTATGCGCCGTATTCTCTTGATAAAAGTCTTGTAATCCATCATATACTAGCCCTGTATGGTCTTCACTGCATCCTAAAAAATATTTTAACCCCAATCTGTTTTCGATTGCAATAATCAATTTACCATCTTTTTTTAGAGCAGATTTAGCAATTTCTAAACACTGTTTAAATGGGTCTTCACCTTCAAAAAAAACACTAGAATACTCCAAAACACCTATCAGAGTCACATAGTCGTATTCGGGAATTAATAAAAGATCTTGAAAATTTGAACAGTAAACTTTTACGTTATTTAAATCTCTACAACGTTCTTTAGCACATCGTGCTCTTAATAAACTACCTTCTATTGCCGTCGTATTCGCTCCGCTCTCACCTAATTGTCTTGTGATAGCGCCACAACCACAACCGAGTTCAAGAACCCGGTCTGTTTCCTTGAAACAGAAATGTCTAAGCAAGTTATGCCGTACCGGTGAAAAATGATATTCAGTAGGCCAATCTGTAATACAACTACATAGCTCCCGGGAGAACAATCCAAGATCTTTAGTCTCTTTGAGTATTCTATGAATTCTTGCTTCTACTCCCTGACCATCAGAGTAATCGAACCTTACTTGACTATTTTCTAGATGTAAATGTACGCCCGTTTGCCTATCAAACATGAATTCATCTAAAGAAATTCTCATACCATGTAATCCTATCCATTTATATTTTTATATAACAACACTGACAAAGCTAGTTCCTTTACTACTATTCTCATCTAATTTGACCACCTTATCAGCGAACATTCCACAAATAAATTTATCACAAGATGCTTTGTGGTTATTAAAAACTATAAGCATCTAACATGCACCAAGTTCACCATAATAAACGCATATGCAATTTTTTGATTTAGTCACAAGGTTAATTTAGCAGCGATAATAAATAATTAATCATAATTTCAGGTTGCCCTAAATTTTTATCTAAAAATTCATCTTTCCCTTTTTGAGTTTCATCGCTAAACCACCATTTTTCAGGATTATCTACAATGCTTTCAATAAAATGAGCCGCCTCAATAGGGTCTGTTTGGCATATTTTAGCATCTACGAGCGGCTTAAAAAAATCAGCATTTTCGTCATTAAAATAATAAGCATCAGCATTCCAAAAAAAAATCATGGGTATATTCATAACCAAAGCTTCAATATATGACGTTGAGATATAATCGATAACAGTCAAATTGGATTGCCGCATCTGGATTTTTGACTGTTCATCAGTATTTGCGAAGCCTTTTATAGTCGAAATTTGCTCACATAAAATATATTCCTTATCATAGTACATAGGGCCAGGAAGAAAAGCCTTAGGGTATTTTCTATACGTAATCTTCTCTTTTACCTTCACGGATAGACTATCAAAAAAAATCTTCACAAATTCAAACTGCTTTGGCGCATTTTCACACTCCCATCCCCAAGCTGCTGAAAGGTGAGGTAATTTAGGGGCTGATGGAGCGCTAATGTATAATATTTCATATTTTTTCCCCACATTTTTATTCAACGAAAATTCAAAAAGAGAAGCGCCTTTCACAAGCCCCTGTAAGTGATGGCTAAACCACCCAAGCGTTACAAAGATATCCGACATAGCTAGTTCATGTAAAACAAAACTCCCAACATAGGGATGAAAAAAGCAATTATGCTCGTTATTTATATGTTTGATACCTCTCTCTTGTGCCAACGCCAGAAATATTGATAAAAATGTATCGTTAATCCATGCCTCACTAACTATATAGTTCAAAGAGGAGTACCTCTTGAGGCAAGAAGAATGAAGTTTTTCGGTCTCCTTGAAAAGCTCGATAAAAACCTTCGGAAAACAGTATGGAATAGCGGAAAAGAAAAATTTATCGAACTTATCAAAATCAACGCCAGATTCAGCTAGCAATTTTCTCTCGTCCCACAAAATAGTTTCACCTTCACAGTCAAGCTGGATGGTCCACTCTAAAGGAAATATCTTTGCTTTGCTTTTCTTAACAAGCACAGAAAAGTTTTCTCTCGAAAAAAAAGATCCGGCAATCCCAATTTGCACCTTCTTTTTCGAGATCATTACTTTTCTTATTAAAGGTAAAAACTCACGCACGATCTTTTTTGCTAAATAAACATTATATTTATTTCTTTTGGTGTTCATTTCAACGCTTTTCAATCCTTGATGAGAAGTCTCCTTGTCAAAGCGAGCCGGTTGTTTGTGCATTTCAGCGAATACTCCAGGATAAAAATACCTCACATATAAACTAAAAATCTGCTCTTGTCCGTAATCACTATATTGAAAGAAATACCGATGATCTTCAAAATCTAGAGGAATATAATAAGAATCTGGCGATAAGATGTTGGCTGAATGTTTTTCCCTGTCGAGATACAATTCGCATTGCTCAAACACATCATAAAAAAAAGTAATATATCTTATAAATCCCATCGACAACGCCTTCTTCCAAAAAGCATCATTATGAGTTGTTCGATGAATTTTATTAAGTCGTTTTGATAATATAGAAACATATTTATGATACTTTGCGTCAATATAACGAGCGTCATTATCAACATCCGCTCGTGACTTTCGCCTGAAAGGAGCGGCCTCAATTCCATTAAACTGTTGACGCCACTTTTCCCTTTCAATTACATGGAGAACATAAGGCTCAACAATATAAAGATCCTTTACATCCTTATCCCAAAGTTCTCGGTAAGCTGAGACAATAAAGTTCTTGATCTTCCTTCCCCTATATTATTAGCACAGAAACACATTGTTGCACTATTTTCGCCTTTCGCCAGTAATCAGAGGGTTTTTCAAAAACACGTGATTAGCGTACAGCAAGTTTACCAATGGTATTCTCTGACAAACACTCTTAACAGCCTCAAGTTTCTCAAAATCTCATGTCATTAAAACACTTCTGTCTACTGGTATTCCATATTTTTGGATCTTTCAATATATCGAAACACATCTCAGCACTTTTCCCTTCTCCAAAATGACTCACTGAACTAAGTTTTAATCCTTGAGCCTCACTAATTGCACCCAAAATTTCTATTTTTTTATGCCCACAATTAATAATCTCTTTGCTCAATGAGCGGTTTTGCTGTCTCGATCCAATGTTTATAGTTGGAATACCATAATACGGGGCTTCGCGAATCCCACTGCTTGAGTTTCCAAGAATAAATGTTGCATTTTTCAGTAACACTAAAAACCTTTCAAATCTTATGGATGGGAAAATCCGAATCTTAGGATTATTCTCCAGCCTTTTATATTCCAAAAAAATAAGGTCAGCCCCATGGTCATTATTTGGACTAACAATAACATAATTCAATCCGCTTTCTAAAACAGCATCTACTAGATTTTTTACCTGGCATCTAATTTTATCAAATTCAGTCGTCACAGGATGGAAAACCAGGAGGGAATACTTATCAAACGGAATATCATAAACTTTTTTTACTGTTGAAAGCCCAGGTAATTTATCAGACATCATTATGTCAATATCAGGTGAACCAATAATATAAATTAGCTGATCATCTTCGCCCATTTGAATTAGGCGCCTTTTTGCTTCTGCGTTAGACACAAAATGAATGTGCGACAATTTACTAACAGAATGTCTTACCAATTCGTCAACTGTACCAGACACCTCCCCGCCCTCAATATGTGCAGTTAAAAAATTATTCAACGAACCAACAATTGCTCCTGCCAAGGCCTCGACTCTGTCGCCATGAACAACAATCAAATCAGGTCTAATATCTTTTATATAGTGCGAGAATCCTTCAATTGTTTTTGCTAAAGTAGTATCCATAGCATCGCTATCGTAATGGTTATAATACGTAAATATCTTATTGAACCCACATTTAAATATTTCATCTACCGTTCTACCGTAGCGAGGATTCATGTGCATTCCAGTTGCAAAGATATGCACCTCAAAAGCATCTGAACTTGAAATAATCTCGATCAATGATTTTAGCTTACCAAAATCTGCTCTCGTACCGGTAAGAAAGACTATTTTTTTCATGTCATCAAGTTAGCCTATAGCTGCTGAGAAATATATAACCACACATATCAGTGTCCACTTTTCTTGCAAATAATTACGGCGGTGTCCCCCAGGTCCATCTTATCAATTGCCTCTTGCGTAGAACATACTCCTCGTAATATTTCCTCAAAAAATATAGTGTTTTCGCATCCATCCAATGATGCCATACTGGAAATGACCTCGTAGAAATCTTGCCCAAACAACCACAGACTCTCGGGAACAAGACCGCTTTCTGTTAGAAGAATTTCTACGGATTTTTCAGTGAAAATATGCAGGTGGTCTGGAGCATAAATATGCCTGACTGCCAAGTCAGGAAAAACTTTATTAGCAAAAGAACTGAGAGATGGATGGCGTGGAATTTCTATGACTATTCGTGCTTCTTGGCTAATTGAACCGGCAATTGCTTTCATCAGCATCTTTGGTTCCAATAAATGCTCGAGAATATTTACTAGAGACACGATTGTTGCATCCTTAACATACTCCCCTACATTTTCCGGTCCCAAAAATAATTGCTCGACATTCATGCCCATTTCCTTTGCAAAATTCACTTCCTCCAAATCACTCTCTATGCCAAGAGCATCCCACCCTTGAGCTTTAGCTGCATATAAAATCTCACCGGTCCCACAACCAATATCAATCCATTTCCCCTTATTCAGAACCCTCTTCGTCACATATTGGACTTTTGGTTCAGCTATTACTGTAACTCTCTTAGCAAACAGTTCTTTATTAACATAGATGTGCGTTTGGACTGATTTATTTTCTCCACCAGAAAGCATATATAATTTTTTTATGGCTTGGGGTGATGGCGGCTTTTGAGAAAAAATATGCCCACAATCATTGCATTCACAATAGGGGTATCCATAGATTTCAACAAAAAGTTTGAACTTGTTATTTTTACAGATAGGACAGGAATGCAGAATCAATCTATCATTTAACAACTTTTCAGATAGAGCCCGCTGTTGAGCAGCAACCTTCACTCTCCAAGCGGTATCTCTGTTTAATTTTGTAAAATCAATCGATTTACTATATGTTCGCTCAATATGAGACAAGAATGTGGAAGCATATTTTTGATTGTTCATACGTTAATGTTTTGCTAAATCTTTAAAAAAATTGACTTTTAATGTTATGTTTTTTGGGCGCAGTTTGTAAACCATTTTATTAATTTTATCTTCAGGATCTTCATATAGTCTGTTTATCGCCTCAATGGCAACCGCTTGATTATCCGATAGATTCAAGCTGATATGTGGCCCTAAAATATCTTTGAGATTTTCTGTATGTATTTCAAAAAGCCTCTCTCTAATTTGCTCAAACGGATTTATTATATCGGCTTTGAGAATAGGAATCAGTTCCTCTACCGCCGCAAAATAAGTTGCGCCAAGCATCTCATGAAGCACTTTTTGTGTAACGTCCATAACAAAATCTTTATGTTTGAATAAGGCTAAAGCAAGATGTTTAAAAATTTTATTATATGACACATGTTCGTCTACTGATGTAAGGGCATGAATAGCACCAAGATTCTCGAATAATTCACTTTTCGTATCACGAATAAAATTCTCAAGCAAAATGTTCAACTGCGGATCATTTAAACAGTATATATTCTTAATCACAACTGACTTATCAATTCCCACGTAATCCAAAACGGCATAAACTAAACTTAGCAAGCGCGTGTTATGGAAAATCATGACTAAAAGATGCAGTTTTCGACATTCCAAATAGTCATCGAAGGACATCGTATTTGTCTTTATGATGATCTCTTCTGCTTCGCATATCCTTTTTCTCTCCCCCATTATTTCATATTCTCCAAAACATTCGGGAATAATACGATACTTCGTCTCTATTCCATATTCCTTTCTGTATTGCTCTGACTCCATCACTGTACCTTTTAAAACGATGGTCTGCAGACAAGAAAACTCCTTAACTCCGGAATTAATAAGATCGAAAACTGCTTTAAAATGAGACTCTTTTGTTTCCATAGGTAGACCCAACATCAAATCCGCATTATTCTCCAAGCCGCGAGATTCCATCTCACGCTGAATATGGATATACATATCTTGTTTTATGTTTTCGCGTTTAATTGCTTTTAGTGTTGCTTCATTTGTAGACTGAATAGCACTCCGAACCAACATTGAACCGCGCTGCACTATATCTAAATTATCAATAATAAGATCTACCTTGTTTTTACCGGTCGAAGAACCAATACTATTAGGAAAGCCAGTTGCATCCTGCACTTCCCTGAGAGCAACGCAAATCTGACGATCCCGACTATACATACCGAAATTCGAATCAGCTACTTCAACGTCATTTATCTGGCAAGCATTTTTCTGAATACGCTGAGCTATATATTTTATTTCCTGTTCTACCCGTTCGATTGAATGATGAATTACACGATTATATACACCCATTCCCTGCTGACAAAACGCACAAGTAAAAGGGCATCCTCTGTTAGTCTCTATAAGCGGTACCTCATGGTCTATGAAAAATTTATCCATCATATGGGTTAAATAGGGGGACGGCAAATCATCAAGAGAAATCTCCTTCGCAGTTCCAATACGCTTTGACTGCTCTTGATCGCAAAGCATCATTTGATTATCGTAAATGGTTTCGGCACAAATAATGGAAGGGTATCGTACTTTTTTTGCTTCCTTTATGCTTCTTTTTTCTATGAATTTTTCAAGTATCTTTTTTGCAGCTATTTCCCCCTCGTGAATGACATACAGATCAATTGCCGCGTTCATTTTCAAAAACTCATACCGCTTTTCAGAATCAGAACTTATATTTGGTCCGCCCATAACAATGAGGACATCTGCATATTTGGATCGGATTTTTTCTGCAAAAACAGTGGAAATGTTACAATTCCACATATAATTGCTAAACATCACTACTTCAGGCACCTTATGTGTCAATGCCCTACTTAATTCATGAGGTGACTTAAAAAGCTCAATATTAATTTCATCGCCAAACTCTTTTTTTAAATAAGCGCCAATAAAACCCACGGCAAGCGGAAAACAATGATTTTGATATACTTGACCGGACTCATGTGACAACTGCGCAAGATAAACTAACATCTTTTCTCCTTCAAACTGAAATGACTCTTCTTTATAATTCAACTTGACATCTCTCTACATATCAACGCAATGGAAAAATTTCATTCTCTTGCTTGCTTTTCTCCATAGATATAGTAGTCTGGATTTATCCAAGGCAACATTCAACTATAGTTACCCATCATACAAAACATATAATATTTGTCCAAATGTCAAAAACCATATGGAAGAGACATCCGCATTCCATACACGAATCTCTCCGACTTTACGTAAAAAAGCAGGTTATATCCAGTAAGTATTAATTGATTTTTAGCGCCTTGTGAGCAAGATCGATTATTTTTGCTTGATATTGCTCTACGCCCATCCATAAAGGCAACCTGACCAAACACTCACTTGCCATATCTGTATTTTTCGTCCCATTAAAAATTTTTGCGTATTTTTCTCCTGCTATAGATTTATGCAAGGATACGTAATGAAAAATGGAATTCACTCCTTGACTCTTAAGAAAATCAATAAACTTCGTTCTTTGCTCCAAATCAGATAGTAATAAATAATATATATGGCCATTATGTTGACAATGCTTTGGAATAAATGGCCTACGAACTTCACCCGCCCGCTCTAGTATTTCAAAAGCATCATGATATGTGTTCCAAATATCTATGCGCTTTTGCGTAATATTTTCAGATTCTTCTAATTGCGCAAACAAAAATGCGGCTGTAATTTCACTTGGCAAATATGATGACCCAACATCAACCCAGGAATATTTATCAATTTCGCCCCTAAAAAACTGACTCCGATTTGTTCCTTTTTCTCTAATAATTTCAGCGCGTTTAATAAATTGAGAATCGTTAATCAGCAAAGCACCACCTTCACCACATTGTATATTTTTTGTTTCATGAAAACTCACTGCAGCTAAATGCCCCATACTACCCAGCGGGGTATTTTTAAATTTTGACAATATTCCTTGCGCTGCGTCTTCAATCACAAAAAGAGAATGTCGTCTTGCGATATCCATAATGGCATCCATTTCACATCCAACACCAGCATAATGCACCACACAAATCGCTTTTGTTTTTGCTGTAATTGCGCTTTCAATTTTTTTTTCATCGATATTCAAAGTATCTGAACGAACATCAACGAAAACAGGAATACCGCCGCGCAATACAAATGCATTCGCTGTTGAAACAAACGTAAATGATGGCATGATAATTTCATCGCCAGGATGAATATCACATAAAATAGCTGCCATTTCTAAAGCGGCTGTGCAAGAAGGTGTTAATAAAGCCTTCTTACATCCGATACTTTTTTCTAGCCAAGCATGATCTCTTTTAGCAAATTCGCCATCGCAAGTTAGTTTTCCAGCCGCATGCGCTTGAGCTATATAATGAAGCTCTCGACCAGACATATAAGGTTTATTAAATGGCACTAGCATTTAGTTTTCCTTTTTTGCAACAACCAACAAAGAACCACCAAAAGGCAAATCAAACCCCATTTTAATTAATAAACGATCAAGGCCAACCGCTTGATCAAAAGTAAAGTTAAAAAATTTATTGAGACTTAAATCATCTTTAAGATCCTTATTACTTTTTTTAAGCCGCGATATCCACATAATAGGGAAAAGAATGGAAACAAAAGAGGTTATCTTATGAATGGTAAAGCCCGCTTTTTCACATTTATTAATTAGGTCTTTTTTGCTGTATCGTCTTTTATGACAAGATATTTCATCCATAGATCCCCAAAGGCATTGATGTTGGGGCACGGTTAGAATCACCCCACCACCCTGTTTTACTGCCTGATACATTTGAGACAGAACCCTCTCGTCATCGTCCACGTGCTCTAGCACATCAAAAGCACCTATCACATCAAACTCATTCAAAAATGGTATATTACGTGCATCCATTTGAAATAGCTCAACTTTTTTTAATCGTTTTGAAGCAAATTCAAGTCCTTTGAGATAAATATCACTCCCCGTAAGAGTGAGACCTGGAAAAAATTGTTCAATAGCTGATAAAACATAACCTGTTCCACATCCTATTTCAAAAAAATGGTTCATATGCGAAAAATATTTTTTCAACGCCCAAAGGATCAATTTATTTCTAGATCGAAACCAAAAGTTTTTATTTTCAAGTTTCGTTAAATCTTCAAACAAAGCTACAGGAAAGCTATCGTTTTCTTCCGCTAATATAGGTGAAAAAATATATCGGCCAGCATAACAGCGCGGAGTGAAACCGCATACTGGACATTGCCATAATTCAGAATCAAATCTCGACTGACAAAATAAACAAATTTTCATGACCAACTATATTTATTTAGCATTCTATTCTTCATACATTTTAAGGATGATCTTCTTCCCACCCCATTCAAAATATGCTGGAAATCGATCGTTATCTGCTGTTCTTAAAAGCGCCCACTGTTCAGCAATACTCTTATAAATATCTAGCTTGACGCTTGCTTTCGTTCTTCGAGCATAATAAGACGGTGCTCCTTGTTGCTTGATCAATTTTAATTTATCATACTCATCGATAAATCTCAAACACATTTCTACCGTCTTTTCCCCTTGCAATTTTTTAATATGGTCATTGAGTTCATGACCCTGAAGTTTTATAACATCTTTAAAATAATAGGGGCCAGCATCTAGCTCATGAGTTGCCTCAAATAATGTAATGGGAATATCACTTTTCCCTTCCAATATTTGCCAAGCCAAAGGTGAAAAACCACGCCCATTGGGTAAATCGCTTGGGTGACAAACAATGTTATGTTGATGTTTTTTAAGATACCTCTCGGGAACAATTTTTTCACATGATAGAAAAAAAGCAACCCATCCATTTTCAAACTCGTGATAATCATTATAACGCCTAACGCTATATCCTCTTTTTTCAAGCTCAGCAATCAAGCTCAAAACAAACGGTGTTATCCAACCATTAGGGTTATCCTGTAATATAGAAATTTTCACTATTTACTTTCCATTAGTCATCTCGCGAATTACATAAGAAACGCGATCCATCTGTCTAAAATACATCCGACCTAAATACTCGCCCATAATCCCTAACGTTAATAATTGGACTCCGGAAAAAACGGCAATAATTGATGCTAAAAAAGTGAATCCTTGAACAACAGAACCAAAAATTAGAAATTTGATCATCACCCACAAAAAAACCAACATGCCAAAAAAGGCAGTGAAAATTCCTAATAAAATTGCTAATCTTAACGGAACAATACTAGCGCCAAAACACAAATTCATTGCGTGATGAACTAATTTCATAAAATCATACCCAGAACGTCCATTTTGGCGTTCATCATGATTTACCTTTACTTTTCCAATATTAGTTGTTACCCAGGAAAATAAAACATCCAACATAATAAAATGACTAGAAAAGGCATCAAACCCCTCTCTCAGTTGGGTACGAAATGCACGAAACGCTCCAACATCTCTGGCATACTTTAAACCCGTAAAATATCTCAAAATCACTTTTGTCAGCTTTGAGGCTGCATCTCTCCAAAAACCATGCCGTTCTTTTTCTGGCACTCCATACACAAGATCATAGCCCTCATTCAGTTTCTTAATAAGTTTTTGGATTTCTTCAGGCGGATTTTGTAGATCGTCATCAATTGTCACACAAATAGGGTACTGTGCTTGGCGAATTCCACATAATAATGCATTATGTTGACCGTAATTTTTTGTTAGATTAAAGCCTTTTATAAAATTATACTTTTTTGATAATTCTTGAATCTTCTGCCAGCTGTCATCTTGACTGCCATCGTTAACAAAAAGCAACTCATATTGAATTACATAAAGAGAAACCGCTTTTTCTATTCGAGCCGTTAAATGATCTAATGTTTTTCCTGCATTGTATACAGGAATGACAATGGATAAATTATTTATTGTATCGTTCATTCTTCCCTACGAATCTGATTCAAAAAAAACATTTTAAAATAATAGAATCTACATTCCCTATCTCATTATTTTTTCTAACTTTCGGAACTAATTCTAACTATAGATTACAGTAGTTTATCACGAGACTCTAAAAAAACACCATAAACAATTTCAAATGGTTAGCAAAAAAACTTTGTTATACCATATAATAGCTTGAGCTTGAAAGCTGCATTGGAATGAAAAAATAAGGACACTATAGCATGATAAAAACTTCGGTGAAAATTCAATATACGAAAAAACCATGCGGCTTAAAACGCTTTATTTCATTTTTAAAACATGGCCGATCTCTCGAAAATGATACCTTCTTGCTAGGCATCTTTTATACACTTATGTATGGTGGCATTTTGTTAATACCTCATGCGATTTTTTGGGACGATTGGACTTTATATCGAAACCCACCTAATGTGGTTTTAGGGATTTTCAAGCAGCTTGGAGCAATGTTCAACAGCTTTGGCTATCTTCATGTTCTAATGCTAAGTATTGGAACGTGGAATTATAAAATCCTCACTTTTCTTTTAATGTTTATTTCTGGTTTATTGCTCAATTCCATACTGGAAAGAAATGCATTACTCTCGAAGGAAAATAGATTTTTCGTCGTGCTTTTGTTTCTTATCTTGCCGTTTAACTTTGCTCGGGTAGCATTAATTGTTTTCCCGTATACGCTTTGTTATTTTTTCTTTTTTCTTGCGTGGCGTTTAATATATCAGCATCGAGTTATCGCATTACTGCTTTTTTTTCTGAGCTTCAATACAAATTCGCTACTCGTGTTTTATTTCCTACCCATGCTAGACCTGCTATACCTTGATAGTCACCTGAAAAATCCACGATCATTTTTATTGTTCGCTTATCGACGATTAGATTTTCTGTTACTTCCTTTTCTATTCTTTTTTATTAAAACTCAGTTTTTTCCACCTTCAGGTTTATATGCAGGCTATAATCAAAATTACAACCTTCTTCACATCCCTCCCGCAATTAAGGAACAGTATGAAGATTTAAAAGCTGTTGCATTTGATTTTAACTTTTATATTTTTTTGATATTAACTCCTTTTATCGCCCTAATTCTAAGAAAAAAAATCGATGCGATGAGCCAAGCTAACCATATCAGTTGGTACCTACTCGGCGCACTCGGCACTTTAGCATTCATCCTCGGGGCATTTCCTTATTGGATACTTGGCCTTATACCATCATTTCATGAATGGACATCCCGAAATCAATTGCTTTTACCATTGGGGTCAGCCTTGATTATCATCGCAGTTCTATGTCCACATAAAAAACTGTTTAAAACAATAGGTATATCGATCATGATAGCTGGATCACTCAGCTATGGAATAACAAATTACTATTCGTTTTTTATTGATTGGAATAAGCAAAAAGCGCTTATAGAATTATTTTCAAACAATTCAGTGATTAAAAATTCAAAGTTGGTGATCATCACTGATGAGACCAATCACCTCAATGCCATTAAACGCAGCTATCGTTTCTATGAATGGAATGGACTTCTAGAGCAAGCCTACGGCAACCAAAATCATTTCGTTATTACACCGGAAGATACAAAAAAATATCAAGAGGGGGGATTTGATAAATACTTTTCTAGTTATTACAAAGCAAATGGCCACCAAAGAAATGAGATGATCTCTATAGTCTTCGTCAAAATCAAGCAAGACAAAAAACATAAACCTGGCGATTTATTGTCCAACAAGATATTCCCAAAATTTACACTGTCTACCAAGATAATCCACACCCCATTATCAACCGAAATCGATGCTTATCAATAACCTCTGCACATGACAAAAAATAATTTGTTGATATTTTGAATTGATAAATAACGCGCCCACATCTCTGTAATAAAAAGCTGTGAAAATTGGCGCTTTTGAACGAATCTAATCTCCCTCGGTTGCAGGTTATAAACTACTGCTTTATTCCCACACCCACTTCAAATTTTTCATGCCAGATTCCCCATTTGTCTTGATAAAACAGTTTTGGATTATACCATTTATCGATTGTCTTCCAAAATTCAGAGGGTCTCATCCCTGTAAAATCCAGAAAGGAATCTACAATACCCTGATCAAGAATTTTATCGTGCTTTTTCACATGGAGTATCATTTCATCACGTGTCGCAATTCCAGATCGTATCCAACGAGACGCCATTTCAGTGGCTGAAGCATGACCAAATTTAGGATACTTTAAATACTGATTAAGTAAATACCCGATAGAGTCAATTTGATTATACTGTTCAATCGTACCTTCTCGTGTGTACTCGTGGGAAAGATGACGAAAGCCCCAACGTTTTGCCTGTTCATAATTCCTATGACTATCCCAAGGTACAAAATAACTCAAATATATAGGCTCTAAACCATATTTTTCACACTCATCAAGAGTGGGTTGTTTGGCTGACTCTAGCTCTTTTTCTGTCAGCTGGCCATCCTGCAACCATTGATTCCATACTGGCTTGACAACATCATTTTTGGCCTGAAGCTTCGCTGAAGCAGTCTCGATATTATATTTTCCTCCATAGGTATAATTTACATTTTCACCATAAACAAGCAGATGCAAGCCTAATTGCATTGTCATGCGATAAGGATATGCATAAATTAAGGCATCTGCATACCAAGTTGGAGAACCAATTTCAATAAATGCTTTCTTTGACAATAGACGTGCGACATGATGGTTTGGCATGATTGATATAATATCGCAACTAAAAGTATCCGATAGATTCGCAATATTTTTTCTGCCCGTATCGGTCCAATCAATATTACCTACGGACAAAAGCACGGGGTTCATACCCATCACTTCTTTCATATACCATACTTGGAAATGTGAATCTTTCCCCCCAGATACAGAAATAGCACAATCGTAGCCATTACCATATTTTCCTCTATATTTGTCGCAAATGACTTCAAATTCTTTTGTCCTATTGCCCCAATCAGTTATTTTTTGTTTTTCATAATTATGACAGGGAGAGCAAACACCATCATCATGAAAAGTTATCCCGGGCCTAGTGTCAGGCATTAAACATTGCTTACAGTATTTCATTTCAAAATCTCCGTTATTTTAAATGTTGCCATTTAATTTGAGCATTCATCGCAAGATCAACTCTTGCTGTTTTACCAATAACATTTTTATAATCAACTGCTTTTATTTCTCCTGTCCCGGGTCGTTTTACCCAAATATTTTCCTCACTAAATATTTCACCGGATTTAATGTCTCTGATTGCAACCACACAGGCATAAGCGAAATCTATCGTCGACTGCTCTTCTTGTAAAATAGTTTTACTTCCACCTAGCGCTTGGTAAATAGCACGGCTACCATCAATTAAATCCTTCAGCTCTTCAGGATTAATGGAAATGGCAACATCCGGACCTGGCCATAATTTATCTGAAGTAAAGTGTTTTTCCAATATAGAAGCGCCCAACGCAATCGCCGCAAAACAGGTATAATTGCCAATAGAATGATCACTTAGCCCCATAACCGCTTCAGGGAAATGTTCTTTTAGTTCTTTCAGTGCGCCCAGTCGAACCTTTTCATATGGAGTCGGATACATAGAAGTACAATGCATAAGCGCGTAGGGGATTTTATACTTTTCTAAAATAGCAACACTCCTTCGTATGGAAGGAATATCGTTCATGCCTGTACTAAGAATTATTGGTTTTCCGTATTTTGCAATATGTTCGATGAGAGGATAATTGTTACACTCACCAGAACCGATTTTGAAAGCCGACACCCCCATCCTCTCAAGGCAAACAGCGGCGGCTCTTGAAAAAGGCGTGGATAGATAAATCATCCCTTTCGACTCAACATATTTTTTTAACCAATTATCTTCTTCCTCCGACAATTTACAGCGATCCATAATATTCCATATTGATTCCGTCGCATTACCCGGCACAACATCATTCGGAATCATTTCGTCCTCAATAACATGACATTGAAATTTCACGCATTCACATCCAGCGCTATGAGCATCATCAACCATCTGGATAGCTTTTTGTATATCGCCTTCGTGATTAATGCCGATCTCAGCAATTATAAGCGGCGGGTAATCGCATCCAATCCGTCGATTTCCAATAACAATCGAATTCATTTTCCATTCCTTTTTTGTTCATAATTCTTTAAAACCAAACCCGCAATATAAAAATCCCACGGAGTATCAAGATCTAACGACCGAGTCTCAGGCATAACATAGGCAATTGCTCCTGCTGGTAAAAAGGTTTGATCCTGTAATAACGATAAACGCTTGTTTAAATAAATTGCACCATTCTCTTCATATACTTTTGGCAAAGCTTGTCGATATTTATATTCAATGTTTGAAGGTATAAAATATTCCAATGTTCCTCTTTCAGTAATTTTGTGTGTCTTATACGGATGCTTTGCGACCTCACACACGCTTATAACAGCAGCTGCATCATGGCCATCATTAGCTAGCTGAATTGCTTTTTCGATATCTTCAGCTATTCTGAGCGGCGATGTAGGTTGAAGCAACATCATGTATTCCGGACAAAGCCTCTCATTTTCTTCCAGCCAATGAATAGCATGTAACACAACGGAGATATGTGAAGAATCATCTTGCGAAAGCTCAGCCGGACGAATAAAGGGAACATCAGCACCCCATTGCTGAGCAATTTCAGCGATCTTTTCATCGTCTGTTGAAACAATTACTCTGCTCAGCTCTTTACATTGCAGAGCAACTTCAATTGTCCATGCAATCAGTGGTTTTCCAGCAAGCATTTTTATATTTTTTTGTGGGATCGACTTAGACCCCCCTCTCGCTGTGATTAATCCTACAATCCTATTCATACCTCTTCTACTCTCAGATAATATTACATCTATCTAATGCCTGAGGACCAACTGCTTCTGCCGATTATGCCATAGTGTTTATATTTAGTGTAATCGACAAAGGAATCAGTATAATTATTATCGGACAATATATCAAAATTTATCGCATGATCGATTAGATCATCTTGAGATTGCTTATTACTATTTACCCACAAACTCATTGACCATTCCCCTGGCAGAAAATTGTTATGTGGAATTCGCACTATAATATCTTGCACACCTAACTTAAAATCATAAAAATTTTCAACACGACTTGAAAACATGCCATAGTATGCATCCATAAACCCTTTAAAATAAATCATCACTTCTACATCTTGGGCTTTTTTTAAAAATTCAATGCCGATTTTAATTATGATATCTTCGCCCATATTGAAAGTTCCGGTAGTTTCATTCTTCGAGTTAATTGTTTCAACAAATAAAAATTTGGCGAAAGTTTTAGGCCCTTCTCTTAAGGGAGTAGATTTATTAAAATAAACCTTGTTTTTTACAACATGCTGTAGAGCAAGATAGTTGTTTACACCATCAGAAACTGATCCGATAAAGTTCACCTCCCCATTAGCTAAAACAATAGCGCTTTTGCATAAACTATTAATGGCGGCCATATTATGACTCACAAACAACACTGTTCGTCCTTCTTTTGCTGAAACATCCTCCATCTTACCAAGGCATTTCTTTTGAAATTCGACATCGCCAACTGCCAACACCTCATCCACAATTAATATTTCAGGCTCAAGATGGGCGGCTACGGCGAATGCCAGACGCACATACATACCACTTGAATAACGTTTTACCGGCGTATCTAAAAACTTTTCAACTTCAGCAAAATTCACAATTTCATCAAACTTGCGTTTGATCTCCTGACGGGTCATCCCCAATATAGCGCCATTAAGAAATATATTTTCTCGCCCAGTCAGCTCCGGATGAAACCCTGTTCCCACTTCAAGCAGGCTAGCGACTCGGCCTTTAATAGAAATTTTGCCGCTAGTCGGTTCGGTAATTCTACTCAAAATCTTTAAGAGCGTTGATTTTCCTGCCCCATTTCTGCCGATAATGCCGACCCGATCTCCTTGTTTTACCTCAAAATTTATATCTTTAAGCGCCCAAAATTCTTCAATGTTTCTTTGTGCTCCGCAATGAGGATTGCGTAATTTAGACCACAGGCCCTTTGCTTTGTTGGTAATCACATCTCGCAAAGCAACATACCGCTCATTGGACTGATGCCCTATCAAATAAGATTTTCCAATATGCTCTGCTCTAATTACAACGTCATTCACGGTCATGCCTCAAATAATATCTGCAAACGTTTTTTCCGTTTTCCGAAAAATATAAATCCCTAAGACCAAAAAAGAACATATAATTCCCAAAGAAATTATAAAACCATATAAATAAAAGGGTGATTTCCCGCCAAGAATAGCCCATCTAAATCCATCGATAACACCTACCATCGGATTGAGTGAATACAAAAGGCGATACTTCTCGGGCACCACACTACTGCTAAACCCTACAGGAGAAATATATAAGCCAAACTGAACAAGAAATGGAATAACGTAACGAAAGTCACGGAATTTTACATTGAGCGCTGTGATATAAACACCGATACTGGCTGCCGTAAAAAGCAATATCAATACAAAAAATGGCAGAAAAATAATATGCCAGCTCGGCATAAACTTAAAATAAATCATCAAAATAATCAGTATCACAAAAGAAATAAGGAAATCGATAAAATTGGTCACAATGGAACTGATAGGAATAATAATTCGAGGAAAATATATTTTGGTAATCAGCTGGGCGTTATCCACCAAACTGTTACTGGCATCAGATACCGCCGAAGAAAAAAATTGCCATGGGATCATTGCCGCGTAGACCATTATGGCGTACGGCGTATTTCCATCACTGGGAAGCTTGGCTAATCGCCCAAATATGATTGTAAAAACAATCATCGTTAAAAATGGTTTTAAAATTGCCCACAACACACCAATGATCGTTTGTTTATACCGAACGGTAATATCTCGCCAACTTAAAATATAAAATAATTCCCGATAGCGCCAAAGATCTAACCAATAATGTTTTTCGGCTCGCCCCGCTTCAATAACCAGCGTATTTTCACTTTTCATTTTAGTGTTTTATCTCTCTGATTATTTGTTTGACAGCAAAGACCACTCGATCCATTTGATCTTCGGTGAGTGTCAGCCCAGACGGCAGATACAACCCATTTTTTGCGATTCTTTCCGAGACGGGATAATGCTCATTCTGAAATAATCCCATTGCATGTAAAGCAGGTTGTTCATGCATCCCTAAAAAGAAGGGTCTTGTCTCCACCCCTTGCGCATGCAATCGCTTGGCAAATTCTACAGCATCCAAACCAACGCTTTCATCTAAAACGATTCCATACATCCAATAAACATTTTTTGCCCACGATTCTTCGACCGGGAGCGTTAATCCTGAAATATTCTTCAACCTTTCCGTATAGGCTTTTCCCATCCATCGTTTTTTCTCAATCAGATCATCGATTCTTTCTAATTGCGCAAGTCCAATGGCCGCTTGTAAATTGGTCAGTCGAAAATTATTGCCTAATTCAGTATGATAGAAACGTTTACCTGGCTTAAAACACAAGTTTCTTATAGATCTTGCTTTTTTCGCATAATCATCATTATTCGCCAGTATCATTCCACCTTCGCCCGTTGTAATAATTTTATTTGCATAAAAACTAAAACAACTGATATCACCTAACCCACCGCATTTTTTACCTTTGTATTCAGCGCCATGCGTCTCGGCAGCATCTTCTAAAACAACGAGATTATATTTTTTTGCCAAATCCAAGATAGGATCCATATCGCACGGATGCCCGTAAATATGCACCGGCATAATCGCTTTGGTTTTTTTCGTTATTTTTCTCTCGATTTGCGAAACATCCATCGTCCACGTTCTTGGCTCAGCATCAACCAACACCGGACAATACCCATTGTACGTAATAGCCTGACCGCAAGAAATAATGGTAAAAGTCGGCATAATCACTTCATCGCCGGGCGCCAAATCAAAACAAGCCATAGCCACTTGCAGCGCCACGGTCCCATTGCTCACTGCAATACCGTGTTTCATCCCACAATAGGCTGCCCATTGTTCTTCAAAAGCTTCAATATATTTTCCAGCAGATGAAATCCAACCAGATTTTAAACAGTCATTGACATATTCGAATTCTTTTTCACCGAGCGAGGGTTCATTGACGGGAATCATTTTCAACCCCCTCAAATAACACTTTATCATTTTCTTTGCCTGAATAAGGGCCTTGCTTGACTTCAATCATTTCGGCATCTTCAAGCATTTCGAATCCATGCCCGCCCGAACAAAGAAAAATCGTATCCCCCGCATTCAAATCTCTCGAGGTGATATAGGCTTGATCGGCTGGATAAAGCATCACTCTCACTTTACCCTTTTTAATAAAGAGTACTTCTTGAGTCAGCATGATTTTTCGATGATTTTCTTTGTGAAAATGTGACTTTATGAC
>MGXI01000036.1 GCA_001801315.1 Gammaproteobacteria bacterium GWF2_41_13 | reverse complement strand
ATTATAAACCGACGAAGAGTAAGCGAATGATGTTGGAAAGCAAAAAAGAGGTAAATAGTGTATTGTCACATCAACCGTCTCTCGGAGAATCCCAATTACCTACGCCCGCTGCGAGGCGAACCGTTGTAGCCTAATTTTCAATAATAAAGTGGATTTACCGTAAATCTATGTGGCGAGAGGAGGAATAATAGCTATAATTCAATTAAAGAAGAGAAAGAGAGTGGTTTTATGCAATCATCGATAATACTTCCTGATGATAACTCACGGACGTTAAAAGAAGAATTTATTCGACTGAGATTGTTGTTGGTAGACTCTTTTACAAAATCATTTGAGCAAGCGAGACAACGCTCAGGACAGATGGGATTGCAAGGAGAGGCCCTCGCCGCCCAACAAAAAGTGGTTGAGTCTCAGCGTATTGATTCCTATTGCCCTCCCGCCGTATCTATTTTTGGTTCTGCAGAAACCGTGGCCGAAGGTTGGCAGCTTCGATTGGCGAGCTTTTTTATTAGCGGCCAAGTACCACAAGAGATGAGGGGGGTATATCATAAGTTTTTTGAGCGTGCTTTTGGTTCAGTTGCATGTCGGTTATTGAGACTATATAAGCCGCATTATCCCCGTTCTTCACTATTGTTTGTGTTTGACCAATTTTCTTTAAATAAGATTCTTTTTCTTCAAGAACAGCAAATTCGGCTTTCACCAAATGCGGCAATAGGAGATATTGATTTTGAGGTAGTTGCATGGCATTACAATTCTGGGCGGCTGCAGGCTCTTGAGGGATCGTTCGGATGCCCTAAACCCTTCTGTGATTTTCTCAATCATCTGAAAAAGAGTGGCGTTATTTTAACTCGGGAAATTTATGGTCGCATTGCTTTTGAAGTACACACAAGAAACCTTGATAGGCTAAATGCTTTTTTTCGAGGAGTAACACCGCCATTATCATCAGAAATGATGAGGAGGGTTGTGGAAAATTATTGTGGGTATAGCGATATTCGTTTATTGGATTTAATCGGAATGAGGCAGAAGGGAATGGATCCTTCTGCCTCAGTAATTCCTCTGTACAGAACGAGAAGAGCGTCGTTGCCAAAAATCTCTTTTGAAACAGCTATTAATAGACCACATTTGTTGCTTTTGCTTGGTCAGTTTGGTGATTTTTCACAGGAACAACTTCAGCGTATATCGGAGTTCTCAGATTCGAAATTAAAGAATATCTATATTGTTTTATGCGCCATAGAAAGAATATTCAATGCAGAATTGGTTAGATATCAGGATCATTATTCCACCGTTATAGATTTAGATGAAAGGAGAATATCGATTGTTGCCGATATTTTAAGTGCTTTTCCCCGGATGAGGGTAGTAGATATAAAGAGCATGATAGACACTACAGATATCTACGCTCTATTGACTAGCGAAAGTATGAAAGACTACTGTCCTCAACTTCAAGCGATTTTTATACAGCTGCAAACGAAAGGACTTCGGTTAACAAATCACGAAAGCCTTTTCGACAATGTTTTACATTTGAATTCGCAACAGCTGGTAATTTTATTCGATATTATTGGATTTTTCGCAAACCCTATGGATCTGCAAACGTTAATAAAAAATCACTGTGATCCTGAGCGTAATAGTCGAGATCCTGACCATTTGAACAAATTAAAAAAATATTTGATGTTGCCTTGGGTTTTGGAAAAGGCGCATTTTATCGCTGTGCCGCGATTGTTTGATGTTTTTACTGAATTAGAAACTTTTGGCCTTTTGACCCAACCAGTTGCTGATCTTTGTGATCGTAGGCCTGAGTTAATTACTGTTTTTAAAGTATTGCGGGATCTGGATGCTTTGCGAGAAGCGGATGTTGTGATATGCGGTTTTTCGTCGGATGTGATTATATTAGGCGAGTTGGAAAACGTAGCCAAGAATGAACCGGACACATTACCCGGTATTGTTGAGCGTTGCAAAGCAGCAGGGTGGCAAGAGCTTTATAGGAAATTGCTTGCAAAGATTCCACCAGAAGCTCAAGCGGAATTTACAACAAGAGTTGTCCGATTCTCTACGGTTCAGCAATTGCAATCTTTGGATGCTATCATAGATATTTTGCGCAGAGATAATCACGCTGCTCTTATTCCTGCGTTGATACAAAACCACTGTGGCTTTGATGATGATTGTTTGGAGAGGTTGCAACGACTTTTGATTGCGCCTCTCTCAGAAGGGCTTCACTGGCTAGAAAGAGAATTATTTGTTTTGAACCACGACCTTTTAAAAGCATTGAAGGGGATGCAAGTGTCAGAGCTTCATGGTTTAGCAACATTGATACAGGAATCTAGACCAAATGATGCGGAATCAAGCAAGAAATTTACTGGCATATTGCAAGGGGTCATAAATAGGCGGGTTTTTCCTCAGGGAGTGGTTTCAGAGGCAGAATTGCAGTATGCCAAAACATGTTTTGAGGAAATAAGTCATAACGCAAAAGAAAAAAATAATCCAGATTTTTTACAATTAAATCTAAAGCAAGAAGATCTTCAACAAATTGGACGATATTACAAACAAGCTTCCAACTTTGGTAATATTGCGTCAGAAGTTTTTCAAAAAACGGGTATAGTTCAAGAAGATCAACAAGCTTATTTGCTTGCTATGTTGTTTGAATATCTCTCTGGTTTTTTTTCTACCCCTGTTAAAGGAGATGTTAATCAAGCGAGAAAAACAGCAGCTCTCTTTTTGAAATCACCGCAGGGGAAAGCTTTTAAATCTTTTATCCGGCTCGATCGGCTTTGGGCAGCATATGAAAAACGTTTATCGAAAGATGAGTTAAAAGAGAATGGTGCTGATGCACAATCGAAAGAGAGGAAAGAAGAAATCGTTAAAAAACGACGTGCTGCGCAAAAAATATTGGGAACGTTACGGGCGTCTGGTTCCTTTAACGAGAGAGTCGCTCACTTTACCGCCAAGTTAGAAGAATATAAACGCAATCGAACCTTTGATCAACAAAGAGACGGTGTAGCAAAAAGGGTCTTAACACGTACGGCTTATGTTC
This sequence comes from Gammaproteobacteria bacterium GWF2_41_13, assembly GCA_001801315.1. Classification (GTDB taxonomy): domain Bacteria; phylum Pseudomonadota; class Gammaproteobacteria; order UBA12402; family UBA12402; genus UBA12402. The sequence goes on along the minus strand of MGXI01000036.1, from coordinate 1,933 downwards.
TAGCGAGTATTTTCACCTTAAGCGCTTTTCATTGGATTTGCTTGGCAGCAGGAAAAGCACCGACATTTTGGACAACTCGAGGAAAAGAATTATTGGGTAGAAGTCTCACGGAAAGCGAAAAGGTTATTGTGCATCCTTTACGGCTTACAATGAGTCCTGCCGTAAGGGTTTAATTTTTTTGTGGTGAAACTTGACACACTGAGTTTGTCGAGTGATTTTTTTTTAAAAATACGGATTCTTGTATCCGAGCTTTTTAAGTACTTTAATTTCTGCTTTTTCCATCCGTTCGGCTTCTGTTTCATCGATTTCATGGTCAAAGCCGATTAAATGTAAACAGCCGTGTACAACAATATGCGCCCAGCGTTCAATGGGGCGTAAATTAAATTTTTTAGCTTCTTTTTGGATAACAGCCGGGCAGAGCACAATATCACCCGCGAGATCTTTTCCTTCCTCATAAACGAAGGTGAGTACGTTCGTTGGACCTGATTTTTTTCGATACTGTTGATTGAGTTCGGCCATTTTTGGTGCGCTGATAATCTGTATACCGATATCGGCGGATCTAATGCGATGTGCTGTCAGTGCGGTTTGAATCCATTTTTTAAGCGTTTTTTGAGAAGGGATTCTTTTCGCTTTGCTTGTTATTTGAATATCAATGTGAATCATAGTGTTTTTTATTTGCCTCATACGCTTCCACAATTTTTTGTACGAGTGGATGGCGAATCACATCTTTCGAATTGAAAAATGTAAAATGAATACCGCCGACATTTTTCAATAAATGGATCGCTTCTAATAGTCCCGATTTTTTATTCATCGCTAAATCAATTTGTGTGATGTCGCCCGTAATCACGGCAGTTGAACCAAATCCCATGCGTGTCAAAAACATTTTCATTTGTTCTTCAGTCGTATTTTGACTTTCATCTAAAATAATAAAGGCATCATTCAACGTGCGGCCGCGCATAAATGCGAGCGGGGCGATTTCAATGGCATGGCGAGCGATGAGCTTTTCAACGCGCTCAAGCCCGAGCATTTCATAGAGCGCATCGTACAAAGGTCGCAAATACGGATCGACTTTTTGTGCCATATCGCCGGGTAAAAATCCTAGCCGTTCGCCCGCTTCAACCGCAGGGCGAACTAAAATAATGCGCCGTACTGTTTCGCGTTCGAGTGCATCAACGGCACACGCGACAGCTAAATAGGTTTTACCGGTGCCTGCCGGGCCGATACCAAACGTAATATCGTTTGTTAAAATGTGATGGATATAATCATATTGATTATGGGTATGCGGTTTAATGACGGCTTCACGGGTTTTTATGACGAGCTCTTTTTTGTGCGCGAAAGATTCTTCTTGAGTTGCGCGTAATTGCTGATAAATAGTATTTTGGTCGAGTGGTTTTTTTGCTTGAGCGGCTTGATAAAGCTGCTGTAGTAAATGAATAGCCTGATAGACCGCTGGCTCCGCGCCCGTTAAAGAAAGTTCATGTCCGCGATGTTTGATATCAATATTTAATTCAGTCTCAATAAAGCGAAAATGCGCATCATTTTGTCCGCTTAAAATAGCGAGAAAATCATTGTTTTCCGGCAGTAAATGCAATAATTGGGTGATGGGTTTTGTCATAGATTGAGATCTTTATTTAATGTTATCGATAAACCTTACCACAAAATTTCTTTTCAGTCCCGTTCAAGATTGAAGATAAAAGTTACCGCTCGATCGTCATTGAGACTTGGTATGTCACCCCGCGACTTGATCGCAGGGTCCAGATTCATTTTTTTGGATTTCGCGGTCGTTTGTCGCGGGGTGACTGGGGTGGATTATCGTCATTGCGAGGTATGGCCGAAGCAATCCCGCATCAAAACTGGATTGCTTCGTCGCTCGCGCTTCTCGCAATGACGAAAGACTGGATTGCTTCGTGCTCACGCTTTTCGCAATGACGGC
>MGXI01000035.1 GCA_001801315.1 Gammaproteobacteria bacterium GWF2_41_13 | reverse complement strand
TTATCCGGCATCACTGCAAGAATTCGGAATGATTATCGATAGTGTGCAAGCGGCAAATTATGTCAATGATACGCTGTGGAATCCTCTGTGGAGGAATGCCATACCTTTCAAAACAATATAAGAGTCATCTGATGGGCGGTGCACACTGCTCGTCGCAGCGCCCTTAGTAAGACTAACCGCGCTCACTGTAGACTAAAAATTAACGGAAATCCGAGTGTTTTTGGCTTGGGATCCTCCGCGAAAGCAATTTGTCATTTGTTTTTAATATGTATTTTTTTACATAAAAAAATATGGTAATATTTATTTATGAGGGGTAATATGAAAAAAACCAAAGAAAAATCTGATGATAAGATTACAAGGCTGATGCCGAGTCTTGATAGATTAGCGCAAAAAGAAGATTCAATTAAAGTAACGCTCACATTGACTAAGGCTAGCGTTGAATACTTCAAACAAGAAGCAAAAAAACGAGAAGTTTGCTATCAAGTTATGATTCGCAACCTGATTGATGAATACGTAAAACATTATTCAAGTAAAAACGATATATGATTAAATTGACGGTCTGTCTAAAGCGTAATTCAAATATGACGCGAGAAGAGTTTCAGTCGTACTGGCTAAAACACCATGGACCCTTATTTCAAAAATTTGCTGAAACATATAAGGCAATACGTTACGTGCAAAGCCACACCATTGATTCCCCATTAAATGCTTATATGAAAAAATCTCGTGGATATGCTGATGAATACGATGGCATAGGTGAAATTTGGTGGGAATCTGAAAAGGCCTTTTTTGAGGCGGTAACCTCACTTAAAGGCCAGGAGTTGCGAAAAATGTTTGTTGAGGATGAGGCAAGATTTATCAATTTGAAAGAATCGTCAGGTTTTTTCACTGTTGAGCATGTATTGGTTGATCATATGTTAGATCAGAAAAAATGAAATTGGGTTGGTTTTTTAAGTCTAATTGAGTGAAAGAGGGAATGATACGCGATAGGTGTGTTAAATATTTTTAGAATGTATTCAAGAATAGGTGGTGTGCTATGAGTAGCTGCGATTTAGAATTACTGGCGAAAAACTTTCATCGTCACAATATCAGTTTTTTAAAATTTAATGATAAAGAGAAAGTTTTGGCCTATCTGAAAGAAAATCTCAACAAAGCGATGCAAATTGCGTGGGGCGGATCTTTGACGCTGAATGAGTGCGGTATTTTGGATTATTTGCGAAGCGAAAAATTTCCTCATCTTTGTGATAGGGATAATCCTGATTTGAACCAAGAAGAACGGATGGAAATAGAAAGGAAAGCTTTTTCTGCTGATGTGTTTTTAACGAGTGCCAATGCGATAACCGAGGATGGTTTGATCATTAACATTGATGGCGCCGGTAATCGTGTGGCGGCCACAATATTTGGACCAAAAAAAGTCTATTTTGTCGTGGGTATGAATAAGCTTGTTAAAAATTACGATGCGGCTATTGATAGAATTCAAAACTTTGTTGTGCAAAAAAATGCGAAAAGATTGGGATTGATGCCCCCTTGTGTTAAAACTTCAGTCTGTCAAAACTGCGCATCGGCTCATCGTCTGTGTAATTATTTCACCACCATCAGAAGAGATTATCGATCCGATCGCACGCATGTTTTATTGATTGATGAAATATTAGGATTTTAAAATAAAAATCCAGAAGATGGCGTATTCTCTTTTGGATTTTTAAAATCCACTGGTTTGTTTTTCCGCGCTCAACGGGCGAGCTTTCTCTTTCATTTTGATGGATCAGGGATAATTTTGTCTATCTTTGTCGGTGTGATGATGTAAAATTGACGAACTATTTATAAACTGCACAAAGGAATTTGCTGCATGATGAAAAAACGAGGGCTTGGCCGCAATTTAGAAGCATTATTGGCGTCGACTCATTCTTTGCAAAAAGAAGAGGTTTCATCGGTGACGTCTGCGACAACCAATATCCGTGAATTGCAAAAAATGCCTGTCGAACATTTGTGTCGCGGGCGATATCAACCGCGACATGAAATTAATCCCGATTCGTTGATCGAGCTTGCCGAATCCATTAAAACTCAAGGAATTATTCAGCCGATTGTTGTGCGGGCTGTGAGCGATCGTATGTATGAAATTATTGCTGGAGAACGACGTTGGCGTGCAGCGCAATTGGCAGGATTAAGTGAAGTGCCCGTGATTGTGCGCGATGTGCCTGATGAAGCGGCAATCGCAATGGCGTTAATCGAGAACATTCAACGTGAAGATTTAAATGCACTCGAAGAAGCCAGAGCTTTGCAACGATTGATGAGCGAATTTCAGATGATTCAACAAGAAGTGGCTGATGCAGTTGGAAAATCACGCGCAGCGATTGCCAATACGTTGCGCTTGTTAAATCTCAATGAAGAGGTGAAGATTTTATTGGAGCGAGATGAGATCAATGCGGGACATGCGAAAGTATTATTGGCATTAGAAGGGTTTAAACAAACGGAAGCGGCGAAAACAGTTGTCGAAAAGGGATTGTCGGTGCGTGAAACAGAAAGCCTGGTTCGCCGATTATTAACAGATAAACCTTCCGCGAAGCAGCCGGCAGCGATTGATGTAAATATTCGATCACTACAAAATTCACTTTCCGATAAATTAGGTGCGCGAGTTATTTTTTCTCATCAAGCAAACGGAAAAGGAAAAGTGATGATTGCGTATAATAGTCTTGATGAATTAGACGGTATTTTGCGACACATTAATTAATTTTTTTAAAAACCATGTTAAAACCATCTCTTGAAAAAAAACTTCATGCTTTATCGGATCGTTATGAAGAATTGACGGCATTATTGATTGATCCAGAGCTTGCGAGTGATCCGAAAAAATTCCAAGAATATTCCAAAGAATATGCGCGGCTCGAATCAATCGTTAAAACATTCAAACATTATCAACAAGCGTTACAAGAAAAGCAGCAGGCGGTGCAGTTATTGAATGATCCTGAGATGCAAGAGCTTGCACAAGAAACGTTGGATGAATCTGCAAAAATATTGCGACAATTAGAGCACGATTTAGAGGTTTTATTGCTTCCTAAAGACGAAAATGATGAACGTAATATTTTTTTGGAAATTCGAGGTGGGGCAGGCGGCGCTGAAGCAGCAATTTTTGCAGGAGATTTATTTCGGGCTTACGCCAAATATGCCGAAACGCAAGGTTGGAAAACAGAAGTGATCAGCATGAGTCTAGGTGAACATGGTGGGTATAAGGAGGTTATTGCGCGCATCAGTGGGAAAGACGTTTATTCAAAATTGAAATTTGAGTCGGGAGCGCATCGCGTGCAGCGTGTCCCTGAAACTGAAGCGCAAGGAAGAGTGCATACGTCGACTTGTACCGTCGCGGTTTTGCCCGAAGTGGATGAAGTGAGCGATGTTGAAATTAATCCGAGCGATTTGCGGATTGATACTTTTCGTGCATCGGGCGCAGGCGGTCAACACGTTAATAAAACCGATTCGGCAATTCGTATCACGCACGCCCCGACAGGGATTGTCGTTGAATGTCAAGATGAGCGTTCGCAGCATAAAAATAGGGCTCGCGCCATGTCTTTGTTGAAGGCAAAAATTTTGTCTGCTGAACAAGAAAAACAACGTGTCGAGCAAGCCGAAACACGTCGTAATTTAGTCGGGACGGGCGACCGATCCGAACGTATTCGAACGTACAACTATCCGCAAGGGCGTGTGACTGACCATCGAATCAATTTAACCTTATATCAATTACCGGCTGTGATGGAAGGCGATTTACGTCCGTTGATTGAGGCGTTATCTCGAGAATACCAAGCGGATTTACTGGCGACATTGCAATGATGATTAGGATTGAGGGCTGAGGATTGAGGGTTGAGGGAAAGCATCGCTTCGCGACAAAATATTTTATTTTTATATGGGAACCCATTTTAAATGTTTGGGCCGTCATAAAAATAGCCTTTATAAAAAATTTTATCTCTCATCGCGCAACGCGCGACGATGTCGCCCCTCAATCCTCAATCCTCAATCCTCGATCCTTTTCTGATGTTTTTGCAAATAAAAACCCTTCAAATTCTTGCATTCAGGATTTTTTGAACGCCGCCGTTTTCCTTTTGCCAGATTCTGATACAGCTCGGCTGGATGTGGAAATCGCGTTGAAAATAGCTTTAAACGTTGACCAAGGTTATTTGTACGCACATCCGGAGCAAATGCTATTATCGGATGAAAAAAATAATTTGATCGAATTGTTGGGGCAACGAAAAGCCGGCAAGCCAATGGCCTATTTAATAGGCTATCAAGAATTTTGGTCGCTCGATTTTAAAGTTAATGAGGCGGTCTTAATTCCGCGACAAGAGACTGAGTTGTTAGTTGAATTAGCCTTAAAATTGTTTCCTCAGCATGATTTGCTTAAGGTGGCTGATTTGGGCACGGGGAGTGGGGCGATTGCGCTTTCGTTAGCGACTGAGCGCTCTGCATGGCAAATAACTGCAACGGATATTTCTGAGAATGCGTTAACTATAGCTCGATTAAATGCGGAGCAGTTGGGCGTTTCCTCTGTACGTTTTTTGAGAAGTAATTGGTGCGATCAGTTAGTTGATGGCCCCTATGATTTAGTGATTAGCAATCCGCCTTATATTGCGCAAAACGATACTCATTTGCAAATGCCGAGCATGCGTTATGAACCGCGAAAAGCACTTATCGCTGAACAAGACGGGTTAGCGGACTTAGCGATTATTATTCAACAGGCAAAAGGCTTGTTAAATTCGGGCGGATATTTACTATTAGAGCATGGTTATAACCAAGGTCAATCGGTGAGAGAATTATTTGTTCAGCATCGGTATCAAATGATCGAAACGCGGCAAGATCTTTCTTCAAAAGATCGCGTGACCTTTGCGCGAAAAAAATAGTGTTTTTCTAGGGTTAAATGCTTGATAGACAAAACAATTCGCCTAAAAAATGATTGCTTCAAATAGGTCTTTCTGGTAAAACCTCAATCAATCTTGATTGGATTTTATGCGTGTTTTTTACAGGAGGAAAAACGGATGGTGGTAAAAACTAAAAAAGCGGCGTTAAAAAAGAGCCCCGCAAAGAAGGCGGTAAAAAAAACTATTGGAAAGGCGAAACCGGTTAAGACGACGCGGTCATTGAAAAAATCGCCAGTGCCTCAAACAAAACGAAAAGTGGTTCCGAATCAAAAAGTAAAAAAAACGCTCAGTGAAAAGCCAGTCAAGAAAAAAATGTCGCTGAAATCGACAAAGTTATTGAAGACTAATCAACGGAAGAAAAGCGCTGCAGCGAAGAAATCGGGCGCGAAAGAAATTACTATAAAGAAAACGGCGATACAGAAACAAAAAGGCAAGCCGATCAAGAAAAACCCTATAAGAAAAATAAAGGCGAACGAAAAAGTGAAACTAGAAAATATTGTCAATAATATCGGGATTCCCGGCATCGAGCCTTATGTGCCGAAAGCCAAAGAAGGCTATATGAGCCAGAAGATGAGTGAACATTTTCGAAAAATTTTGTTGGCCTGGAAAATGCGCTTAATAGAAGAGGCTGATAGAACGGTTCATCATATGCAAGATGAAGCGGCTAATTTCCCGGACCCTACTGATCGGGCAACACAGGAAGAAGAATTTAATTTAGAATTACGTGCGCGTGATCGCGAGCGTAAACTGATCAAAAAAATTGATGATGCGTTGTTTATGCTCGATGAAGGGTTTTATGGGCATTGTGAAGCCTGTGGGGAACCCATTGGGCTTCGAAGATTGGAAGCGAGACCTACGGCGACTCTTTGTGTCGAGTGCAAAACTCTCGATGAAATTCGTGAGAAGCAGCAAGGTAGCTGATAGAGTTTTTGTGCAAACCGAATTGATGATGATGCGGTCAACGGTGCTGTTAAAAGTGGGCTAAAGCGCTCGTTTATTACACATAAATTGCACTTTATGGCCACTTTTGCTTTTTTTGTTCGTCTAAATTCAACTTGAAACAAATCCCTTCCTAACTCAGAGCAGAGAGAAAAATTTGTCGCGTGACAAACACCAAATTCCGTTATGTGAAGTTTAATGATGGGCTATTTCCGTATGCAATGCCTGCATCGCCTGCGAGAGGTTACCCGTGATAATGTCGGGGAAAATAGGCATGGCGCGATCAATGCTTTCATCAATCATTGATTTTTCACTTAACGTGGGCGGTTTTAATACATAGTCAACTACATTACTGTGATTGGTTGGGTGACCAATGCCAACACGTAATCGAACGAAATCGCGGCTGCCTAATAGTTGAATAATATCTCGAAGGCCATTGTGCCCCCCATGTCCACCACCTTGTTTTAGTTTGATGGTGCCAGGAGGAAGATCTAAATCATCATGGATAACTAAAATCGCTTGCGGCGGTATTTTATAATAATGTGCGAATGATTGAACAGATGCCCCGCTATTATTCATAAAAGTTGTTGGGAATAATAAATAGACAGATTTCTTGAATAAATTAGCTCGAGAAATGAGTGCCAGAAATTTCCTATCTGGCACTAACGATGATTTTGCTAAATGGGCTAAACGTTCCAGAATCCAGACGCCTGCATTGTGACGGGCGCGTTCATATTCAGCCCCCGGGTTTCCTAAACCAACAATCAGTTGAATGGGGACTGTTCCCATTATTTTTTGGATGTCTCAGCCGCTTCTTCGGCGTTCACAGCTTTTTGCCCGGTGATTTCAGTTTCTGCAGGCGCTGTGACTTCCGTTTCAACAACGGTGCGAGGTAAGTGGATACTGACGACTGGCACATTGTTGTCCTCTCCATGCAATAAAGCGACAATTTCAACCCCTTTAGGCAATTTAATTTCGTTTAAATGTACGGCTTGGCCGATATCAAGGTGTGAAACTTCGATTTCAATGCACTCAGGCAAGTCTGCTGGCAGACATCGAATTTCTATTTCTGTCATGTGATGCGTCAAAACGCCGCCATTTTTGAGTCCTACTGCGGTAGTTTCGCCGATAAAGTGTACAGGAATGTGCATGTTTAATTCTTCATCCGCGCGAATACGCTGGAAATCAAGGTGTAAAATTTGTTTTTTATAAGGATGGCGTTGTAGCGCTTTAAGAACGACTTGCTCGGGTTGTTCGTCAATCGTTAAGGTTAAAATATGCGAATAAAATCCCTCATGTTCTAAAGCATTGACTACCTTATTGTGTGCTAAGGTAATCGGGGCGGGTTCTTTTCCGGCGCCATACACGATTGCAGGGACAAGCCCTTCTTTCTTACGTAGGCGGCGGCTCGCACCTGTCCCAATTTGCACGCGCTTTTGCGCGGCTAATTCGAATTTAACTTTCTTTGCCATAATACAAAGCTCCAATGAGTAATTAATAAAATGCGCTCACTCCGCGACCAGAGTAAACGAACTGCGGATTATAGGCTATTTTTTTAGAATTGGTATGTTTTTGGTAACTATTCTGGTGAACATTTTTGTATTCTCATGATCTCTGGTGGAACAGTTACTTTTGTTTGAATTTTACCCGCCCCCTCCGATCACATCATCGTTAATGAGTGAGGGTGCTTGATAAGGTGTTTGGTCACCGAAGAAAATGTGCAGCGCCAGATAACCTTCTTCTGAATTCAAATCATGTGTGTTTATTTGCCAATTATTGGGCCCCCATGGTCCCCATTGCGCGCGGCCTAAATCGATATGTCTTGCGCCAACGTCACCGAAGACGTTATTAATAATTTTAAATTGAAAACCTAAAGCAATTTGCCACGCAAACCCTTGTTTTGTTTTGTTGACGCTCGCTGTTGTTCCGCCCGCAATTGGCGTTGCATTGACATCGACTTCATTTTTTGTGTAACCCGCACCGGCGCCCACATAAGGGATGAAATAATCAGTCAGATGGAAATCGTAATAAAAAGTAGCAAAACCTGAATTGGTTTTGATTTGACTGTTTAAAGTTTCTGGAATAGCTGCATTAGGAACAATGGGCGATTGATTGTAATCAACGCGGGCACGATGCACGAAAGTTAAATCCATGCGCAAAGGAAGATAATCAGGCAGCTGATAGCCAATCCCACCCATGTAAGAAGCGTTGCCTTTATTGAGATCATCATTGCGAAGTGTTTGGCCAGCCGATTCAGGTTTTAAATCAAGATTAGCATCATAAAAGCTATAACCGCCGCCTGCTAAAAGATAAATTCCAGACGGAAAATAAGTATCGGCGTATACCATGCTGCTTAACCCAAGCAATAAACAAGCCAGTGAAGTAAAGCCAAACCATTTCGATGATTTCATGTAATTATTCTCCTTTTTGCTAACTATCAGCATACTTCCGAGCGCGCGCTTGTGCCATCACGAGCTCGACGAGTAGTTACAAATTTCCTGGCCAATGTAACATACCCAATCGATGGAATTCAAGCCATGATTTATAATCAGAAATTTTGGAAGTTAGCTTTTATTTCTCGGCCTGCCTACTAGGTTTAATAGATTTATTCAGTCGAGTGATGTTTTTATTGTGGTGAGAATGTTTGATGTCGATCATGAAAACTCAAGCGTGATCGATTGTAAAACCGATCACTTCTTCGATTCGAGCGTATAATTTAAAATTGCAAGTGCGGTTTGCCAAAATAAATTTCTAAGTGCAACTTGCCCTGCCATTACAGAATCGTGCGAAAAACCCAACCTATGTTCGTTGGACACTTGCGATAATAGAAAGCCGTTTTTTCGCAATAAGCTTGGGAATCGATTGATGCGGTTTTTTATTTTTGATGAGTGTTTTGATATCGATTGCCGTGCATTGCTGGTAGATGTTTCTTAAAAAATCTGCCTGTGGATAAGGTGTTTTTGCCGTCCCTTGCCGACCTTGTTCGTCTGATTGGCATGCCAGTAGAAATTGTTCAAATCGTGCTGGTTTTCTAAAAGGATCTAAAGCCTGCAACAATTTTAAAATGGTTATGGGCCTGAGCTTGAAAATCTGGTGGCATAACATGTGGTAGCGTGTTACCAATAAGGCTAGGTCTTCATAGGCACGAGGAGCTCGTAGTCGTGTGCAAAAATTTTTGACTACGGCAACACCTCGTTCTTCATGGCGATGGTGTTTAGGCCACATCGATTGAGGCGATAAAATTTTTCCAAAATCATGAACGACAACCGCAAAGCGAACCAGGGGATCTTTTGTTAATCGCGACGCTTGTTTTAGGGCCAATAATAAGTGTTTTCCTGCGTTTTTCTCGAGGTGCCATTCGATCGGTTCAGGAATATAAAATAGCGCATCAATTTCAGGAAAGATGACTTTCAACGCGCCGCATCGTCTGAGCACTTCAAAAAAACGCCAGGGATACTTTTCGCCAAGTGCTCGATCTAATTCTTGAAAAACACGTTCGGGGACAAGGTGGGTTAATTCACCCGAAGCGGCCATATTTTTCATGAGCGCCAGCGTTTCTTTAGCGACTTTAAATTGTCCAAAGCGCGCAGCGAAGCGAGCAATGCGTAATACGCGAACAGGATCTTCAGCAAAGGCGGGAGACACGTGGCGCAAGCATTTGGCTTGTAGATCTTTTTGTCCACCAAATGGGTCGATGAGTTGTCCCTGATCATCTTGCGCGATGGCATTGATTGTCAAATCTCTACGCTTTAAATCTTCTTCAAGCGTGACCGTTTTTGCCGTATAAAAAGTAAATCCTTTATAGCCGGTTCCCATTTTTCGCTCAGTTCTCGCGAGCGCATATTCTTCGTGGGTTTCAGGGTGTAAAAAAACAGGAAAATCTTTGCCGACAGGTCTAAATCCTTTTTTGATGAGTTCATCCGCCGTGGCGCCGACGACCACCCAATCTTTTTCTTTAATAGGAAGTCCTAATAATTGATCTCGTACGGCGCCACCGACCAAATAAATTTTTGCCATGAATCAACGCAATCCAAATAGTGCAGAAATGAGTGTTTGTAAAATGACAATACAGGGCCATAGGATTGAACCTAATAAACCCGTCATGAGTAAAATGAGCAAAAGAATGAGACCGTACGGTTCGAATCGAGCATAGCGATATTGGGCTTGTTTGGGTAAGAAAGCCATGAGAATGCGACTGCCGTCCAATGGAGGAATGGGGATTAAATTCAGCAACATTAAAATGAGGTTAATATCAATACCAATTTTTCCCATGAGTACGATCGGTAAAGCAAAAGATAACTGTTGGTGGAGTAGCCATAAACCTCCTTTCGCGATGATGGCCCAAAGCAGCGCCATCATCAAATTCGCTAAGGGCCCAGCGGCTGCAACCCAGGGCATTGCTTTGGTGGGGTTGCGGAAATTTCGAGGATTGATCGGAACGGGTTTAGCCCATCCAAAAATAAATCCACTGCCCGTCATCAATAAAACGAGCGGAATAATGATCGTGCCGAATAAGTCGATGTGTTTGAGTGGATTTAAGGTGAGTCGGCCGAGGAGTAAAGCAGTTTTGTCGCCGAATTTTGACGCCATCCATCCATGCGCCACTTCATGAACAACAATAGCAAATAATACCGGTAAGGCATAAATGCAAATAGTTTGTATGAGTGATAATTGCGTTTGTTCAAACATAGCGGAGCATTATAGAGGGATTTTGATTGCGCTTGTAGCTTTTTTCAAGAGAGCGATATTAACAACACGAATCTGGATGCATTTTTGTCTCCCTACAAGCTTGATGCCAGCAGTGAAACCTTGTGTCACAGCCTAAGCTAATTCCATCGTGCGGGAATTGCGGGGTTAAAATTAACTTTTTTGAACCTTTTGATGAAATAGCATATACTTTTAAAAATTTTTAGAGGGGGATCTGAGAAATGAAAAGAGTTTTTCTGATGAGTTGTGTTTTGTTGAGCCTAATGCCATTTGCTGCCTATGCGACTTGGCAAGTAGCGGATGCTTCTCACGGGACTAATCTCTCGCAGCCATCGGATTTGTCATCCAAGGATTATCCAAAAGCCCTGCAAGACCAAGTTTCTATTCAACTGCAAAAAGGGAGCTTACGCGATAACGTCGAGCGTGCGGCAGCAGAAAATAATTGGGAAGTTATATGGCATGCTGATGATCAATACCGTGTGCTAACAAAATCTACTTTTTCAGGCCCTGATTTTTCGACGGTGATGGATCAATTGCTCAGCCATTATCATTTGAGAGCGAGTTTTGATGACAATAATTGCGTGATGACTATTTCAGCCATCCACAAGAAAAAATCGATTCGACAGGCTCGGCATCGGACATCCATGCATAAAATAGTGAAACATTAATTTATGAAGCGTTCAGTTAGCAGCGAGCGATGGCTCAAGGAACATTTCGCAGATCCCTACGTTAAGAAAGCTCAGCAAGAAGGGTATCGTTGTCGAGCCGCCTATAAATTGTTAGAAATTCAAAAAAAATACCGCTTAATCAAGCCGCCGATGAATGTCGTCGATTTGGGCGCAGCGCCCGGCGGATGGTCTCAAGTGGTTGCCAAGTTATTACAGCATCACGGCAAAATATTTGCGCTCGATATCTTGCCGATGGAGCCGATATCGCATGTTGATTTCATTCAAGGTGATTTTCAAGAAGAAGCTGTGTATGACCAACTGAGCGCGCGTGTTGGGGCTCAAAAAATTGATGTCGTGTTATCGGATATGGCGCCTAATATGAGTGGGATTATCGTGTCCGATCAAGCGAAAGTTTTTTATTTAGCGGAATTAGCCTTGGATTTTGCGCAAAAAGTATTAAAGCCTGGGGGTGCATTTTTGGTAAAAGTGTTTCAGGGCGGAGAATTTGAGGCATATCACAAGCAATTGCGGGTTAATTTTAAATTTATAAAAGTTTGCAAACCCGATGCCTCCCGAGATCGGTCGAAAGAAATTTATTTATTGGCGGAGAATTATCAGAGAGTTGAGGGCTGAGGATAAACAGTTGGGTTGTCGAATATTCTGTAGTATATTTGGCGCTTAACTCGTGGAAGCGCGTCAATCAAAAAGTTATCGTCAAAAGATTAAGGGCATAACTAGGTTAATTTGGATTGAGGGACAATCAATTTGAAAAAAGATTTTATTAAGAATTTATTGCTGTGGATTATCATCGCGGCATTATTGATTACGATTTTTAATTATTTTGGCCCTCACCAACAAAAACAATCACAAGAAAGTTATTCGCAATTTGTGCAGCAAGTCAATGCGGGCAAAGTGGCTTCTGTCACGATTGTGGATAGGAATATTAAAGGGCTAACGCAAGATAATACTGCTTTTGAAACTTATGTGCCGTTTCTCGACCATGGGTTGATGCAAACGTTGATCGACAAGAAAGTGGATGTGACCGGACAGCCGCCGGAACAACGCAGTATTTTGATGTCGATTTTAGTGTCTTGGTTGCCGATGCTTTTGTTCGTGGGGTTATGGATATTTATTATTCGACAACAAACAGGTGGGCGAGGTGGTGCATTTTCTTTTGGGCGCAGTCGTGCCCGACTGATGAATGAGGGGCAAGTTAAAATCACGTTTAGTGATGTGGCGGGATGTGATGAAGCGAAAGAAGATGTAAAAGAACTCGTCGAATTTTTAAAGGACCCCGCTAAATTTCAAAAACTGGGCGGGCGTATTCCGCGCGGCGTTTTATTGATTGGCCCGCCGGGGACAGGCAAAACTTTATTGGCAAAAGCTGTTGCTGGAGAAGCGAAAGTCCCATTTTTTAGTATTTCAGGCTCTGATTTTGTTGAAATGTTTGTCGGTGTTGGTGCTTCTCGTGTACGAGATATGTTTGAACAAGCGAAAAAACAAGCGCCGTGCATTATTTTTATCGATGAAATTGATGCAGTAGGTCGCCATCGTGGTGCGGGTTTAGGCGGCGGTCATGATGAGCGCGAACAAACACTGAATCAATTATTGGTTGAGATGGATGGTTTCGAAGGCAAAGAAGGTGTTATCGTATTGGCAGCGACCAATCGGCCCGATGTATTAGATCCCGCTTTATTGCGCCCCGGGCGATTTGATCGGCAAGTGATTGTTCAGTTACCCGATATTCGAGGGCGAGAGCAAATTTTAAATGTGCATTTGCGTAAAATTCCTTTAAATAAAGATGTGAAAGTATCTTTAATCGCTCGAGGAACGCCTGGTTTTTCTGGTGCGGACTTGGCGAATTTGGCTAATGAAGCCGTATTGATCGCGGCCCGCAACAACAAGCAATCGGTGAGCATGTTGGAGCTTGAAAAAGCGAAAGATAAAGTGCTGATGGGGGCTGAGCGCCGCTCGATGGTGATGAGTGAGCAAGAAAAGAAATTAACGGCTTATCATGAAGCCGGGCACACCATTGTCGGACGCGTTGTACCGGATCACGACCCTGTTTATAAAGTGACGATTATTCCCAGAGGACGCGCCTTGGGTGTGACCATGTTTTTGCCAGAACAAGATCGTTATAGTTTGACGAAGCAGCGATTAAATAGTCAAATTGCTTCGCTGTATGGCGGGCGTATTGCTGAAATGCTTATTTTTGGAAAAGACTATATTACTACAGGCGCGGGCAGTGATATTAAACGAGCGACAGAATTAGCTCGCAATATGGTGACCCAGTGGGGTTTGTCTGAAAAATTAGGCCCTGTAGTTTATGGCGAAGATCAAGGTGAAATTTTCTTAGGTCAAACGTTAGCAACGCGACATAAAGAGTTGTCGGATTATACGGCCAAGCAAATTGACGAAGAAATCAGGCATACGTTAGAAGAAAATTATCATCGTGCTGAAAAAATCCTGAAAGATAGACTCGATACCTTGCACTTAATGGCAGAAGCGTTAATTAAATATGAAACATTAGATAGCGACCAAATTGATGACGTTATGGTCGGCAAAATAGCGCGAGCGCCAGTAGATTGGATCGATCCCAATCATGAAGATAAAAAAACAGCGGCGATATCCTCTGAAGAGGCGCACGATCAAAAACAGGCGAGTGGCCAAGGGGATTTATTCGCTCACGGAGACGATTCCCATGCAACGTAAATATTTTGGTACAGATGGCATTCGTGGACGCGTGGGACAATTTCCGATTACACCGGATTTTGTGTTGAAATTAGGTTGGGCAGCCGGTCGTGTTTTTTCGAAAAGGCAGGGTAGAAAAGGCAATGTGTTGGTGGGAAAAGATACGCGTATTTCTGGTTATATGTTTGAATCCGCTTTAGAAGCAGGGTTAGCCGCCGCCGGGGTTAATTGTTGTCTTTTAGGACCGATGCCAACGCCTGCTATTTCCTATCTAACCCGTACGTTGCATGCGCAGGCAGGCATTGTTATTAGTGCTTCCCATAATGTCTATGCTGATAATGGGATCAAATTTTTTTCAGGAGAAGGGACTAAATTACCGGATAACATCGAGCTTGAAATTGAGCGTCAAGTTGACGAGCCGCTCACCTCCGTTATTCCGGAAGAGATTGGTAAAGCAAGTCGTATCGTGGATGCGGCAGGTCGGTATATTGAATTTTGCAAAAGTACGGTCGGTTCTCGCATCTCTCTTCGTCCACTGAAAATTGTGATTGATTGCGCTAATGGTGCGACTTATCACATTGCACCATCGGTTTGTCGCGAGTTAGATGCCGAAGTAATAGAGCTTGCCGCCGACCCCGATGGATTTAATATCAATGAAAATTGCGGATCGACGCATCCTGATATGTTAAGGCGCATAGTTGTTGCCGAAGGCGCTGATATTGGATTGGCGTTTGATGGGGATGGTGATCGGGTGATTTTAGTTGATCATCAAGGCGAAGTAGTGGATGGCGATGAAATTTTATTTATATTGGCAAATGATTGGCAACGGAAAAACAAACTCACAGGAGGTGTTGTTGGGACGGTCATGAGTAATTATGGGCTAGAAGTCGCTTTTCGCGAAATGGGGATTGAATTTACGCGCGCTAAAGTGGGCGATCGTTATGTGATGGATGAATTATTATCGAAAGGTTGGTCGTTGGGGGGAGAAACATCGGGACATGTGATTTGTCTTAATAAAACATTAACGGGCGACGGTATTATTACGGCATTACAAGTGTTGTCGATCATGGTCGAACAAAGTAAATCCTTGCACGCGTTAAAGCAGGGGATGCAAAAATTGCCGCAAAAATTGATTAATGTCAAAGTGGCACAAAAAGTCTCACAGCCTCATCATGAACCGATGATCCAAGAAGCCATAAAATCAGCCGAGAAAAAACTCAATCGACAAGGTCGGATTTTGCTAAGATCTTCCGGCACTGAGCCTGTTATTCGTGTTATGGTTGAAGGCGTTGATTTTGATAGTGTAACTCAAATTGCTGAAGAGTTAGCGGAGAGTGTCGAGAAAATCTGGCGGTGACGGCGAAAAGTTACCCACAAATAAAATGCCCATTTTTTGGGAAAGCGCCATGAAAAAATTAGTGATCATTTTATTTTTATTTCCAGTATACAGTGTGTTCGCTGATATCACTCAGGCGCCCGTCTCCAATACGCCGGAAGCATCGCAACAGCCCGCAAGTGCGCAAGTATCTATGACGCCCAATAATGAATCAACGCAGCAAATTAACCAGTATTTTGATAAGTCACGCTATAAATTTTTTAAAAAAAATCATTTTGAGCCTTTATTTCAAGTGAAAAAAGATGATTGATCCAGGCATTTTTACCTTAGTCGAAACGACTTTTTTACAGCATATTACCGATGCGTTTTCAGTGATTTCGATATACGCTTCGCATCTGCTTTATTTCTTCGCCATTTTTGAGTTTGTTGTTTTTGGATTGCTGTGGGCATTTTCTGCCAATCCAAATTGGGGTGGCGCGGTGTTTAAAATCCTTAAAATCGGACTCATTTTATTTGTTTTACAAAATTTTAGTGAGTTAGCGACAGGGTTAATCCAATCGTTCGCGCAAATGGGGGGATCGATTGCGAAAAACAGTCAAGTAACCGATCTGTTATTCAATCCATCGCTGATTTGGCAGTATGGATATGATGCGGGGGTCCTATTGTTACAATCTGCGTCGGGGGCTTCGAGTGGAATTGGATTGCCTTTGGTGCAATTGGTGATTGGGTTCGGTATTTTGTTTGTGTTTGGTTTGTTGGGAATTCAAATTGTATTGCAAATTGTGGGTTTTTATTTGGTTTCGTTGATGGCGCTTATTTTTATTCCTTTTGGCGTTTTTCATCCAGGACGTCACTTATTAACACGTGTTGTACAGTCGGTTTTTAAAGCGGGGGCGAGGGTTCTGGTGATTATTGTAACGATGGGATTGATGATGACGATTTTAACGTCATTCCATCTTGAGAAAATAGCCGCCATTCAAAATATTAACCAATCTTTAGGTATCTTTTTTGTGGGGCTTTTATTTCTGTTTTTCGCAGTTAAGCTGCCCTTGTTGATAGCGGATATTGTGGGCGAATTTTCTATGTCGTTATCGCCAGCGCCAATTCAACAGGCCCCTGTATCGGTAACGTCGATAACCGCGCCATCAGCCGCTACGGGGGAAACCGCCTTTTCGATGCAACAAGCGACGATGATTTCGCCGCAAACCCATTCGCCCCTATCAGCGGGCGTAGCGATTTCAAGCGGCGCTGCGGCTACATCGGGCGCAGTACAAACCCTTGGTGCAACGGAGGGTTTAGCGAGTCGATCAGCCATGTCTTCATCGTCAACGGAAAAGGCGATGCAACAAGGGATGCAAGAGGCAGAAAAGATTTATCGTAGTCTTTCCGAACAATCGTTACAGGAAATTAAGAAACTCATTAAGACTAATCTAGCGCATGATAAAAATCGCCCATGACAAAATCACGATGTTTTATATCAATACGGCGATTCAAGCCTTTATTTTATGCGTTAGGGTTACTTTTTTGTGTTGGCGCTCTTGTTTTTTTTCTTAAACAGCTTGGTTTTGGCTTTTCGATTCAATCCTCTGCAAGCATGCCAAAAGGTATTTATTTCATTGGGCCAGCAAAAAATATTCATCGGGGCGATGTTGTTATTTTCAAACCGCCGTTAACAATCGATAAGTTTTTAATAAAACAGCAGTGGGTTCCTAAAAGTGGTATTTTACTAAAAACAGTGATGGCTGTTCCGGGGGATGATGTGTGTAAAAAAAATCACTGGGTTTGGGTCGATCAAAAAAAAATAGCCTATGTTTTTGAGCATTATCGACCGAACAAAAGGTTACCGAATATCCCGTTTTGCGGAAAATTAAAGTCGAATCAATACTTGCTGATGAGCGTGCTGAATAACAAATCGTTTGATGGGCGATATTTTGGTATACTTAATCGGGCCGCCATCATGGGGCGTGCTTATCAAATCACAGGATTTTTAGCATGAACAAACATACTTCATTACGCCATTTAGATATGTTAACGACGGCATTCGGTCGGGATATTGACGCACTGTTGCGTGACGATCAAATTATCGAAATCATGGTTAATCCCGATGGAAAATTATGGGTTGAATCGTTGGTAAAAGGGAAATATTTTACGGGAGAGATCTTAGATATTTCCGCCACACTCAATGTTATTAAACTCGTTGCCGCAACAAGGCATGTTGTTGTGGATATGTTACATCCTGAAATTGCTTGTGATTTACCGGAAAATGGCGCCCGGTTTCAAGGTTGGATCCCTCCTATTAGCAAATCGCCCACCTTTTCAATTCGAAAGAAAGCGATTCATATTTTTACGCTCGATGATTATGTAAGCCAATCATTTTTATCTGAAAAACAAACGGATTTTTTAAAAAAAGCGATTAATAACAAAAAGAATATTTTGATTTCCGGCGGCACAAGCTCTGGGAAAACGACCTTTGCTAATGCTTTGCTAAACGAACTCAAAGATATCAAAGATCGCGTGATTGTATTGGAAGACTTGCCGGAACTACAAGTGGCTGTTGCCGATTGTGTGACGCTTCGAACGTCCGAAACGAAGACGATGCGTGATTTGGTAAAAGGCATTTTAAGGATGCGACCCGATCGAATTATTATCGGTGAGGTGAGAGATGGCGCAGCACTCGAATTATTAAAAGCATGGAACACAGGACATCCTGGCGGGATTTGTACGATTCATGCCAACAGCCCAGAAGCCACGATATCGCGTCTCGAGGATTTGATTTTAGAAGAAGTGTCGGTTGTTCCTAAGCGCCTAATCCATGAGGCTATCGACGTGGTCGTTTTTATGAAACGCGAGGGCGATGGAAGATTTATGATTCAAGCGATTTCTCAGTTTGACGAAAAAAATGAGTTAGTGCGTATTTTATAAACGCGAATTCGCGTTATAAGAAAAATTAATCATTCGCATACGGCGGCATAATCATATCTTTATTGACGATGACGTTAAATTGATACCCGGCTGGAATAGATAAGACGGGTTGAATATCGATGGCGCGATTGGTGATATTTTCTCCGGCTTGAGAGATGCCATTAGAAGCGCCGACAATTGCATTTTGTGCGGCACTATTATTGGTTTGCTGATAGGCGGAAATGCCCGCCCCCATGCTTAAAATGGTGGATAAAGTTGCCGCCCCAATGACACGGCTCCAGTGATTGTTGACACTGCCTTGCATGCCTGATTCGCCCTGCAAATCGGCGCCCGTAAATTTGCTGAGCAAGATAGAAGTTCCATCCGGTCGAATAACGCGGTTGAAAACGACTAAAGCGCGCGCTTGTCCATAAGAGATTTCAGATTGGTATTCACCTAATAATTTAGATCCTTTGGGGATCAATAAGAAACGCCCCGTGACGGTATCAAAAATATCTTGTCGTACCTGCGCAATGGCTTCACCCGGCAATGATGATTCAATGCCTGTAATTAAAACAGAGGGGATCAGTGTTCCTGCTTGTACTTCATAAGGTGAAATCGGTGTTTGTAATTGATGTGGATTGTAAATGTCTTCAGGCTCATTATCTGGTTTTAGAAAATCTAGTTTTTGTTTTTGCATGTTTTGTTCAATGTAGCCAAATTTTGAAGATGAATTTCCAGAAGATGATGAGGGTGTATTGGGTGAAGAGGTGGAGGTATTTGCTGATGTCGACGGTTTTTCCGAGGGCGCCGTGCCAGGGAAAAATAATCCACTAGCGCTGGCTTCTTGTTGTCTGGTATTACTTTGATCTTCAGGGTTTGTTTTGATTTGTTGTAGATTCGCTAATTGTGATTCTAAATCATTTTCTTGTGAGCGCAGTTGATTTAACTCCGCCTGGACTTCAGGTGGAATAGTGTTTGCTGGACTTAAATACTGCTCAATTGTTTTGATATCTTGATAATTCGATGGCAAATGATTGAGTGCTGGCGAAAAGATGGGAGGTGAAATTTTTGTCGTTGTTGATTTTCTGGCTACCCGCAATGATGGCGGGTTAAAGGTTGTCATCACAACCCAGAGTAACAACGAGCCAATAATAATGAGGCCAATAATAATCCAAACCCGGCTTATTTGCGTAGGCGTGGGCTTTTTGGTACGAATGGTAAAAAATTTATTTTGCATAGAATCTAATAATGGATGGGTTTTTATCTCCGCTCATTAATTCCGCATTATCAAGAACCCCATCAATGATATAGTAATCTCCCTCCACCCGATAATTGATGACTTCTGCGTTCTCACCAACGTACAAAGTGGGTGCTTCTTGCATGTCTTTGGGGAATTGAATGTACGTTTTATTGTTATCCGTGAAAATAGCAACGGGTGCCCACGAAGGCATAGGGCCTTTTACTAATACGAGGTTATAACGAAAATTCATTTGCGTTAAATCCATCGATTGAGAAATCTTATTGTTTCGCGATGTGGCGGGTTGATTTTGGTATTGAGTTAAAAAGCTGTTGTCATCGTCAGGGTACTGCCATTGAACGGATGCCATATAAGTTTTGCTCGTCGAATACAGGACCAAATGATAGGTGCGTAAATTTGTAGTAATGACCATTGTGTTGGTCAAACCTTTATCGATAGGTTTGACTAAAATATGTTGGCATTGACCTGCATCCGAGCCGCTGTACGATTTGGATACTTGCCAGCGAAGCGTATCGCCCGCGGCGACAGAAATAATAGTTTCTCCCGCTTCGAATTGAATGTCGGTTACTGCCAGAGGCGCGCAATAAATTTGGTAAAGAGCGCCGGGCGTAAAATCAAAGTTCATAATGGCATTAGTGTATTGACTGGAATTGGCGCGCACGGTCGATTTTTTGTTGGCTACTTGAATGGCTGCCGCGCCTTTTAAACTTTTGCCGTCGGCAGATGTTTTTAATTGAACCAATTTTGGCGCAGTTGATACAGGCCTCGAAAAAGATTTCGGCGCGATGGGCGCAGACACCTGAGTGGCTGGACGATAATATATTTCTTCGGGTTGAGATTTGGCCGCACAAGCGCTTAACAAAAGGCAACCACTCATGGCAAATAAGGCTAATTGCTTCATGTTGCTATTTCCTTTTTGCTGAAATGGAAATCGGTAATAAAAATGCCTAAGGGGTTCGATAAAATTTCTTTTTGTGTGACGGGTTGTTTAATCGCCAGTGTAAACACACCACTATAAGTTATTTTGCTTTCGATAGTCCCTTGATTATTTGTTGCGGTTTCAATCCAGTCAACTTGAATCGTTTGGTTACTCACCGGATTTACATCGGCGATAACAACCGTGATTGTTTTTTTACCTAACGAAGCGAGAGGATTTTCTACTTTAAACAGCGTATTTAATTGTTCTGATGCACGTTGTGATAAAAAGCCGTATGCGTTCAGCCAATTTTGCTTAGCGACGACTGGATCCAGAGGCAATTCTCGAGACAATTTCACAAACTGAGAAATGAAATATTCTTTTTGAGCCAAGGTTGGTTCATAGCGAATCGTCAGCGGAGCCACATTGACCACGCGGCCTTCATTGGAAACTTCAGCTATAAAAACATGATCTTTTTCTAAGCTTAAACTGATGATCAGCAGTATGAGTAATACGAGCGAAATAATGAGAGAAAGAATCGCTGTAAAACGCCAGTTTTCTGCTTGAATGCGAGAGTCGCCTATTCGATGATCCCATACTTGTTTAGCTTTTTGATAAGGCGTTTCTGCTGGCTCAATGGGTTTATAGTTAGGCGTTGTTTTTTTGAAATTATCATTCATTCTATAATCCAGCTTAAGTGTTTTTGATGTAAGTAGGCAGCTAAGAAATTTTCAATGCCTTCCTTTCTCAAAATTAATTTAATCATTTGTTTATCTTCCGGGGAGCTAGCTGCCGCAAACGCAAACGCAATAGGACCCAATTCTAACTCAAACAATCGATTACCAAAACGAGATTGATAATAATACTGCCGCTTTGGGGTGCTGTTGGCAAGTATTTGTAACTGGCGGTCATTTAAGCCCAATTTTTCATAGGATGCTTTTACATTGGGTTCCAATATCCGATCATGCGGTAATAAAACGCGCGAGGAGCAAGATTCTAAAAGTACGGGCGCTAAGGTTGTAGCTAAGGCGTCCTCAGCCGATTGTGTTGCAAAAATAACGGCGACATTATGTTTTCTTAAGGTCTTTAGCCAATCTCTAATTTTGTTGGCAAACATGGGGTGATCGAGGTATAACCAGCCTTCATCCAGAATTAACAATGTTGGTTCGCCGGTAAATCGTTTTTCTAAGCGATGAAAAAGATAACTTAAAACAGGTGGAATAATGCTTGGCATGCTAATTAATTGTTCAATTTCGTAACATTGCCAAGATTCATCACATATTTTTTCATGATCTGCGTCCAGTAAATGGCCATAAGGGCCACTCAAGGTGTAAGTGGCGAAAGCCATTCGCAGGTGGGTATTTTGAATGACGGCATTTAAACCTGTTAATGTGCGCTGATGGATAGGCATTTTGGATAAGGAGGTTAATGCTTCCCAAACGGCTTGCTTAACATCCGGGGTAATTTTGACTTGCTCATTCATTAACAATCCCTGTAACCATTCAGCAGCCCAGATACGCTCATTTTCTTGGTCGATAGAGGAAAGTGGTTGAAACGTTAAACCTGATTCCGGATCGCCTACGGGATGATAACCGCCACCCACACCGAGTGTTGAGGCCATAAAACTACCGCCCTTATCAAAAATAAAAATCTGCGCTTTTGGATAACGACGGAATTGCAAAGCAGCCATATTAAGATACACCGATTTGCCAGCGCCTGTAGGGCCAATCACTAATTGATGTCCAACATCGCCAATGTATTGTGATAAGCGAAACGGTGTTCGACCATAGGTGTTAACGGTCATTAATGGAGGTTGATTTAAATGCATGTCCTTTTCAAAGCCAGACCAAATCGAGGAAAAAGGAAGTAAGTGAGATAAGTTGAGTGAATGTAGAAGCGGCGTTCGAACATTGGCATAAGCGTGTCCTGGCAAAGACGACAACCAAGCCTCAACGGCATTAAATGTTTCCGCGATAGTGGTAAAACCGAGCCCATTAATCACGCGCTCAATCTCGCGTTGTTTTTCTATGGCTCGTGCCACATCTTTATCTGAGACTGTCACGGTAGCGGTATAATAGCCGTAAGAAACATAATCTGCCGATAATTCTTGTAATGCTTCGTCGGCATCTTTTGCTTTTTCAAGCGCAGCAGTGTCAACTAATTGACTTTCCGTTCGCGTGAAAACTTCTTGCAGCATGTTCATCACGTTTTTTCGTTTCGCAAACCATTTGCGTTTGTATTTTTTGAGTTCATTCTCAGCCGTTGATTTGTCTAACGGTAAAAATCGTGTAACCCATCGATATTCGATCGGCAATTGATTGAGTTGATCGAGTAGTGCGGGGAAAGTGCTGGAGGGGAAGCCTAAAATAGAAATGATTTTTAAATAATGATCTCCGAGTTTTGGTTCGATGCCAGCAAGTAATGGGGTATCGGCTAGAGTGGCATCGAGATACATGGGGGTTTCTGGCATTCTGACCGGGTGGTGTTTGGTTGAGATCGTGCTGTGCAAATAGGTGAGCGTCTCCTCATCATTCAAAAATGATATTTCGAACATAAAATCTTTGAGAATGTCAAAAAAGCGCTCGGTCGTTGCGGTGAAATAATCACTGTTTTTTGAAAAATTATCCTGGATATCAGCGGAGTGGTTGAAAAATAGTTTGGTTAATTTTGATGTCTCTCTTGCGGGAGCCAAATATTGCAATGTAATAAAATAATGACTCTCAAAGTATTGTTCCGTTTGTTTCAAGCGTTCGCGGTTTTCTGCGTCAATCATCAAACTCACGGGGTCTGGAAATGCAGAAATGGTTTCAGTTGTTTTATAAGGGATGCGCCTGGCTTCGATGGTGATAGCCCAACCAGAGCCGAAACGTTTGATTGCATTATTTAACCGTGCCGTAGCGGATACTAATTGGGGTTCGGTGGAAGATTCTAAATCAGGCCCGCGAAATTTAATGGTGCGTTGAAGCGAACCGTCTTTATTTAAAATAATACCGGGCGCAATCATTGCTGCCCATGGGAGCAAATCCGATAATTTGTCTGGTTTTTGTTGATATTCTGAAAGGTTAAACATCGTAATATTTTTTTTGTTTTATGTGTCTGGCGATAATATCCATCAAATAAGGATCTTTTTTTGTGATCCAAGCGACAATCCAGTGAATCAGTAAAAATAGAGGAAAAACGTACCACGCTTGCAAGCCTAAAACAAAAGCGGCGCAAAAAGTCCATAAAATAATAGCAAATTGTCTGGGTACGCCACCGATCATCATCGGCGAGGTAAAGGCGCTGTGCAATTTAATCCGAAATCCAGGCGTCATGATAAAAACTCTCAATGAATCCCTACCTTCGTAGAGATGATAACTTTAAAAAACAGCGCCACCGCTAAAACCGAATAAAGAGACCATCATCGTTGAAGCGGTAAACGCG
Source organism: Gammaproteobacteria bacterium GWF2_41_13 (assembly GCA_001801315.1). Taxonomy (GTDB): domain Bacteria; phylum Pseudomonadota; class Gammaproteobacteria; order UBA12402; family UBA12402; genus UBA12402. The sequence continues at coordinate 1,335 of MGXI01000035.1, read as the reverse complement.
ATCGATAAGCCTAGAATAACTTGAAACAATCGTCGCATGCCGCTGCCTGCTTCACCAAAGGCAATGCCAAAACCAGCAATAACAATCGCGATAACGCCTAAAATTTTTGCGACAGGGCCGGTGAGAGAATTGAGTATTTTTTCAAGCGGGCTTTCCCACGGCAAACCCGTTTCCGTGGCGAAAACAGCAGGGGATAAGAGCAAAAAAAACAAAAATAAATAACTGCGACTGAGATAGAGTTTTAATAATTTCATGATGGCGATCTCCGTTTAAATAACGTTCCCCAGATTCTCGCTTTTAATCGGGAATAAATTTCGATTCAGTCTACTATAATCCCTCCCAAAAAACGATCTTCTCTTTAATTCATTTCTTGTCGTGTGCAAAGAAGGGCTTTAACAATCATCCCGGATCTAAACGTTTTTGTATCGTTATAATCGCGGCGAATAGTTGCTTGTTTTACTACTATCGAATTAAATGTATCACCAATGAAACGGCAAAGAGTATCAGGAAGATTATAAAAATAATTTTTGCAATGCCTGCTGCTTGTACCGCTATCCCAGTGAAACCAAAAATTCCCGCAACAATAGAGACCAGTAAAAAAACCAATACCCACGTCAACATAATTTAACTCCTTTTTAAATAAAACGAATCCAAAGCAATTTATTATACATTTGCTCACGGTTGGAAAGCTAGAAAATTTCTATTTTCAATAGTATAGTGACTTGATGTTTTTTGTTTTTGGTATGATCAAAAGAGTCATCACTGGGTTACCTAAAATCTGGGTTGGGTCATAGCGAAAAACCATGGAATAAGGAGAAATCAGATTGTGTTAAAGCGCCATTTATTTTTTGTTCGAGGAATTCTTCTTTCTTTTGTTTTTATGGCGACGGTATGTGTTGCGAACGGCGCACCGCCATCTATCAATGCAACGACCGACTCTACTTTTATTAGAGCGCAAGCGGTCATTAAATATCGACAGCTGGTGTCGACGAGCACCTCCGGTGAAAATGTGAGCCTGCAGTCGACCTCTTCTTTGACGATCAACAAAACACCCTCTAGTGCGGAGCAGATTGGAGTTGATATTAACACTTATTCAATCACTGATTCTGGAGGGAATAACCCACAGAGCATTGATTGTGGCTCTTCACTTAATTACGGGGTTTATTGCACCAATTATTTTAATAGCACAACCTTAACAGATGCTCAAAATAGTTATTTAGCCTATCGAACATTAGAAGAATATTTCGTAAACGCAGCCAAAGCTAATTTTTTTGTTAATTATAATTATACGCTTTCTCCTATTAACAGCGCAGATCAAAGCGTTCCCAATGTGAT
>MGXI01000034.1 GCA_001801315.1 Gammaproteobacteria bacterium GWF2_41_13 | reverse complement strand
CTGAATCTACAATGTTATGGTTATTGATCATCCTATAAAATCCTCGCTCGCTTTTTACTTAGCCTATTTTAGCATCATTGAGCGACCGTTTTGTTTAAAAATTTTTTCTAAACAAAAGATGACGATGACAAGCTAGTCACTTACAATTGCAGTATGCTTATTAAAAACACAAATACTGTGGGCATCATCAAACAAATCGATTTAACCAAAATAAGTGCAGCCGATTTTAAACAACGCTTCGTCGGGTGCATTGTTTTAACGCATGATAATAAAATTATCCTGCAGCAACGCGGTGATGATTTTATTACTTTCCCCGGCTACTTGTCCTCATTTGGCGGATGTATCGAAAAAAATGAATCGCCCATACAAGCATTAGCTCGAGAACTAAATGAAGAACTGGGCGCGATTGTTCACGAGCCCGACGTGATTTGCTTAGGCGCGATTACGGAAGCGTTTACAAACCATCAAGAATTGGTCTATGAATACTTTTGGCATGATGCGCACAGAACCATCACCGGCTGTTATGAAGGTGAAGCTAAATATTTCGATACAGTAAAATCTGTTTTTGATGATCCTTCAAAAATCATGGATGATGTGCGTTGGGCATTAAAAGCATGCCAGGCAAAGCGACTACTAAATGAATGAAGAAGGAAACCATTTTATGATTCAAACAACTTCAGAAGAGGAAATCATTGAAATCGTTAACAGAGAAACTACAGCGTGGAATGCGCGTGATGCTGAGTTATTGGTTTCTGTTTTTCATCCCGATATGGTGTGGCCATGGCCACCCACTGCAAAAGCGCATGACCCCATGGATTGGGTGTTTATGATGGGACGCTTCAATAAAGAACGCTGGATGAAATTATGGCAAGCGCTATTCGACACGCATACATTGCATCACAACAAACGCGAAATAAAAAAAATAGTGTTCACCGCCGAAAAAGACGGTGCTTTTGCTGTTGTGGATATCGACACGTTATGGATCGACAAACAAGGCAATCATAATCATTGGAAAGGGCATGTTTGCAAAGTGTACTCAAAGGTAAGGCACGAATGGAAAATGACGATGCATACGGGCGTTTTAACTTATTAACGCGCTCTAGAATGATGGTTCTATATTTCTACCACGACTAAAATGAGGACTATTGGAAAGCGCACCCTAACTGCAATGAGTAAATTAAAACATTTTAGGCATTCCCTCTGAAAGAGTTCTATGTCGATTTATTAGACAAGCCTAGTGGACTTTCCGTCACCCTCTTTAAAAATAGGAATTGTACAAATAAATTTTAAAACACTTTCTCCTATGTTTTTTACTTGGTGTTTTTGCTTTTGTGGAATATAAACCGCATCACCAGGTTCTACTATATGCTCAACTTTGTCGTGATCAACAATTACACCTGCTCCCTCCAAAAAATAATACTCATGCTCTTCTTCGTGCGCATGATAAGAGGTATGACCACCAGGCTCAATCTCGGATAATCTTAAAGCATAATTTGGACAACCATCTTCTCTAATTAATAAATAACGATTGTACGCTCCAGCAAAACCATCTGCTGTAATAGCTTGCCTCACAACATCGTTGGATTTTTTTAACAACATAACACAAACCTTCTTTTAATCTTTCAGTAAATCCAAAATAGGCTGATAAGCTTCACCTCCATACAATACGCCTCCAACCGGAATTTTATGGCCTATCCCCTCAGAAATTTTAGCAACCCCCATAGGGCCAAACCCACCACATAATTCAATGAGCTGCACGCCATTAGCCACCAACTTTTTAGCAACCTCAATAGCTTGATCCCAATCATTTGTAGCAACACCGACAGATGTCAAAACAAACTGATCAGTCTTTATTTCTGATCTGTGTATTTTAGGATCCAACGCTGGCCCAAAAAAAACAAATGCAACGTGATTAAGCTTCATATTCCCTCCAGCAGTTCAAAAAAAAAGACGTTTCAATGCACCTAAAAATACAATTAACTTATTATGAAATCCAGGGATACAAATAAGTTTTCGCTTTTCTAAACATCGGACAGATTTTTCTACGACAACATCAGGACTCATGGGCGCTTGCCACAACCAAGTTTTTTTCTTCGCTAATTGCTTTTCCCTATTCTTTCATGTAAATCACTTTGAGCATTGTTTCATAAACAGCAATATCTTCTTCGTCATTTTAAGAGTTGGAAAGTAAAAAAATGATCCCTTGCGTAAATGCCTTGGGAAAAATCATATCATGATCTTCGTTTGGTAAAACCATATATTTTAAACTCAAACCAGAGATTACTCGGGTTTCAAATTATTTATGTAATAATTCAAATCTGAATCCATTTTAAAATCACTCACATTCTCTTTGCTGCCTATCGCAAAAAAAAAGCATTAGCGCTAGCAGAAAACGCGTATCCCACAAAACTTTTTTCCCCATTATGCAGTTGACGCTAACCCTACTTTCCAAAAACTTCCCAACACATATACAACACCACTAACAATAGGAAAAAAGAATATAATATTTTTAATAGATTAGGATTCATTTCATGGGACAATTTAGCACCAAATTGTGCTGTATACATCGAAAATGGAGCCATTAAACAAGCCGCTAAAATATTGACGTATCCGATAGAAAATAACGCTAAATTAGGCTGTCCGAGACCGTTTATCGCAGCACATATCGAACCAAACAAACCAATAACTAATCCAGTTGCTGAGGAAATTGCGATCGATTTGACGAGAGGATATTTACAAGCGATTAAAAAGGGCACGGTGAATGTTCCTCCGCCAATCCCTAAAAAAGTAGAAATGACGCCCACCAAAATAGCGCCTATATTTTTAATCATTCCTTTTGGAACATGATCTTGAGGTACTTTCGGGTTTCCTTTAAAAAATATATATACTGCGGCCAAGAACAAATAGGCCGCAAAAAGTATTTCGAGTGTTTTTGCTGGAACTTTGATGATAAAAAAAGAAGCTCCAACAACACCGACAACAACCCAAGGAAGCCACGAAAATAAAAATTTTACATTAATATTTCTTTGCTTATATTGCTTTCTTGTAGCAGAAAAAGCACTGGGAACAATGACGATCAAGGAAGTGGCAATAGCTTGATGCATTACCAGATCCCCTTTGGCACCCAACAGCGGAAGTGTAATTAAAAATAAAGGAACAGAAATTGATCCGCCGCCTATTCCAAATAAGCCAGCAACCCAACCCGCAGCTAAACCACCCAAAATACTCAAAATAATGAATAAAATAATAGATAACATAAATTAACTTCCCTCTAATAGACTCCCTGCGTTTGGAATATAACAGGCTAAACCCAATCCCCTTAATAATTGAAATACTGTGGCAGTCGCGGCAGAAATTACCGGAATCCCGATTCGTTTTTCGACGAGAGCAATGGCCGGTAAAGACGGCATTTGCACACACGCGGATAATACTAAGACATCCGCATTATTGAGCTTTACTTTTTGAGCTAGCTCTAATAAATCCAATGGATTCAATCGACCAACTGCATCATTATCGGTTACATTACGGGACAAACTATCTACCGTATCAATGCCTTCTTCCGCTAAATAATCGATAACCTTCTCAGTTAACGGTTTCGCGTAAGGCGCAATCATACTAATCTTTTTTGCTCGTAAAAATTTCAAGGTATCAATCAGCGCCCCCGCACTAGTTAATACAGGCGCCATAGTGTCATGATCCACCATGCGTTGAGTTAAATTTTTTTGAGAGGCTCGATGATATCCTTTACCCATCGCCATAATAGCGACTAAACAAGCATAAGCGACAGCATCTACTTTGGCATCGGCCAATTCAGCCGCACAACGTAAAGAATCCTGATCCATTGCTCGCAACGCCTCTTCGGTAACGTGTTTCATACGCATACGAGCAGAATGAAAGGTAAAATGTTCTGATGAAATTTGACTGAATCGATCTCGAAACATTTTAGGCAATTCGGTTTCCATTGTCACATTCGAGCTAGGCACGATGAGTCCTAACCGATAATTCTTGATTTCCATTAGAATAAAGTCCTCCGCACAATCCTGAGATGCTGCATGCTTCCCCACCCAATACAACCTCGTTGAACATTTTTTGTTCTTATCGATTCTATATTAATTTAAAGATTAGTTAAAAGTTTTTTGCTTAAATTTATCGCCATCGAGAAACCATCGGTAGGTAACCAAAAATCATAATAAGCCCTCCAATGATTTGGCAATCGAACTATCGATTTAGCACAGTGTGTTTTCAAAGCTAATCAAGAAGAGCGGACAATAAAGCAAATTTTTTTCTGCAAATTGGTCAAGTCAATTTCGCTCCATTTTATTTTTTACCCGAAATCCAATCAATGCTGGTTAATCGGCCTAGCTCACTCAATTGATTGAGTCACTAGAAATAATAAAATGAGGAGAAAAACATGCTAACTCTACAAGAAGACTTAAAGAAAAGGACGGATAGGGGTTTAGCCTCAGCCGAGCAAGCTATAAAATGGGTACGTTCGGAGGAGGAACGAATAATTTGCGAAGAACGCATAAAGGTTGCCAAATCACTTGTGCAAGCCGCCTCATCTCCAGATCCAATTGGTTGGATTCCTGTCAAACAAGCCTATCTAAAGCTAGAGCAAATGGAAGAGCAATTCAAAGCGCCGATAGCTTCTGAAAGTGATACAAATATCGCATCTCGAATAAGGAGAATGGTGGGGCAGCTTATACAAGCTTCGCCATTAGACTTGATCTGACAGTAACCGGTTTTTAAGAAGTGACCGTCAGGTTAAGTCTGAATCACTACATCGGAGATGATTGGCAGATACTCGTACGCTTGCGTCTTGAGCTGTTTGATAAAAGCGCGCTCCAAATCCGCCTCGCTCTGATAATGCGCCACGCGCACGCTGTCCGCCAAATACTCCGCCACGACAGTGCTTTGTGGATTCTCCGCAACTAAAGTGTATCTGTTGTTATTTGGCATATTTCTTACTGGATTTAACCTTTTTAACAATCTTTTTTTCTGTAGCTTTTATAGCTTCCAAATAATCTTTCTCCACGGAAGACAAAGTCTTTACTTGGTATTTGCGATATTCTTTTTCAGCTTTCTCTATTGCTTTTTCATGACTTATTTTTCTAGCATCGCCCAAAAGTTTTCTTCCTGTTGATTTTAAAAT
>MGXI01000033.1 GCA_001801315.1 Gammaproteobacteria bacterium GWF2_41_13 | reverse complement strand
AAATTCCTTGTCCAGAGTGTTTTAAAGGGACTTTGCTGAAACGCCGATCACGCCGAGGCACTTTTTTCTATTCATGCTCGCGCTATCCGGAATGTAAGTATGCGACTTGGAACGAACCGATCGCCGAACGATGCCCCGATTGCGGCTGGCCGATCTTGACGATCAAAACAACCAAGAAAAACGGGACGGAAAAAGTTTGTCCGCAAAAGAATTGTGGTTATCACGTGCCGGTGGAAACTTAAATTAAGATGCGCGACTATCAATTAAAAACTGACGTAGAAATTCTGTCTCACGAAATCGCTTTCAAACGATTTTATCAAATGGAAATTTATCGGCTGCGCCACCGATTATTTAATGGTAACTGGAGCGAAATCATCACGCGAGATATCGCTAATACGGGACAAGTGGCAGCCGTTTTGCCTTACGATCCCGCGCACAATAAAGTCGTTTTAATCGAGCAATTTCGTGCAGGCACGTTAACGGATGAAAAAAGCCCTTGGCAACTCGAAATTGTGGCGGGTTTGCAGGAAGTTGATGAGGTTAAAATCGAATTAGCCAAGCGTGAATTAAAAGAAGAAGCCGGTTTGGACACAACGATCCTCATGCCGATTTATCGTTATTGGGAAAGCCCAGGCGCGAGTAATAAACAAGTCGATCTATATTGCGGTATTATCGATTCTCGTGATGCAGGCATCGAATCCCTTCAAGGCGTGGCGCAAGAGCATGAAGATATTCGAGTGCATGTGCTTGACGCGGAAGAATCTTTTCAGCTAGTCAGAGACGGTTTTATCAACAACAGCTTGTCGATTATTGCTTTGCAATGGTTAGAATTAAGTTTATTAAAAGCACCCCAGCTGCTTTTCAAATAAACGTTATTTTTGACAAAAGTCGCACATTGTTATATCTTTAACAAGATGACAAAATTAATTTATGAGTTTTCAGATAGCAAAAACCAGCTTCTTATTCAGGAACGACACATTAGTTTTGAAGAAATTATTGCCGCTTTGCTGAACGGGCAATTATTGGATATTGTCGATCATCCTAATACCAATAAATACCCAAATCAAAAAATGTACGTAGTCAAGGTAGCCGGTTATGTTTATTTGGTGCCATTTGTGAAAAAAGACCACCAGACGATTTTTCTGAAAACGATATTTCCGAGTCGGAAGGCGAAAAAACATTATTTAAATAGCGAGGAGATCGGTAATGATAGCTAAAAAAAAGTTTACACCTTATGATGTAAATCTTGATACAGAAGAACAAGAATTGCTAGACTCCTATGAGCGGGGAGAATGGAAAAGCGTCGCTAATTTAGAGCAAGAAAAGAAACTAGCCAAAAGAATCGCGGAAAATACTTTGCGAAAAGATGAACGAATAACGCTTCGTATTTCGAGCGCTGATTTAGCAAACCTTAAAGGGAAAGCCGCCTACAAAGGATTACCCTATCAAACGTTTATTTCTAGTATTCTGCATGAGTATGTATCGGGACATTTTAAAGAAGCCCGCGGGTAATTTAAGCATCAGCATTTCTGTTAAACTATAAAATAGTTTACTGTAGTATTAATCGAAAATCAGACAAGGCGCTTATTATGGCCGTTTCAACAAAATATAATGCCGAAGATATTGAAGTTTTAAGCGGGCTCGATCCCGTTAAACGTCGTCCGGGTATGTACACGGATACGACTCGTCCAGACCACCTTGCTCAAGAAGTGATCGATAATAGTGTCGATGAGGCGACTATCGGGTACGCGAATCAAATTAAAGTGATTTTGCATCAAGATGGTTCATTGTCGGTTGAAGATAATGGTCGCGGTATGCCGGTCGATCTTCACCCCGAGGAAAAAATAACGGGCGTGGAATTGATTATGACGCGTCTTCATGCCGGCGGAAAATTTTCGAACAAAAGTTACCAATTTTCGGGCGGATTGCATGGCGTCGGTGTTTCGGTGGTCAATGCGTTATCGAGTCGGCTCGAAGCGAAAATCAAACGCAACGGTAATATATATGCGATGGATTTTTTGCAAGGCGAAAAAGTATCTGAACTGGGTGTTATTGGTACAGCAACCAAGCGAGAGACAGGAACCGTCATTCGATTTTGGCCAGACGCCAAATATTTTGATTCGATTAAATTTTCCATTCCACGACTCAAGCATTTAATGCGCGCAAAAGCAGTACTATGTCCCGGATTGCGCATTATTTTTAATAATGAACAAACAGACGAATCAGACGAATGGTATTACGAAGACGGCCTCAAAGATTATTTAATGGATCAAGTGGGTCAAGAACCCTGCATACCTGAAGAGCCGTTTTTAGGTAATTATACATCGGAGGCTCAAGCGATCAGTTGGGCTGTTTTATGGACGCCTGAAAGTAGTGAAAATATTGGCGAGAGTTACGTGAATTTAGTGCCGACGATTCAAGGCGGATCGCATGTCACCGGTTTTCGTTCGGGATTGTCTGATGCGATGCGGGAATTTTGTGAGTTTCGGAATTTATTACCGCGCGGCGTCAAATTGGCGCCAGAAGATGTGTGGGAAAATTGTTGTTATATTTTATCAGTTAAAATGCAAGATCCCCAATTTTCAGGACAAACGAAAGAACGATTAACCTCTCGAGAATGTGCGACATTTGTGTCAGGTGTTGTGAAAGATTCCTTTAGTTTGTGGCTGAATCAGCATGTGCAATACGGCGAGACGCTTGCAGAGATTGTGATCAATAATGCCAATCGAAGGTTGAGAGCGAGCAAAAATGTGGCGCGCAAAAAAATAACGTCAGGTCCGGCATTACCGGGGAAATTAGCGGATTGTTCAACGCAAGATTCGATGCAAAGTGAATTGTTTTTAGTCGAAGGTGATTCGGCGGGTGGATCAGCCAAGCAAGCGCGCGATCGTGAATTTCAAGCCATTATGCCGCTGCGAGGAAAAATCTTAAATACGTGGGAAGTGGATTCCAGTGAAGTGTTAGCGTCGCAAGAAGTACATGATATTGCCGTTGCGTTAGGAGTGGATCCAGGATCAGAAGACCTTTCTCAATTACGATACGGGAAGATATGTATTTTGGCGGATGCCGATTCTGACGGATTACATATCGCGACTCTGTTATGCGCTTTATTTATCAAACACTTTCGGGTGCTTGTTGAAGGCGGGCATGTTTACGTAGCGCAACCCCCTTTATATCGTATTGATATTGGCAAAGAAGTTTATTACGCGCTTGATGAAACAGAAAAAGATGCCTTTTTAGCGCGCATTGAAGCGGAACACAAAAAGGGGAAAATCAATGTGCAGCGCTTTAAAGGTTTGGGTGAAATGAATCCTCTTCAGTTGCGGGAAACGACCATGCAGCCCGATACACGGCGTCTCATTCAGCTGACTGTCGATAATACCACAAAAACCATCGAAAAAATGGACATGCTATTGGCAAAAAAAAGGGCGGGTGATCGTAAAACATGGCTGGAAGAAAAGGGCGATTTAGCGGAAGTGTCGTAACCATCGAAAAGGATAAAGCCTAAATTGACCATTCTAACTTTTTCGCTATTACTTTTTTGCACGGGTTGTGCAGCCGGTTTTCTAGGCGCACTGACAGGATTAGGCGGCGGCATTGTGATTACGCCGATACTGGTTTTGTTTTTTCATGTCGATTTACATGCGGCCATGGGAGCTTCGCTGATTGCCGTATTAGCCACTTCTTCTGGAACAGCGATTACTTATTTAAAAGAAGGTTATGCTAATTTACGCATTGGATTGCTTTTAGAAGTTGCCGCTGTTTTAGGTGTATTTTTAGGTGTTTATTTGACCGCCCTATTATCGCCCGCGTGGATTTCGTTGATCTTTGGGTGGGTCATGATTTTTTCTGCTTATCGTACGTTGCGGCGAAATGAGCTGATTGATTTTGATAAATCCCCTAGTCGTTTAGCGACATTATTACGCTTGAACGATCGCTATCCTACTGAGCACGGCTATCAAAACTACACCGTTCAGCATGTCCCCGTCGCTTTTGGTTTATTTGGTATTGCGGGTATTTTATCGGGCCTTTTAGGCATTGGATCAGGCGCTGTTAAGGTATTAGCGATGGATCAGGCGATGCAGTTACCTTATAAGGTGTCGACGACAACCAGTAATTTTATCATGGGTATTACGGCCGCGACGGGCGTGGGCATTTATTTTGCGAGAGGATACATTAATCTCCCTTTAGCAGGTCCTATTATGTTGGGCGTTTTATTAGGCGCGTTTATTGGAACAAAAGCGCTCATGAAAGCAGAAACAAAAAATTTGCGCATTATTTTCAGTCTATTGGCTTTTATATTTGCGGTGCAAATGATAGGAAAAGGCATGATGGAGTTATTTTAAAAATGACTGATTTTAAATGGACGATGAGCCGCTGTTTGTTCCTCACTTTATTGGCAGCAGTGCTTTGTGTTTTAGGGGGAGAATTTTTTTACTTAATGCGAGATGGATCCTTGCCCATGGGCATTTTATTATCGCCTTCTCATGTAAGTCGGGTGAATTCATGGATTCAGACAGGCTTGTTTTTACTTGTTTTTTTTCAGTTGCTGCGTGTTTTTTTTGCTGGATTATTTTTCATTCGACTGAGGGATAAGTTATTCGCCGTGGTTAGCACCTTTGTTTTGTTGATGTTAATTTATGGTATTTTTTTTGAAAAATGAAATTCTTTAACCGTACGCTTTTGTTGTTTTCTTATGGGACGCGCCTTTTACCGCCACTTTACTGAAATACCATTTTTGTTCTTCCACATGACCCATATCAGCAAAAAATTGCAGAGAACATGCTCTAACGCCTTTTCGATGAAAAAGGAGAGGCAGACGGTATTTGCGATAGAGGATTCGCCAAAAGAGGATGATAGCTTGATTCAGAGAGGGCCGATAAAACCACCAACTCATCCGATGACATAGATGGAGCCAACGGCATCGCATTCATTGATGAGCCAACAGGCGCTGTACTCATGGCAGCTAACACCATACTCGATGATGATGACGTTGGTGACGGTGCAGGGCTTGAAGCGGCCGATATCGCGCTAGGGGCACTGCTCGCTAAACTACTCGAAGCGCTTAATGGCGAATTGGGTCCAGCCGATGAGCTCGGCGATGAACTACTGGTTATTAGCAACGAAGCGATGTAGCGCTGAGCTTTGCCGCGTTGTTCTTC
>MGXI01000032.1 GCA_001801315.1 Gammaproteobacteria bacterium GWF2_41_13 | reverse complement strand
CAAAAGGTTTGTCAACTAAAGGGGAAGCTGAAGGATTAGTAATGAAAAAAGCAATCTTATTGGCGATTAATTCTTTTTGATCAGCGGAAGTATAGACAATATTATTTCCTCTATCTAACCAATCGTAGACTACTGATAATTCTTTCAACCCTTCTCTAGGTGGTTTTTGTAAAAATAATTTTATCATGTAACGATCGTCATCTAAATTGCCTATATTTTCATAGCAAACGGTAAAATTATCTGATGTGGGCGGGTTAGAGGCTGTTAAATTAGAAAGATTAAAGGTAATGCTAGTACCAGTATTAAATTCAATGTCGCTGACAGGCATCAATTCCCATCGTTTGTCTTGTTCTTCTTCTACGAATTTGATATCCCATCCTTCCGTTGTTATTTTTAAGCTTTTTAATTCATCATTCACTAAGAGACGACCAAAAGTCATTTTAAATTTAGCTTCTTGTTTTTTTAATATTATTTTTTTATTGGTTTGATTGGTGATATTGAATTTTAATTGGTTTAAAGTTTCGTCCTGAGTAATGTAAATTATTGGCTTATTATCCGCTTTTAAATTAACGATAGAAAAACCTATGGGTGGTTTAAAGCTTCTGCATGTTTTAAGTGAATTTGGATTGGCTTTCTTGATGATCTTCCTTTTCATTCCTTTGCTCCTTGCAAACTAATCTGGGTATAATATGCGCAGATACTAATAACACAAAAACATTATTATGTAACTTTTTTTATTAGTAATTTTCTTATATTTTTCAATTTTAATTCATTAAAGAAGTTTTTATTAAGATTAGCCTAATTATTGATCTGACTAAGCTTACAGCAATTACATCAGGTTTTACTCCTCCGGATATAAGTGATAACCAACAAGATAGCCAAACAATGGTTGGTTATCAATGCCTAACGACTGCAAAAGAATCTATTTCGCTCGAAAAAATCGCATACAAGCTTTTTCCGCCGTTATCATTTTCACCACAAACCTACGATGCTGTAGATAATATGTAATGCATTATTATGGCTTAGAATTCATTGCGATTTGTCGCGGGGTCGAGTGATTTAGGCTTGATTTATTTTCTTGACTATCGATTTTCCCTCGTGTTCCTATCAATTGAAGTTGAAAATTGCCCTCTCTGAGATCTAAAAAAAGCCACGCCCCACCAATTTCTTGCCATAGATAATGTGGTTATATTGGAAAGAGTAGCGACAGATTGATAACTTGATGATTATTAAGGAGAAACTCTGGCGCGCTCGGAGAGATTCGAACTCCCGACACCCTGGTTCGAAGCCAGGTACTCTATCCAACTGAGCTACGAGCGCGCAGCGGGACACATTAGAAAACAATTTAATCGGCTTGTCAAAAAGTTCTTTAAAAATTTTTATTATTTACAAGGTAATTTTTATTTGTCCCAAAAAATAAAAATTACAAATCAATAATCTAAAAAAATCTCACAAAACGCCCGTGTTTATCGTATTGAATTATGCTAAAATCCGACCTAATTTTAACGCGCTAGGAAAGTCAAAAATATGTCAGAATTTGCACAAGAAATATTGTCCGTCAATATTGAAGATGAGCTGAAACAATCTTACCTGGATTATGCGATGAGCGTGATTGTTGGTCGAGCATTACCGGATGTGCGCGATGGATTGAAACCTGTTCATAGGCGGGTTTTGTTTGCAATGTATGAATTAGGCAATGAATGGAATAAGGCCTATAAAAAATCCGCGCGCATTGTCGGTGATGTCATCGGTAAATATCATCCGCATGGCGATACGGCAGTTTATGACGCATTGGTTCGCATGGCTCAACCGTTTTCGATGCGTTATGTATTGATCGATGGACAAGGAAATTTTGGTTCGGTTGATGGCGATTCCCCTGCGGCAATGCGATATACCGAAGTGCGCATGTCAAAATTAACGCAAACATTACTGTCTGATCTGGATAAAGAAACCGTCGATTTTGTGCCGAACTACGATGGTACCGAATTTATGCCGTTTGTTTTACCCACGCGTATTCCGAATTTATTAGTGAATGGCTCATCAGGTATTGCCGTCGGCATGGCGACCAATATCCCTCCACATAATCTAAATGAAGTAATTAAAGCTTGCCTTGCGTTAATCGATAATCCTGAGATTAATCTGGATCAATTGATGCAACTGATCCCGGGGCCTGATTTTCCGACGGCGGGTATGATCAATGGTCGAGCCGGTATTGTTGAAGCCTATAAAACAGGGCGTGGTCGCATTAGCATTCGCGCTAAAACGCATGTTGAAGAAAAAACCGAAGGCGGAAAACAATCAATCATCGTGACCGAGCTCCCCTACCAAGTTAATAAAGCGAGATTGCTTGAGAAAATTGCTGAGCTTGTCAAAGAGAAAATCATTGATGGGATTACCGGTTTGCGGGATGAGTCCGATAAAGACGGTATGCGTGTCGTGATCGAATTACGCCGAGGGGAACAAGCCGAGATCGTGCTCAATAATTTATACACGCATACCCAATTACAAGTTGTGTTTGGTATTAATATGGTTGCACTGGAGAATGGCCAACCGAAATTATTTAATTTAAAGCAATTATTAGATGCGTTTATCCGACATCGCCGCGAAGTGGTGACACGGCGTACGATTTTTGATTTAAATAAAGCGCGTTCGCGGGTACATATTTTGGAAGGATTAACCGTTGCGCTCGCCAATATCGATGACATGATCGCATTGATTAAAGCGGCTAAAAATCCAGCAGCAGCGAAGGAAGGCCTTTTATCGAGATGTTGGCAGCCGGGATCTGTGATTGATCTCTTAAAACGAGCCAATGAGCAAAATCAATTATTACCTGAAGAGAAAAAAGAATCCGTTTTTATTTCTGGTCTCACACCCGCAGGCTACCAATTATCGCCCGAGCAAGCTCAAGCGATTTTAGAGTTGAGATTGCATCGTTTGACAGGGCTCGAGCAAGAGAAAATTGTTGAAGAATATCAGTCGCTTCTCGACTTGATTGCTGAATTATTGGCGGTTTTAAATAGCACGGAACGACTCATGCAAATTATCCGTCGTGAGCTGGAAGAAATCCAATCAGCGTTTGGGGACGCGCGCATGACGGAAATTATTCAAACGCAACAAGATTTGAGCTTAGAAGATCTCATCACAGAAGAAGATATGGTCGTCACGTTATCGCACGAAGGTTATGCGAAAATACAACCTGTCACGGTTTATCGGGCGCAAAAACGCGGAGGACGAGGAAAAGCGGCGACACAAGTCAAAGAAGAAGATTTTGTTGAACGATTAGTCGTTGCAAATAGTCACGACACGCTTTTATGTTTTTCCAATCAAGGAAAAGTGTATTGGTTGAAAGTCTATCAATTACCGCAAGCTGAGCGTCATGCGCGTGGCAAACCGATGGTGAATTTATTGCCGCTTGGCGAGCAGGAAAAAATCACTGCTATTTTACCTGTGAAAGAATTCACGACGGATCGTTATGTCTTTATGGTGACGGCACAAGGGACTGTCAAAAAAGTCGCGCTCGAGCATTTTTCAAAACCTCGTGCCAGTGGCATTATTGCTTTAGAGCTCGCCGAAAATGATCGATTGATTAACGCGGATATTACGAATGGCGATCAAGAAATTATGTTATTCAGCGATACAGGGAAAGTGATTCGTTTTCATGAAAAAGCAGTTCGTGCGATGGGACGTACGGCGCATGGTGTTCGAGGGATGCGATTACAAACTGATCAGTCGGTTGTGGCGCTTGTTATTGTGAAGGACGATAGCGCTATTTTAACGGCCACAGAACAAGGTTATGGTAAACGCACAGCGATTGAAGAATATCGAGTAACCGGCCGCGGTGGACAAGGCGTTATTTCCATTCAGGTGAATGATCGTAATGGAAGGGTGATTGGTGCGATAGCGGTTCAGCCGCAACATGAAATCATGTTGATTACTGACCAAGGAACTTTGGTACGAACGCGTGTCGAAGAAGTTTCACTGATTGGTCGAAGCACACAAGGCGTCCGCTTGATTAATTTATCCGAAGCTGAGCGTTTAATTGGGCTTGCTAAAGTTGAAGATGTCGAAGAGGATGCTGACGTTGCTGCAGAATAATTACAATCAAAATGTCGTTCCGGTTATTACGATTGATGGGCCGAGTGGCTCGGGCAAAGGGACTATCGGGCAATTGTTGGCGAATCGTTTGCAATGGCATTTTTTGGATAGTGGAGCGATTTATCGTATTGTTGCGTTAGCTGCCGAGCGCCATCAAGTGCCCATCGATGATGAAGTCAATCTGGTTCGGCTTGCTGAAACCATCCAAATTGTGTTTCAAACAACGCAGGGTTCGATTCAAATTTTTCTCGATCAACAAAATGTCACACAGGCAATTCGTCAAGAAACCATCAGCCAGCTCGCTTCTAAAATTGCCGCATTTCCGCGTGTGCGCGAGGCATTATTAGCGTTACAACGATCTTTTCGAAAAGCGCCCGGATTGGTCGCGGATGGTCGAGACATGGGAACCGTGGTTTTCCCCGATGCTTGTTTGAAAATTTATCTCGAAGCTTCTGTCGAGGAACGCGCAAAAAGGCGTCACCAGCAGTTGCTGGAAAAAGGGTTTGATGTTAGACTTATGCCCCTCATTGACGAGCTAATCGAGCGTGACCGACGAGATAAAAATCGAAAAGATTCTCCGCTGGTTCCTGCTGTTGATGCCGTTTTGATAGATACCACTTCATTATCTATCGAAAAGGTGATGACGCAGGTTTTCGATCTGGCCTGTCAACGAGTTTCTTCTTTGAAGAAATAAGCCTAACTTGAATGTTTGGACTTACGCGAAAAAATGAGATGCGGGACGGAAATGAAGCGAGCAGCTGGCATTTATTAATATAAATGAGAATTGCGAGCGAGTTTTCAACCAAGCAGATCGCTTTTCACGTAAATCCAGTGGTTAGAAAATAAATGTTAAATATTGGTTAATTAATTTATGACAGACAATTTTGCAGCTCTTTTTGAAAAAAGTTTAAAAGATTCCGGGCTTCGCGCAGGAGATCTTGTTAAAGGTACCGTGGTTAAAATTGATAACAAATTCATTTTAATTGATGTCGGTTTAAAGTCAGAAGGCGTCGTCGCTATTGATGAATTTAAAAATATGCAAGGCGAATTAGAAACGAAAGTTGGTGACGAAGTCGAAGTCGTGGTTGACATGTTAGCGGACGATTATGGTGAAACACGGCTTTCTCGGTTAAAAGCAAAACGCGCAGAATCATGGGCTCGATTAGTGCATGCGAATGAAACCGCAGAAACAGTTTTAGGAATTATTACGGGTCGTGTGAAAGGCGGCTTTACCGTAGAAATCGATGGTGTTCGAGCCTTTTTACCTGGTTCTTTATTGGATGTTCGCCCGATTCAAGACACGGCCAGCTTTGAAGGGCAAACCATCGAATTTAAGATTATTAAAATTGATGAAAAGCGCAGCAATATTGTCGTTTCTCGTCGTGCTGTTATTGAAGCCGAAAATTCTGTTGAACGTTCAAAATTATTAGAAGGTTTAACCGACGGGCAAGTTATTTCGGGTACTGTTAAAAACTTGACGGATTATGGTGCATTCGTTGATTTAGGTGGTGTTGACGGTTTATTACATATTACTGATATTGCTTGGAAACGCGTTAAACACCCGAGCGAGCTGTTAAAAATTGGCGATAACATTGATGTGGTCGTATTAAAATTTGATCGAGAAAAATCTCGCGTTTCTCTCGGATTAAAACAATTGCATCAAGATCCTTGGGGCAATATTAAAGATCGTTTCCCAGTAGGGACGAAATTGTCAGGTAAGGTGACCAACATCACGGATTACGGCTGTTTTGTGGAAATCGCTGATGGCGTGGAAGGATTGGTGCATATGTCAGAAATGGATTGGACCAATAAAAACATTCATCCGAGCAAAGTGGTGCAATTAGGGGATGAAGTGGATGTGGTTGTTTTAGAATTAGATGAAGAGCGACGTCGTATCTCGCTCGGGATGAAACAATGCGCTTCTAATCCATGGATTTCTTTTGCGGAGAAATTTAAAAAAGGCGATCGTTTAAGTGGTCATATCAAATCGATTACTGATTTTGGTATTTTCATTGGGCTGGAAGGCGGTATTGATGGTTTGATTCATCTATCCGATATTTCTTGGGAAGAGCCGGGTGAAAAAGCCATTCGAAAATATAAGAAAGGCGATGAAATCGAAGCTGTTGTGCTTGCGATTGACCCAGAAAGAGAACGCATTTCATTGGGCATTAAACAGTTGCAAGATGATGCGTTTAGTTTATACGCCGAAGCACATCCCAAGGGAAGTTTGGTGAAAGGCAAAGTCGTCGCGATTGAAGATAAACAAGCGTTCATCGAGTTAGCAGATGAAGTCAAAGGTCGAATTAAAGCGGCTGAGATTGCCGCGGAAAAAGTTGATGATATTAATGCGTACTTCAAAGTGGGCGATGAAGTTGAAGCCAAAGTTATTAGTGTTAATCATAAAGACCGCGTTATTGGGTTATCCATTCGTGCCAAGATGAAAGATCAAGATGGCAATGGTCGATCCAAATCTTCGGAAGAAGGCAATGACGGTGTTGTTGGCGGGAAACTCGGTGATTTGCTAAAGCAACACATGGGTGGTAGCGCGACAGGAGCAGTAGAGCAAGGTGAAACCGTCAACGACGAATAGTCCTTTGCTTGTTTCGCTCATCGAACGATAGTGTAAAAAGGCATGGCGTAAAACCCATGCCTTTTTTATTGGTAAATTATGAACGTTTTTTGAGGGGAGAGGTTGTTTTTGGATGGCCGTGATCGTTAACGGGTGGATTGCTCGATGGGGGTGAAGGTAGCGGGCGATGTAAAAAGCAGGGATATTTTGCGAGCGATTTTCTTCCTTGTGAAAATAAGGGCATTGCTTGAGCTAAAAATTGAATTGTTTCTAAATTGACAGGGTTTTGCATATTACCTGCCCCCCCGTCATCATGGCAAATGGTGTATCTGGACGCGCTATCTCACTTTCACTTACTTCTGTGGGTGGCGGAAGGTGCATTTCTGGCCGGAAGAATGGAAGTTGACTAAAAAATTGATCTGATCGTTGTGGTGCAGGTGTTGGGAGAGTGGGTAATGCAGCAGGTTCTTCCGCTGGCTCAGTGGTATCTGGCGACGACGTGCGTTGTTGCAATAGAGGCATATATTGTTGAGCCATATCGAATAACGTGCAGAGTTCTTTCATTATCAATGCATCGGGTGTTGCGAAATGATATTGCATATAGCAAATTTCGCTGATTGCGCATCTCATGATATCGGAGACTTGTTCCAAATTAGTGCATTGACGCACGGTATTTTGAAGCGCTTTTACTGCTAGAAATTGTTGTTGTGCATTTTGAGACGGAGATATTTCTTGGGTACAGCGATAAAGCAATAATGCGATGATTTGCGGGTATGGTAATGGTTGTCGATCCAATGCGTCTTTGTTGTGTTCGTAATAATTTTTCATGGCATGTACAGATGATCCCATGAGATCCCATAAATGGCGGGGCGCTGAAGCAGTCAAGCAATCGTTGTGATCCAGTGCATAGGCATTCATAAACTTTAGCGCGTTATCTTTGTTTGGTATTGCTTTGCATAGGTTAGCCACGCGTTCGTAATAAATGTTAGCCAGCGTGTATTGTTTTAATGTTTGTAAATAAAACGCGACGCGGAAATTTCTGGTGATTCGATCTTGGAGTGTTTCTTCTACTGTATGATTGGTTAATGCATAAAATAGTGGCTGAAGAACCACCTGAATTCTTTCGGGCGGATCCATCTCTTCAGGTAGATGAGCCGGTGCTGTTTCAAGTAAACATAAAGTCTCATAGAAAAACAGGCTGAGAATCTCTTTTCTAAAGGGATGATTTTTTTCTTGTTGTGTCTCAAGGAAAAGTTGATCAATGTCTATTCTTGGGTAATCGTGCTCAAATTTATTAAACAAATGATCACAACGTCGAAGGGCTTTAGAGAAGTTTTGATTTGATAAACTTTTTTCAATGTCATCGAGATAAAACTTAAAATTTAACATGTTATTCATTCCGTTATTATTATTATTATTAATTTAAGAGAGCGTTATAACCTATTAACCTTAAGGAAAAATTAAGGCCATCTCTAAAAATTGATTTTTTATAGCAAAAAATGATGGATTAAGAAAAAAGAGAATGGGGTTCGTTGAAAAGAATTTTGAGCGAAATTTAAAATGGAGTAGGGCACGGTTAGGGTTTTTATGAAGGCGCAGTTAGTGCGTTTTCAAGATAAAGGCAATGATGAGATCGACATTAAGGTTTGAGTGCGAGATAGATGACAAACATAATCGCCAAGCCAATTAAAATCCCATTTAATTCTCGTATTTTTCCAGACAGTATTTTAATGATGGTGTAACTGATAAATCCAAAGCCAACGCCTAGGGCGATGGAATAGGTCAGTGGGATTAAAATGAGCGTCATTGCGCTGGGGATGGCGTCGGTAAAACTATCCCAATGAATTTTGGCAACTTGTTTGAGCATTAGGCAAGCAACGAACAATAGCGCTGGACTTGTTGCATAAGCTGGGATTGTTTGGGCCAGCGGCGATAAAAATAAAGTGAATAGAAATAAAATACCCACCGTGATGCTTGTCAGCCCTGTTTTTCCACCTGCGCGAATACCTGTTGCGCTTTCAATATAGGGGGTTGTCGTTGAAGTGCCCAATAGCGCCCCTAAAATAGTGGCAAGACTATCGACGAGCATGCCTCGCGATATGTTGCGAGCATATTCGGGGCGATCTTTTAAATCCGATTGTTGTAATAACCCAACCAGGGTTCCTGTACTATCGAAAAATGAGATGAGAAAAAAAGTAAAAATAATCATGAAACCTTCTTGATGGAAGGTGCTAGTGAGGTCGATTTTCATAAACGTAGATAACGCGTTGGGAGGCATCGAGACAATGCCGTGATATTGGCTGACTCTCAGTAAAATACCCAGGCAAGTCGTTATCACAATGCTGATGATCATGGCACCAGGCACCTCGAAACGTTCCAGTGCAATAATTAAATAAAAACACATGAAAAAAAGTACAGCGGGTAGAGAAGCAATATTGCCGAGTGTAGCAAAAGTCATTGGGTCAGCGACCAAAATGTCTCCGCTTTGAAGTGCGATGATTGCAAGAAATAGCCCAAGCCCGGCAGAAATGGCGGCAATCAGTGAAGGTGGAATAGCTTCAATAGCGCGCTGCCGAAATCGAGATAGCGTGGCTAATAAGAATAAGATGCCGGAGACGAACACTAAACCCAATGCGCTTTGCCACGAAAAGCCGAGATGTTTGACGATAATGTAAGAAAAATAAGCGTTCAATCCCATACCTGACGCAATGGCGATAGGATAATTTGCCAGGAATCCCATCAGTAAACTACCCGCTGCGGCGACTAAACAAGTCGCGACAAAGGTGCTGCCTAAATCCATGCCGGCGGCTTGTAAAATGGTTGGGTTAATGACAACGATATAAACCATCGTTAAAAAGGTGGTGACGCCGCCGACTAATTCTTGCCGAATGCTTGTGTGATGCGTGGTTAAGTGGAAAAGACGATCAAGAAAACGAGATATCATAAATATCCTTTTTGCGGCAAAAAAAGGATTGTAACTATTTGGTGTGTTCAAGGGAACATTCTTATTCGCTGCAATGTTTCGCGAGAGTGTAAAAATCTCTAACAAAGTCCCAGTAAATAAGTTTGCGAGAATAAAAATTAGACACTACAATAGCAATAATGTCGTAGCTCTCCTAATTTGAGATCGTGATGATATAAGAATGTTTATATGTTGGATGATCTTTCGTCAAAAATGGCTAAAACGGGGGGTGTTTCTGCGAGCGTGTTGAGTGGTTGCATCGCGCCTAATCAAGAATGAGGGATCTGATACAAATGAGAATATTACTGGTGGAAGATGATGAATTGTTGGGCCAGGCTGTTTGCCATGGGTTAAGGCATTTTGGTTACGTTGCTGATTGGGTTAAGGATGGATTGGCGGCAGACAATGCCATTCGCCATGAAATATTTGATGCGATTATTTTAGATATCGGGCTGCCCAAGCTGGATGGTTATGCCGTTCTGGAGCGGCTCAGAAATCGTGGGAGTAATACGCCAGTCTTGATTTTAACGGCACGAGAAACGGTCGACGATCGTATTAAAGGATTGGATTTGGGCGCGGACGATTATCTCATTAAGCCATTTGATCTAAACGAATTGGGGGCTCGTCTTCGCGCGCTGATTCGACGCGTTTCCGCCAGGACGATACCGTTAATTGTTTATGGCGATCTTGTATTGGATCAAACGACACGGACCATCACGTATAAAGGTGAATTTGTCAATCTTCCTCGGCGGGAATTTCTTTTATTGCAAATACTCCTTGAAAATATCGGTAAAGTGCTTTCGAGAGATCATCTCATGCAAACGCTATATGGTTGGGAAGAAAATGTGGATAGTAATACGTTAGAAGTGCATGTTCACGGACTTCGTAAACGATTTGGCAATGATTTCATTCGTACGATTCGGGGTGTGGGGTATTTGGTTGAAAAAATAGAAATAAAATCATGATCCAATCGATTAGAAAATTTTTATTGCACTATTTATTGGTCGGCATTGCCATTATTTTTATAGTTATTGGCGGAGGCGTTTTTTTTTGCGACACGTTTATTTTAAAAAAAATCGTGTTAGCGCTCACCGGCCATGCGCTATCACCATTCCTCGGCTTTTCATTTGAG
This sequence comes from Gammaproteobacteria bacterium GWF2_41_13, assembly GCA_001801315.1. Lineage (GTDB taxonomy): Bacteria > Pseudomonadota > Gammaproteobacteria > UBA12402 > UBA12402 > UBA12402. Next base: position 15,105 of record MGXI01000032.1, on the reverse strand, counting down.
CAGCTGTTTTTGTTCTCTCATGCGTTGATTTTATTGCTAGCCTATGGTTTGTTAACGTTAGGTATTTATTGGATTGTTCAAAAAGTAATCGCGCCTTTGAAAAAAATCGAACGGGAAATAGCCAATCGATCGGCAACGGTATTTAATCCCATTCCAACATCGCATGTTCCCGTAGAGATCATTCAATTAATCAAAGAGCTCAATTCATTATTTTATCGATTACAGCAAGAATTTGAACGTAATCAGAATTTTTCTTCTGATGCAGCGCATGAGTTACGGACGCCATTGGCTGCTTTAAAAGCGCAGGCGCAGTTGATTACTTTGGCTGAAACGGATGACGAACGCCAAGAGATTGTAAAAAATATTATGAAAGGAGTGGATCGATGTTCGCACTTGATTCAGCAGCTATTAATTTTAAGTCGTTTAGGGCAGACGAGCGTTTTGCAAGATATGCAGTCGATAGATCTTTTCAAAGTGTCGGCGGAAGTCATCGCGCAACTGGTATTAGCCGCCTTGGAAAAACATATTGAGATTGAATTAACGCCCGCCCATGAAGAAGGTGCGATGATTACAGCCAATGAAACGATGATAGGTATTTTATTGCGTAATTTAATTGATAATGCCATTCGTTATACACCGGCTCATGGATCAATTATTGTTAGAATTTCAAATGAGCCACAGCAGGTGGTTTTACGTGTGATGGATTCGGGGCCCGGTATCCCGAAAGAGTTACGAAAAAGAGTATTTGAGCGTTTTTATCGAATTTTAGGTTCTCAAACAGCAGGGAGTGGATTGGGGCTTTCAATAGTTCAAACAATAGCTGCTTTACACAATGCGCAAGTTAACTTAAAAAAAGTACCATCGAGGTCAGGATTAGAAGCGGAAGTCATTTTTCCTAAGTATTGCGTTTGTGAGAGTCGAAGTTTGAAGTGAAGCGATTCCCCCTCTTATTCGATGAATTTAACGACATCCCCACAAGCGATCTCCCGCATCACCCAGTCCAGGTAAGATATAGCCGTGCTCATTCAACTGCCGGTCAAGACTGACTGTGTAAATTTGAATATCAGGGTGGGCTTCAAAAACTTTTTTAACGCCTTCTGGTGCGGCAACTAAACAAAGAAACGTAATTGATTTAATCCCGTATTGTTTTAGTAGAGAGATGGCCGCACAGGCAGTGCCGCCTGTTGCTAACATCGGGTCGCAAATAAAGCAATGTGCTGTTTTAGCGTTTTTAGGCATTTTAAAATAATAATTTTTTGGCTCTAATGTTTTTTCGTCACGATAAAAACCAATATGGCCCACGGTAGCCATAGGTAAAAATTCTAGTAATCCTTCGGCCATACCTAAGCCGGCGCGTAAAATAGGAACAATCAAAAAATCATGATCTTTCAAATCGGGAGCATCGAAAGTTTCTAGTGGCGTTTCAATTTGACGTTTTGTGAGCGATAGATTACGTGTTGCCTCATAAGCTAATAAATGGGCGATTTCATTAACCAGCTCGTTAAATGTTTTGTGTCCCGTTGATTGCTCTCGCAAGAGAGTCAACTTGTATTGCACAACGGGATGTGTGATTTCGAGTAGATTGGGATGATTGGTATGAAACGCGTAAGGCATTTTTATTTCTCCTCGATAGGGGTGATGGACGGGCGAATGATATCAATTTTTACGAGGATACACTACCTTTAAATTTCAGAGAGGATAGTAATTACCTAGCACGTTCTTGTATCGTTACGATCGTAGGTGGGGAGTTACGATGATCATTTGAATTCGTGATAAAAATACAATTGAGGAGCCGCATCTTTAATCTGAATTTGGCGGCGTTTTTTGTTCAAATTCGCAAAGATCGCCAATAAAGCATTCGGGGCAATTTGGTTTTTTTGCTTTGCAGATATATCGACCATGCAACACTAGCCAATGGGCAGCAAAGACTTTAAATTCATCGGGGACAACTTGCATCAATTTTTCTTCAACAACCTTGACGTTTTTGCCTTCCGCGATTTTTGTTCGATTTGCCACACGAAACACATGTGTGTCGACTGCAATGACGGGCTCGTGAAAAATTGTATTTAAAAACACATTCGCTGATTTTCGGCCGACACCGGGCAATGTTTCTAATACGTCACGATCCCGTGGGATTTTAGCATCGTATCGTTCGATTAAAATAGCGCAGAGCTTTAAGATATTTTTTGCTTTCATATTATACAAGCCAATCGTTTGAATATGTTTTTTTAATTCTGCTTCGCCGAGCGCTTGTATTTTTTCGGGGGTATTGGCGATGGCAAAGAGCTTTTCAGTGGCGCGATTTACGCCTTTGTCAGTTGATTGAGCAGATAAAATAATAGCGACTAATAATTCAAAGGGCGTTTTATAATTTAATTCACAAGTAGGATGAGGATTGTTTTTTTTAAAGCGAATAAAAATTTCGCGAATTTTTTCGGTGTTCATGGATGATTTTTTTCGGCTTGTTTTAGCGTTTCAATCGCAGCAGGATCAATACGCTGCATGAGGGGAGCGAATACATGAATCGGATGATTCAGTAAAAGTGTGTTGATATCATTCCATGTGAGTGGTGCGATATTGAGGAAAATCTCGGTTTTGGCAGCAATTTCTGGCAAGATCGGTTTTAAATAAATCATGATCAATCGAAATAAATTCAAACCCATCGTGCATGTTATGTGTGTTTGATGTACTTGTGCTGGATCTTTGATCGTGACCCAGGGTTTTTTTTCGTCAATATATTGATTAGCGCGATCAGCCAATTGCATAATCAATCGAACGGCTTGTGCGAATTCTCGTTCTTCATAACAAGTGGCAATCGTCGCGCTTGCCTCTTTGAACTCATCGATTAAAGATTCGTTTTCGTATACGTCGGATAGATGGTTGTCAAAATATTTTTGAATAAAGCCGGCGCAACGGCTCGCTAAATTCACGACTTTGCCGACTAAATCCGCATTAATTTTTAAGCGAAAATCTTCGAGATTGAGATCGATATCTTCGATGCGACTGGTGAGTTTTGATGCCGCATAGTAGCGGAAATATTCTGGATGCAAGTGATCAAGATAGGTTTGTGCTTTGATAAAGGTGCCGCGTGACTTAGACATTTTTTGTCCATCAATTGTTAGAAATCCATGGATCGAAATTTTTGTGGGCGTTTTTAATTCGGCGCTCATTAAAACGGCGGGCCAGAAAAGTGTGTGAAAATACATAATGTCTTTGCCGATAAAATGATAGAGCTCAACGTTAGAATGTGGATCAAGATAATCATCAAAATCGGTTTTACCGGTAAGTTGACACCAGTGTTGTAAAATAGAAAAATAGCCCAGGGGCGCATCAAACCAAACGTAAAAATATTTATCCTCTGTCCCTGGGATTTTAAAACCAAAATAGGGCACATCTCGAGAGATATCCCAATCTTGTAATCCAGCCTCGAACCATTCGTTCAACTTATTGATTGCTTCGACGGGTAAGTGATTTTCAGTCGACCATTGTTTAAGCTTGGCTTCATAATGACTTAATCTAAAAAAATAATGTTCTGACGTGCGTGTGACGGGTGTTTGCCCGGATAGGATCGAAACAGGGTTTTTTAATTCCATGGGGGAATAGGTAGCGCTGCATATTTCACAGCTATCGCCATATTGGTCTTTTGCACCGCATTTCGGACATTCTCCTTTTACATAGCGATCAGGCAAAAATAATTTTTTAATTGGATCATAGGCTTGTTCAATAGTGCGTTTGATGATATCGCCTTGCTTTTGTAGACGCGCATAAATCATGTCAGCTAGAGTTTTATTTTCTTCGGAATGCGTTGTGTAGAAATGGGTGAGATCAATCAAAAAATCTCGACAAATTTTTTGTTGTTCAGTTTGAATCGCTTCAATGAAGGCGGCAGGGTCTTTATTTTCTTGTTCGGCACGAATCATGATTGGCGTACCGTGACCATCGCTGCCACCGATATACACGCAATCATGCCCATTCATTTTTTGGAAACGCGACCAAATATCTGCTTGGATGTAGCCGATCATGTGGCCTAAATGTAGCGTGTTATTGGCATAGGTTAAGGCATTTGTGACTAATATTTTTCGTTTTTTCATATCAGGGATTCCTTCTTGTGAAGATTAGCGCAGCCTAAAGCATTATGTTTTTTTCGTCAAACGAAATACCACGCAGGGGCGATGACCGATTTTTCCTTGCATGATGAGAGTAACCGATGGATTGTTTTCAAGTGAACGGTAGACATCGAGTGTTGTGATGAAATAAGCGGGTTTTGGGTAATGCCATAATGCTTGGTCTGTTTGAATAAAGAGAGGGCGAATGGATTGATCAGCATTCACGGCAAATTTAATATCTTCGGCATCAGGCCCGACTTTATAAAATATGAGTGGTGCGGGTGCTTTTTGTTGTAATGCCAAAACCGCTTGTACGAAGGGCTTTGTTTTTTCGAGTTGATAACTGATGGGGGTGAGTACGGCAATGTTTAAAAAAAGGAGTGTTAAAACAGCAATCAAGGTGATTTGTTTTTCTTTTTGAATGAAGGGTTGCGTAGAAAGCAAAATAAAAAGCGAACTGACAGAAAGTAACGCGGTGCCGATGATAGCGCTTGAATAGATCGGCATGTGTCGAAGACAAAACAAGAATAATCCGGCGGTGATGATAAAACAGCTGAGCAAAGGGAAAAGATAAAAGCAGGTGATTAAGATTAATTTAATCGTCTGTAAAAACTTTTCAGAGGCAATGAAGATATAAGCGGCAATTAATGTAATGGGAGGGAGGATCGGTAAAATATAGCGTGCTTTTTTTGCGCCCGGAATGGACATACCGAGCATGATGATTAAGAACCAGACCACACAGTCGCGCAATAATTTTTCTTGACCAGAAATGGGCCTGGTTATTTTTTTGATTAGCGACAAGATGACCAGTAAGGCAATAGGATAAGCTAAAGCATAGTTGGCAAGGCTAGTGTGCCAATAATAAAAAAAATGACTGTTGGCTTGTGAACTGGTCATGCGCCCTAGTGCTTCAAAATCGACAACTTGTTTAATAAACGTATGACCACCTTGATGATAAGCTGCTGCTAACAACAGGCCGGAACATAATAGAAATAAAGTAAAGCTTAATGTGCCGAAGCAAAAGCAGCGCTTGAATTGTTGATGGAAAAGATAAAAACAGCATAAAACAGCTGCTGGCATGACCAACCCAATGGGCCCGCGTAAAGCAAAACCTAAGATCAACAGCGGAGGGATCCATAACAGCGATTTCGCTGGATGGTTGCGGTGAGTTGTGTAAGCCAAATAAAAAACACCCGTTGTGATTAGCGATACGTATTGGTCAGGCGATATCGTGCGTGATTTATCGATAAAGATTTGGGTGAGCAAAGCAAAACAAACACTATAAAAACCAAGAGAGGGTGAAAAGCGGGCGCCTAATCGGTAAATTAATACTAAAATTCCTGCGGAGGTGAGCGCAGTAGGGAGTATGGCTGAAAGCGGAGTAACCTGTCCAAATAATAACGATGTGCCATAGATAAAAATGGTAGGCAATGCGGGATAATCGGGGTAGGGGCCTTGATAAGTCATCGGGAAAAAAGTAATCCCCTGTCGAAACATTTCTTGGGCAAAAAGTGCAAAACGGGTTTCAAAGGCAATAAATTCCGGGTTTAAACCGATCGTAAAAGCCAATGTGCCTAAAATAAAAATTAACCATGAATTTCTATTCAGTGAGTGATTGTCTGTGAACATGATTTTTAACTTCCCATCTGAGATCGTGATAATACAAGAACGTTCTGATTTTGAAGAGATTTTTCGCTAAAAATGGCCAAAACGCGAACCTTCCTATGAGTATGCTGAGTAGTTACCATTATTCCTCAAAAAAAACCCCCTATACGTAGTTACGGTTGTGCGAGTTTGAGGCCTAATGAGAGTAACTCATCGACGGAGTTACCTGGCTTGAGACCTTTGATGGTTCGGTCAATGTCGCTGCATTGTTTTAAGAGCGTATATAATGTTTTTTTTGAATGTCGTTTAAACGCAGATTGCAATAAAACTTTTCGTTTTTCCCATAGCCGCTGTTTTTGGTAAAAATTCTCAAGCGCGTGGTTACCTTGTTCAGCCGCGTCGATCATTTTTAAGAGTAAACGAATTTCGCGCGCCATTGCCCATAAAATTAATGTTTCTTCAGTCCCTTCAGCGACCAAATTCTTGATGATACGTAGCGTCTGTGCAGCATTTCCATTTAAGGCGTAATCCGTTAAAGTGAATAAATCAAAGCGAGCTTGGTCGCTTAACGCATCGGTCACATCAGCTAAAGTTAAGGATGATTTTCCATCGTGGAGTAACGAAAGCTTTTCAATTTCTTGCTGCGTTGCCAGTAAATTGCCTTCGGAAAAATGGGCAATAAATTGTGTTGCGTCATCAGTGATTTTTATCGCTAATTTTCTAAAGCGTGCTTTAATCCAACTGGGTAATTGTTGAGGAGAAAGAGGCCAAACCGTGATAATGATCCCTTGCTGATCAATTAATTTAATCCAAGCATCCGACTGGCGACGGCTGTCTAATTTTGGCATGGTGATTAAAAGCGTTTTATGATCAGGTCTTTTTTCTAAATAAAACGTCAGTGCTTTTTTTGCTACCTCATTAGGGATTGCTTTAAAGTGGAGTTCGATTAACTCTTTTTCAGCAAACAAAGACAGTGATTGCGTCGCTTCATATAATTTTTCCCAAGGGAATCCTGTTTCAATCAACCAGGATTGCCGTTCAGAAAAGGCTTGTTTTTTAGCTTTTTCGCGAATGAGCGCACAAGCTTCCTGCGCTAAGAATGATTCATCGCCCGTGATGAGATAAATAGGTGCGAGCGGCGATTTGGTTAAAGTTTCGGAGAGCCGTTCGGGATAAATTTTCATGATGCAGAAGTAGCTTTATGTCCGATAAAAGGAGTTCCATAAAAACCTAGAGGGGGCGCCGCTGTTTGAGGTGCTACGGTGGGTTGTGCAGCCGTCGGTGAAAGGGCGGCTAAACCAGGTTGAGTTGTGGGCGTTGGGGGTGATGTTTTTTTGGATGCGTTCGAGGATTTTATGACGGTTAACGTGTCTTTAGCGGATAGATGAAAAAGAATGTCTTCGGCAACTTTTTGTGTGAGCGCCTGCTGGGCGTCAGTTAGTTTATTGCTATTGGTGAGCACTTCATTTTGAAGGACCGCAATATTTTCTTGTTTCTGAGATATGAAAGGACCGGCTATCGTTTGACCTTGTGTGTTTTTTAAATCGTAAGTTGCGCTGTAAGTCGCAATATAATTTTGTATTTGATCATTGCCACCGATCGTTGTTTGTGCGGTAACAAAGTTATCACTGATGAGGTCAAGCGTCAGTGGTGCTTCCTTGGGATTACGTACGACTTGTACATGAGAAGATTCTAACATTTGTCGGACTGCTTTTGTGAGATTACCGTAGGGTGCAAAACTGTTGAGGTACAGTGTTTTCAGAGAAGGCGGCAAATCAGCTGTGCCAACCAAGTGAAAACCACAGCCACTTAATAATAACAATCCAAGCATCATACCTAACGTATATTTTTTCATGGGTTTTCTCCTATCACAATATTCACCAACCGCTTTGGAATGACGATAATTTTTTTAATGAATTTATTATCGAGATGTTTCTGAATTTTTTCATCTTGTAACGCAAGCTTTTCGATTTCTGATGAGGGAGTTTCAGCAGGGATGGTTAATTGACCACGTAATTTCCCATTGATTTGCAGCATGAGATTGAGTGTGTTTGAGACGAGTGCTCGTTCATCCGCAACAGGCCATGGAGTATTTAAAATTAAGTCTCCGAAATGTAATGTTTGCCATAGCGTTTGTGTGAGATGCGGTGCGATGGGGCTTAATAATCGCAAAAGTATGCTGAAAGTTTCTTGTAATAAAATAGGCGATAAGGTGTTTGTTGAGGTGAGCAAATTCATGAGTTTCATACAGGCTGAAATCGTTGTGTTAAATTGCATGCGATCCATATCGAAACCGGCTTGTTTAACAATCTGATGGATTTCCAGGCGGAATTGCTTTTCATCAGGCGATAACTGTGCGTGATCAATCGTCATTGATTGTTGATTGGTTTGAATGAATGTTTCTTGATGTAGAGCAGCAAAAGCCCAAATACGTTTTAAAAATCGATGCGCACCTTCAACACCGCTATCAGACCATTCCAAAGATTGTTCAGGCGGAGCGGCAAAAATCGTAAAAACGCGTACCGTATCGGCGCCATAGCGCTTAATAAGATCGTCCGGATCAACCGTATTACCGAGTGATTTAGACATTTTTGTTCCGCCCTTTAATACCATACCCTGTGTGAGTAATTGCTTAAAAGGTTCACTGCCTTTGACCAATCCTAAGTCGCGCATGACTTTATAAAAAAATCGCGCATACAGTAAATGCAAGATGGCATGCTCAATACCACCAATATATTGGTCGACGGGGAGCCAATAATTCACTCGTTCATCGAACATCTTGGTTGGTTGGTTGGGACAGGTGAAGCGTGCAAAGTACCAAGAAGATTCGACAAAGGTATCGAAAGTGTCTGTTTCGCGCCGCGCTTTTTTCCCACAGGTTGGGCAAGTTGTTTTATAAAATGTAGGCATGCTAGGCAGCGGTGTCGTAATGCCACTGAATTGCACGTTTTCGGGTAACAGCACGGGTAGCGCGGCTTCAGGCACCGGAACAGCGCCACAGCATTCACAATAAATAATGGGAATCGGCGTGCCCCAATAACGCTGGCGAGAAATGCCCCAGTCGCGCAATCGATAATGAACTTGTTTTTTGGCGAGATTTTTTTTGCCTAAATTTTTCTCGATGGCTAAAAACGCCTCTTGAAAATCAAGGCCATTATAATCATCTGAATTGATCAGGCGTCCTTTTTCGACGAACGCGTTTTGTGTTAAATCGATGGGGGCATGATCGATGGGTTCGATGACTTGTTGGATGGGTAATTGATATTGCTGCGCGAATTCAAAATCACGTTGATCGTGAGCAGGAACGCCCATGACAGCGCCAGAACCATAATCCATCAAGACATAATTCGTGACCCAAATCGGGATGATGGCTTGCGTGATGGGATGGATTGCCATTAAACCCGTCGGCATGCCAGCTTTTTCGATAGTCATGAGATCGGCTTCGGCCACTTTTGTGTGTTGACACTTTTCAATGAAAGTGCGAACAGATACATTTTTTTCAGCGGCTTTTTTTGCGAGTGGGTGAAGTGCCGCAATCGCTAAAAAGGTGACGCCGAATAGCGTATCGGGGCGTGTTGTATATACCGATAAAGGGGTGCGATGATCGCTCACATCAAATTGGATTTCTAGCCCTTCCGATCGGCCAATCCAATTGCGTTGCATCGCTTTGACTTGTTCGGGCCATCCATCCAGTTGATCTAAATCACGTAAAAGTTCATCGGCATAGGCCGTGATTTTTAAAAACCATTGCGGAATTTCTTTTTGTTCGATTAAAGCGCCTGACCGCCAACCGCGTCCATTAACGACTTGTTCATTGGCGAGAACGGTTTGATCGACAGGATCCCAATTAACGATGGAATTTTTTTTATAAACCAACCCTTTCTCAAACATTTTTGTGAAGAGCCATTGTTCCCAACGATAATATTCTGGTTTGCAGGTTGCTATTTCACGACTCCAATCATAACCAAATCCCATGCGTTTTAATTGTGTCCGCATGTGATCAATATTACGGTAAGTCCATTCCGCCGGCGGAATTTGATGTTTGATCGCCGCATTTTCAGCGGGTAATCCAAATGCGTCCCAGCCGATCGGTTGTAGGACATTTTTGCCGAGCATGCGCTGATAGCGGGAAGTCATGTCGCCCAACATATAATTACGGACATGCCCCATGTGGATATAACCACTGGGATAAGGAAACATAGAGAGACAATAAAATTTTGACTTGTTTTTTTGTTCGGTCACTTCAAAGGTTTTTTCTTTTTCCCAACGTGCTTGAACAGCAGGTTCGATTTCATGTGGGTTATACGTTTTGTCGATCATATTGTTTTCCGTTTGATGCTTTTATGTATTATCTATCATTTTTATCCGGTTCGCAAAAAAACCTGTGGTTCCGTGTTGATTTTACAGACGGAACTGAGTATTCTTCCTTTCGTTATTTCATCCTGTCAATCTGTTTATATCCGTTGTACCCGCGCGCATTATGATCGGAACATTTTATTTTAAAAAAACGCTTTGTTTCTAGTCGTTTTTCCTGTTCAAACGCTCCTTCATTGATGCGATTACGAAATCTATTCCTTGTCGTCCCGCGGCTTGACTGCGGGATCCAAAAAAGACAGTAAATTTCGTACTTTTATTAGACGTTTCTACGCCGTCATTGCGAGACGCATAGTGTCGAAGCAATCCAAAAAAACACTGGATTCCGCGGTCAAGCCGCGGAATGACGATGTTTCGTCATTGTTTCGGCTATGGCCTCGCAATGACAATAGAAAAACGTAACTATTCACCGCGATCTTAATGATACAGGAATGTTCAGGTTTTGGATTATTTTTCATCAAAAAGCGCCAAAATAGGGGCGTTTCTTAAAAGACGTTGAATAGTTGCAGAAAAACAACAATATGTTCAAAACTTATGCGGAGTTATGATTATGCAACTCATTCAACAACGTTTAGTTCCAACGCAGCCCCAGCACGAATATACGCCAAGAGATCCAGAAGGCGTACGAGCAATGATTTATGGATTGCATTTGCGCGGTTATGTGAAATGGGTCAATCTCGATTTGGTAGAACGCGGCCGATACTTGTCTTTGATAGAGGATTTCATCGATGCATTTAATGCAAAGCAAGTGAGCAATATCTTATATGCTTTAGGCTGTATCGGCGTGAGCTGGGGGGATCTGACACAAAAAATTCAATGGCAGTTGCCTGCTGCGATCATGAGAAATGGACGAGGTTTTATTTCTCAAGGGATTGCGATGACAATTTCTGCATTAGCGAAAATGGGTCTAAAATTCAGATTTCCCTTATCGCCATCTCAAGATGTTTGTTTGACGGCTTTTTTTACCGGTGAAAAGCAGTCGAGAAGCTGTTTATTAACGCCGACGTTTCGCGACGCTTTATTTCTTGTCATTGCGATGACGGCAGAGCGCCTGGATCAGCAAGGTATTGCAAATATTTTGTGGGCATTAGCGACGATGGGCGTGGTTTGGAAAATAGATATCTCGGCTGAGATGCAACAAAAATTATTCCAGGCGGTATTATGTCAAGCCAAAGGATTTAATCCTCAAAATGTTTCAAATGTTTTATGGGCTTTTGCCAAAATGGCCTTGAGTTGGCAAGATTTACCCGAGGCATTGCATGAATGTTTGTTCGTTTCTGTTTTAAACATGGCGGATCAATTAAACCCACAAAATCTTTCCAATACGCTCTCGGCGTTTGCGAAAATGACGTTGAAATGGATTGATTTCCCGCAGGTACTTCAATCCGCCCTTTTTAAAGCCATTTTAATGAATGCAAGCTCGGTAGATGAAAATACAGGTGCTTTGTCAATGCGAATGAGTGCTCAAAATAGTTCAATCATGTTGTGGGCATTGGCAAAAATGAAATTAACTTGGCAGGCCTTACCCGATCATCCGTTTCAGGAGAAATTGTTGATGACTATTACCGGCAATTTAAGCCAATTTAACGCCCAAAATATAGCCAATACGCTGCAGTCATTTGCCGCTATGGGGCTTTGTTGGGAGGATCTAAAACAGGAAAATCTTCGGAGCGTTTTAAGCGATGCTTCAGTAAGAAAATGCGCTTATTTTCAAGTCGATTTAGAGCAAGCCATTTTTCGGAACCGAACTTTTTTTACAGCTCAAGGTATTGGGATAATACTCGTGGCGTTCGCTAATATGAAACGACGGTGGCATGATTTGACGCCCGTATTTCGAGCAGCGCTATGGGCGATCATTTCATCGCATCTTGAGTTAATTCATCAGGGAACGAGTGTTTTTTGTAGACCTTTTGATTCGCAAGGTATTGCTAACACACTGTGGGCATTAGCGAAGATGGGTTTTTGTTTTCGGGATTTTCCTGAATGGGTCGATCTGAAACAAAAACTGTTCATCGTGATTTTGAAAAATGCCGGTCAATTTAAGGCGCAAGAGGTATCGAATGTGTTGTGGGCTTTTGCCACGATGGGATTTGTTTGGCAGCATTTAAATTTATTACAAGGGCTTCAAACAGCATTATTTGAGGCCGTTTTAGCGAATCTTCCACAGGATGGTGAGGTTGCTTGTGATCGATTTAATGCGCAAGGTATTGCAAATACATTATGGGCACTAGGGCGGATGGAGCTTAAGTGGGCGGATTTAACGCCAGCGCTGCAACAAGGGTTTTTTAAAGCAATTTCAATAAGCGCAACAAAAACGAAGTTATCCATCGATCCATTTTCTGCCGCGGAAATCGCGATGACGTTTGAGGCGTTAGCAAAAATGGAATTTAATTTTGATGCGTTATCGAGGTCGTTTCAGGATAATTTATTTTCAGTGATTGTTATGCATGCCGAGGTGTCAAATGAGTTGAGTATGGGTTCTACCCGATTTAATTCCCAGGGTGTTTCAAATATATTGTGGGCGTTAGCGACAATGCGATTCAGTTGGGAACAATTACCTGATGAGGTTCAGCGGAAGCTCATTTATGCTATTTCGCAAACCTTAGGAGAGTTCAAACCGCAAGAAATCGCCAATACTTTGTGGTCTTTATTTGTGATGGACGTTTGCAGCAAATCGCATGTGATGCCTGCTGGTTTTTTATCGACATTGCGCGATCGGGCGATTTTGTTGAGGACGCATGCCGATCTTCTTTCCGTTGAAACTTTATCTGAACTGTTGTTGTCACTTGAATATTTTTGGCCTGAAGAAGAGGCGCTTATTTCTTTTTCATCGGCATATGAAAAAAAATCTGCCGAGGATATTGCGTGGAATTTAATGCATTCAAAGATGAATCAGGAAGTCGATCGGCGCTTAAACAAGATGGGTGTGGTCGGAAAAAGAGAGCACTTGATGGGTTACTCATTGGATGCGTTTTCAGGTTCATCGTCTTTTGGGAGGGTCATTATTCCACTTCCGCTCGATTTTGCTTTTCCCGATTGTCGAGTGGGTATTCAAATTGATGATCCAAAACATACGCAAGATGTACGCATGAGGCACCTTGATATAGCGCATAATGTATTGTTTTTGAAATTGTCCGAAAAGACGGGATGGAAAATTATTAGAATCCCGATTGTTCATCACTCGTATGACGATGTGATTGAAGTGATTCAAAAGGCAATTCAAGCAGCGCGTGATCAGCTCATTCAAAGTGATTTCATCAGTCAATCTTCGGATTCTACGGGAAGTACAACGCAATCGATTATCGGAACGGTAACGGAAATAACGGAAGAACGCAATTTTGAGAAAAGAAAAAAACGTACGCGACATCATCGGTCTCAAGTCAAAAAGGTATCGGGAGAAGATGAAAACAAGGCGCTTGATCAAACCTCTGTCGGAACGCGATTTTCTTATACGTTGGCATTATCTTGCATTTCGTACGTCGGTTCTTTTTTTGGGAGAAGCGTCAAATGGCTTATGTCAGCTCAACCCCCAGAGGTGGAAGCGAGTTATCAATCGGTTCCTAGAGCATCTAGTATATAAGAATATTTGACAAATATAACCCTTAGGGCTATATTTTTTTGATAGAAAGTGCGATATGCGTATATTTAAAAATATTTTTTCCACAAATGGTCTAAAAAAATAGGCTTGGAGAACGAAGCACTAAAAAAAGCTATTACCGAAATATCAGCAGGTTTATATGACGCTAATTTAGGAGGGCATTTATATAAAAAACGCATAAGCTTAAATGGGAAAGGCAAGAGGGGAGGAGTAAGAACAATCCTTGCGTTTAAAAAAGAAGCAACAGCGTTTTTTATGTACGGGTTCGCTAAAAACGAAAAAACAAATATTGACGATGCAGAAGAAAAACTATGTAAAAAATTTGCTGCTTTATTTTTGTCGTACAGCGAAGATGCCATTGAGATTGCGATAAAAAACGGAGAACTTATGGAGGTGTTATGATGAAAAAGACGATAACGGAAGTTATACACGAAACCGTAAAGGGGTGGCACAAGATCGGCATAGTTGACCAGGTGACTATGCATGAGTTTGATACTTTATGTTTGCCAAAAATAAAAGTATTGAGTCCAAAGCAAATAAAGAATATTCGTTCGCGTGAAAAGGTCAGTCAGCCTGTGTTTGCTATGTGCTTAAATGTCAGTCCGCATACTGTCAAACATTGGGAGCAGGGGACAAAACACCCTACAGGAGCTGCTTTAAAATTGCTTAATTTGGTATATGAAAAAGGGCTGGTTGCGGTAGCGGGCGCCTAATGGACTTCTAGAACAGGATTTTGCATATTCCGTGCTCGATCAACGATAAAACATTAATCGTCACTCCTCAGCGGGGATCGCGATGAATGTTCCTCCGAGCGTGCTGAGTGGTTCTATCAATCTATTTTCCGATAACTCAAAGCCTCTAATAAATGTTGTCTCAAAATAATTTCGCTGTGTGCGAGATCGGCAACGGTTCTTGCGACACGCAAAATGCGGTGATAACTTCGTGCAGATAAATGCAATTTTTCGATGGCTTGATCCAGTAATTTTTTTTCATCCGGTTGTAATTGGCAGTGTTGAGCGATTTCTTTACTCGATAATTGCGCATTTGATTTTTGTGCGCGTTCGAGTTGAATAGATCGAGCGGCCTCGACTCGTGAACGAATAGGATTGCTTTTCTCTTCATCGTCTTTGAGCGAAGAAAGTAGGGTTACGGGTAAGCGTGGTACTTCAACGTGTAGATCAATGCGATCTAAAATCGGCCCGGAAATTCGCTGGCGATATCGTTGCACTTGATCTGCTGTACATCGACAATGCCCTTGTGGGTCACCGAGATACCCGCAAGGGCAAGGGTTCATGGCTGCGATGAGTTGAAATTGTGCTGGAAATTCACTTTGCCGTGCAGCGCGCGAAATGGTGATGGTGCCGGATTCCAGCGGTTCGCGTAATGCTTCTAGCACATGCCGATTAAATTCAGGCAATTCAT
>MGXI01000031.1:4671-4905 GCA_001801315.1 Gammaproteobacteria bacterium GWF2_41_13 | reverse complement strand
GCCTGATGAGAGATGGACTGCTCTAGCTCAATCACTAACATTCGATCAATGGCTAAAATCAGGAAAAATACCTGCCGAAGCGGTAAGGAAATTGGTAACAGCTGATGTACCCCGAGATAAATGGGGAGAACTGGCGCAGTCGCTGACATTCGATCAATGGCTAAAATCAGGAGAAATACCTGTCGAAGCGGTAAGGAAATTGGTAACAGTTGATGTACCCCGAAATAAATGGAA
>MGXI01000031.1:0-4623 GCA_001801315.1 Gammaproteobacteria bacterium GWF2_41_13 | reverse complement strand
GAAATTGATAGATGCTGTGCCTGATGAGAGATGGACTGCTCTAGCTCAATCACTGACATTCGATCAATGGCTAAAATCAGGAAAAATACCTGTCAAAGTGCTAGAGAAATTGATAGATGCTGTGCCTGATGAGAGATGGACTGCTCTAGCTCAATCACTGACATTCGATCAATGGCTAAAATCAGGAGAAATACCTGTCGAAGCGGTAAGGAAATTGGTAACAGCTGATGTACCCCGAGATAAATGGGGAGAACTGGCGCAGTCGCTGACATTCGATCAATGGCTAAAATGGGGGGCATTGCCTTTGGGTGTGCCAGAAAAATTGATAGATGCTGTGCCTGATGAGAGATGGACTGCTCTAGCTCAATCGCTGACAGTTGAACAATTGTTAGAATGGGATACCTTATTGCCTAAGGTGAAACAAAAATTAATAGATACAATATACGCTACGTCGAACTTTGAATTCGAGCAATTACGTTCTTTTCCTGATGAAATACAAATACTATTCATACAAACTGCAAACTCGTGCACACCATCACTTGAAAACAATCAGAAACGAATATCTTATATTTTTCAATTATTACAGAGTTCTCAATTACTGCGAAATTCTAGACGATTGCCGGATTGTGGTTTGGGATGGGGGAATTCTCGTCCATTTATTATTCGAGACGTATTAAGAAAGTTACGTTCGGAGTCACGAAGAGTTACAGGCGAAGGACAGATGCAAATGATTGTTGATGCAATAGTTGAATCAATAGATTATTTTCCTCGTCTCCAACAGTCAGCGCTTCGAGTAGAACTGATATTACAGAATAAGGATTTATTATTTGGTAGCATTGCTAATACAATCAATTTTAAGCAGTTGCTACAATTGAAACATTTACCCGCAAAGATACGAAAGCCATTAACAGAAACGATATTACGGAATCCCTCTACGTTGGATAGAATTGCCCGATCAGAGGCAATCAATTTTGATCGACTACAACAATTAAAACAGTTGCCTGCAAAGGTAAGGAAGCCCTTAATAAAAGCTATATCACAAAATCCATCTACTCTCGATAGAATTGCCCAATCAGATGTAATCAATTTCCGTCAACTACAACAATTGAACCATTTACCTGCAAAGATAAGGAAGCCCTTAATAAAAGCTATATCACAAAATCCATCTACTCTCGATAGAATTGCCCGATCAGAAGAACTTTCCGGCAAGGAATTTTCCCCTCAAGAATTAAATCAAATCCCTCGAAAAATACGTAATCCATTTATTGCGGCGATGGGGCGAGCTGTAGCAGAAAAGAAAATGCACTATGATTATGGTTTTGAAGTTAAGCAACGAAGTATTTTACGAAGAATTTTAGGCGTAGTCGTCGGTGTCGGAGCGATATTGTTAGGGGGCGAATTATTTCTTACAGGGGCGCTTTTCACGGCCACACTTATTGGTTCGCCAATAGGTGTTCCATTAATGGCGGCGGCGGCGGGAGTCATAGGGATGGGTATGGCTGCTGTAGCATCTGCAATAGGTATAAGTTCTGCTGTTGCCGCAACAACAGCGGTAGTCGCAACGGGAGGTGCTACAGCGATTGCTGGTACAGGAATTGCGGCGGGTGGCGCACAAGAAATTGTGGGAACAACAAGAGATTTATTATTGAAGCATCGATTAGGAAAGGTAGCGGATGTGGATGATATGAATAAGGATATTTGGGGCGTTGATAGAAAACCGCAGTCTATTATGCGGGGTGCGCGTCTTCATATATCTCGACCATTCTTCGAGGGGTGCGGGAATATGAGGGGGTCGTGTGCGAGTAGGAGGATTGATTTAGGGGATTTTCAAGACGGCAATTTCGGCCCTATACCCTAAACCAAGGCCATATTGAAAAGCGTGAATTTGACGCGCCTTTCCCTGCGCGGAAATTACTTTCTTACTTTATAGCATCGTGCGAGATGATTTTTTAAATCGTTTTGGATCACGTTTGATTACTGCTACATGAAAATAAACGCGACCATTGGATTCTTTACATGCTAACAGCCATTGAAACAACGGCGATTTTGGCTTCGATGGAAAAAGCTAAGTCCATCATCCAGGAAAAAGCGCCAAAGATTTATAGTAAAGATTTACTCGAAGTTATTTTCCAAAATGTCTATTGCAAAATTGGGTTTCTTGAGCAGGCAGGCATTGCCAAGCGGCAAACTGCCGCTAGTTATTTGCAGGTTTTGGAAGGGTTAGGCTTGCTTGAAGTGATCAAAATTGGCAAAGAAAACTATTACATGAATAAAAGTTTGCTCAAAATATTAAAATCGTAACCAATTAATTAGTAATATGTCTTTAATTTTATCTTCAATAACGTGTCGAAAAAATAGAAAAAAATCGACACGTTCCATAGATGTGTCGATTTCATCGACATGAGTGAATTTAAAATCAACCAGGCGCTTTTACAAAGGGAGGGCAAGAGACGCCGCGACGCCGGTAAATTGCAGGTGATTACAAATCAATCGTTTTATTTGGGTATTGTATGGGTGGGGTTATTGCCTATGAGCTTGCTCAATGTATGCGAATCGAGAGTCTTAAGGCCGTACTGATAGCGGCATCAGCAGAACCAATATACGCGATAGAAAATGAGCTTAATAAGCCTATTTCAGATGAAAGGTTAAAACGAATTTTCTTACGCACAATCAGTGTTTTAGTTCATGTTTAAACTTTGCCGATTACATTCATTGGTTGCCTAATACTGTACATGTTGGGTTGCCCACCGATGCGGATTCTCCTTATAACGCAAATAATAATGTCGTTTTATCTCACATGGCGCACATTTTATGTATACAATGACTGTTAATCGTACTCGTGCTCGAGGTGATAACGAACCCTATATTCCAAAATATCGTTATATAGGAGATATGAGCAATCTAGATGATTTGATGGCATGGGTGCAAAAAATAGATTCTGGAAAATCTCTAAAATAATGTTCGCGATCTAAATATTCTGCGGTAATCGGATACACTGGAATTCAATAAAAAACTGGTGATCGGGTAGCCCAATTAAATGGGCTACCTACTATCACTATTCTTCAATTTCAATTTATGTCCTTGTACTAAACAATTTTTTAGCCCTTGCCCCAGAAAATTGTTCAAGCTCTCTTTTAATTTTAGATCACCCTGGTTCTTATTAAAAGAAATTCGTTGGCGCCCAAAACTGTCTTGATAAGCTAATGCTTCAACAATAGCAAAGCCCCATCTAACGAAAATGCGATAACCCAAAAAATATAATCAAACAACCGCTGAGCATATTTAAATAGTATAAAGAAAGTCTATTTTTTGATATACCTAAATTTCCGAAAAAAGCCCCTGTTAATGCTAATCCAATCTGAATGATCACGCTGCCCAAAAAAACTGCTGAGGATAGCGCTATGCTATACAATGGTGAAAAAGCATGGCTAATCTTACCTGCAAAACCAATAAACATAATAATTGTTAAAGGGTTAGATAATGTCAGCAAATAAGTAGAAAAGAAATGACGAGATGACTTTACCGACAACCTCTTATACGGCTTAAATAATTTTTTGTTTTTATACGCCGTAAAGATAATCTGAACTCCCAAAAAAAATAATATCAATGAAGATAAGTAATTAATAATAGTTTTATTACTAATTATTGGGTTAATAATATTTGCGCTTATATTAAAGGCTAGAAATGCATATGTTGCATCTCCGAGCGCTGAACCAATCCCACTCAGAATGGCTGGTTTAAACCCGTAAGTAATGCCTTTTTGCATGATCAATATTGCTATGGGGCCTATTGCTAAACCAACTGTGGCACCAAATAAAAAAGATTTTGATAATTCTATAACCATTTATTTATCGCTCCATAAAAGAAGAGATTGTTTTTAGCACCCTGCGTAAAGGCTCAGCGGCTCGGCTTTTTGTACTACCGCCATAAGTGCCTA
Source organism: Gammaproteobacteria bacterium GWF2_41_13 (assembly GCA_001801315.1). Lineage (GTDB taxonomy): Bacteria > Pseudomonadota > Gammaproteobacteria > UBA12402 > UBA12402 > UBA12402. The sequence continues at coordinate 686 of MGXI01000031.1, read as the reverse complement.
CATCATAACTTTCTCCTTTTTTATCGAGTGTGAGCCCCCATTGTTCTAATTCCTTCATTCGTTCAACGATATCAGTACAAAGTACTTCTACTAATCTTCGATCATTAATCCCTCCACCTCCTGAAATCGTGTCATGAATATGAAGCTCTATACTATCATCACAATTCATCGCTGCATTGATCCCATGGGTACGCTTTGAGCAGCCTCCCGCTCCTAGCTCACTTCCTGTCAATAACATGACTTTTAAAGAACGGCTTTTTTCGACTGCCGCATTAGCAGCATACAACCCAGCCATTCCCCCGCCCACGACTACAATATCAAACCAATTTTCTTTCATGATAAAACTTCTCTTAAATTTCAGAAATGATAGCTATTTAAATAAATCACGTTTTGCAACGTAATAAATAAATTTTTTAGTCTACTCAACATCTTCTTACCACCTTGATCCAGATTTAAAAAATCAACACACGCAATGGGCGAAACAGGATAAGGTTCATGAATATAGTATCGTATGAGTTAGAAACAACCAACGATCTTTTACAACGACAAACCGGGGATAAAGCAAATTTTTTTCTGTAAATTAGGGAAGCCAGTTTTCTCTATTGACACCCTTCGATCCCTTATTCCATATCGCACGATTTTCTGTCCAACAAGAGTGAATATCCGTGAGCGTCAAACTCCAAGCA
>MGXI01000030.1 GCA_001801315.1 Gammaproteobacteria bacterium GWF2_41_13 | reverse complement strand
GGGTGACCACAAAGGGTCGCCCGAATTCATTGCACAGGACAATGATTGAGTTCATTTAAAATCCGATTTTCTTGCCCGAAATTTAGGCCAATTTAGATGCGTTTACCGTGCCGTCAACTGACTAACATGCTTGGTAACTATTCAGTGCTTTCTAAGGAATGCTCAAAATCTGAACGTTCTTATATCATCAAGATCGCGGTAAATGATTACCATATTTGTTCGTACTCACATCGAAAATATTGCAATAATTTTCCATGTTGTTGAGAGACGCGATAACCCGGTAATTGTGCGCGCTTTTCCCATAGCGCCAGAATGATTTCGATAACGTAATCGAGATGGTTTTGCATGTAAGCGCGTTGAGGAAAACATAAACGCGTTAATTCGGCTGAAACACATTTTTTACAGTCCTTTTGCGTGTATCCCATCGCGGTTGTTCGAATGCCACCCTCTAAATAAAGCGCATTAACTAAAGCGATGGCGGGGAGTTGATCCTTATATAAATGGGATAAAAATTCACTGGCATTTAAAAAAATCGCATGGCCGCCAAACGGTTTGACGAGCGGAATGCCTGCCGCGGATAATCGATCAGCCGCATAATGAATCATCTGATGGTGGTATTTTTGATAATCATAATTCAGGGATTCCATTAACCCAACCGCAATGGCATTGAGGTCTCGACTGGCTAGACCCCCATAAGTGCGAAATCCTTCTCGTAAAATAAGCAAATTACAATAATCTTCAGCCCAGCTTTCCGAATCACAGACGAAAAATCCACCCATGTTGACGAGCCCATCTTTTTTGCAACTCATCATGGCAGCATCCGCATAAGAAAATAGGGTTTGCGCAATTTCGATCAAGCTTTTATTGGCGTAGCCGGATTCTCGCTCTCGGATAAAGTAAGCGTTTTCAGCAAATCGGCACGCGTCTATGACGAGTGGAATGCCATATTTTATTAATGTACTTTTAATTGCCTTGATGTTTTCCATGGAGACAGGTTGTCCGCCATTATTGTTGTTGGTTATGGTCAGCATACAAAAGGGGATGCGTTCTTTGCCATATTGTTGAATGCACTGTTCTAGTTGTTGAACATCCATGTTTCCCTTAAAAGGAATTTCTTTATGAGGGTCTAGTCCGTCGTTAATGACTAAGTCAATCGCTTTAGCGCCCACAAATTCGATATTGGCTCGAGTGGTGTCGAAATGGCAATTGCTGGGGATGACATCATTCGGCTTAACTCGAGATTGCATTAACAAGCTTTCCGCGGCACGACCTTGATGAACGGGGAAAATGTGTTTTTTGCGCGTGATGGCCTTCAGCGTATTTTCGAAATGAAACCAAGATCGACTGCCCGCATAGCTTTCATCCGCTGTGATCATGGCAGCCCATTGGTTGGTAGACATGGCGCAGGCGCCGCTGTCTGTTAATAGATCGATATAACATAGCTCAGCGGGCAATGAAAAAACATTATAACGTGCTTCTTTCAAAGCTTCTTTTCGTTCTTCGGTCGTTGTGATTTTAATAGGCTCTACTACTTTGATACGGAAGGGTGTCATGGTTGTGTGTGTCATTGGAAAGTATCCTTAAAAATGATGAATTAACCCAGCACCAAAACACCCTCAATTTCAACTTGCGAATTTTTGGGGAGCGCGCAAATTTGCACAGCAGCACGCGCAGGATAGGGGGGCTGTAAAAACTCTGCAAGTACTTCATTCACTGTGGAGAAATTGGATAGATCAGTAAGGTAAACATTGAGTTTTACCAATTGTGACAAGGATCCGCCAGCCGCTTCGATTACAGCTTTTAAATTAAGCATGACTTGCGTTGTCTGTGCTCTGAAATCATCGGAAACTAGCGCCATAGTTTTGGGATCCAATGGGATTTGCCCGGAGAGATAAACCGTATTGCCGACTTTGACTGCTTGAGAATAAGTCCCAATGGCTTTCGGGGCGTTATCGGTATGAATGATTTGTTTCATAGGTTTAAAGTCCTCTGTTGAAAGAGATTGTTATTGAATGGCTAATCCGCTCGCGCACGGGATTACACCCAAAATCCGCATTAAATTTCACGTAACTACTCAGCACGCTCACAGGAACGTCCATCTTTTGGTGCTTTTTGACGAAAAATCTCTTCAAAATGCTCATGTGCTCCCGTGTACACTCCGCTTTTTCATCAATTTTTCGTCAAAAATCATCCAAAATCTGAACGTTCTTGTATCATCACGATCTCAGCTGGGGAGTTACAATTTCACATAGCATTATATTGAATTCCATGGTTAAATAAAACCTTAGCGTACGACAAAAAATGAATTAAAGGGAAGTGCGGATCAAATTGTCGTGCGCAAAAAAATAAAATGGTTTCGTAACAGAATTTGGGCGACTGGTATTTTTAACGGAAGAGAAAGTATCCACGTTTTTGTTACAGACTCATAAAACCCTAATGATGAAGGAAAATTTCCATGTTGAATTTTGAATTTTATAATCCCGTTAAAATTTATTTTGGGGAAGGTCAGATCGCTTCTTTGGCAACGGCAATTCCCAGGGACGCGCGTATTTTGATTACGTATGGACAAGGGAGCATTAAAAAAAATGGCGTTTATGATCAAGTTAAAACCGCGTTAAAAGATTATCCACATGTATGGGAATTTGAAGGGATCGAGCCTAATCCAAAATATGAAACTTTAATGAAAGCCGTCACGCTTGCCAGACAACACCAAGTGGATTTTCTTTTGGCCGTCGGTGGTGGATCGATTATTGACGGGACCAAATTTATCGCAGCGGCAGTACCTTTTACAGGAGAGCCTTGGGATATTTTAGAAAAGCAAGCGACCATTACGCAGGCATTATCTTTTGGATCGGTGTTGACCTTACCAGCGACAGGGTCTGAAATGAATTCAGGGGCTGTGATTAGCCGTGAAAGCACGGGGGATAAATTAGTTTTCATGAACCCGCTTGTTTTTCCCAAATTTGCTGTGCTAGATCCAACGACGACCTATACTTTGCCTGATCGGCAAACGGCTAATGGTATTATTGATACGTTTGTTCATGTGATGGAACAGTATTTAACATACCCTGTTCAAGCGGCGTTGCAGGATCGTTTTTCAGAAAGTATTTTACTGACGCTGATTGAGGAAGCGCCAAAAGTGATGCGAGAGCCAGCGAATTATGCAGCCAGAGCAAATATTATGTGGTGTGCGACATTGGGGTTGAATGGATTGATTGGCGCCGGTGTTCCACAAGATTGGGCAACCCATATGTTGGGACATGAAGTGACAGCACTGTGCGGGTTGGATCATGCGCAAACTTTAGCTGTTATTATGCCGAGTGTGATGCGTGTTTGTCGAAAGCAAAAGGAAGAAAAAATATTACAATATGGTGAACGCATCTTTGGTATTCGGAGTGGATCGCTTGATGAACGTATTGAATTAGCGATTACTAAAACGCGCGATTTCTTCTCTGGTTTAGGCGTTAAAACTCAGCTACGTGATTATGGCATCGATGCGTCGGCCATTCCGAAATTGTTGGCGCAATTAAAACGGCATCAATTAACAGCATTGGGCGAACATGAGAAGATTGGTTTAAGTGAAAGCGAGCTGATTTATCGAGATTGTTTGTAAACTAGAATTTTGCAATTTACTCATTATTTTTGTGCTGTCATTGCGAGGCGCAGCCGAAGCAATCCAGGAAAAAACTGGATTGCTTCGTCGCTCACGCTCCTCGCAATGACGGATACGAAGTGCGGGACGACGGAGGAGAACTGGATTGCTTCGCCTCACAATGACAGAAGAATAACAGCATGTTCGTTGCGTGACCTGGCTAAATGAAGAATCTCAGTTTTATAAATATGATTCACTACGAGTATGTAATTTTAGGAAGGATTTTTTCTTGAAAACAAATAAAAATAAGCAGTTATTGAATTATATTTTATTATTAACTGCGGTGCTTTTTATTGGACAAGAAATATTTTTAGTCAGCGAACAAGGCCCCAATGTAATTTTAGCGGCAACATTGCACACGGTTTTTAAAATCCCTGTTAGTATTTGGTTTATGGTTGCTTGGTATTGGGGGTTGCAAATCGTATTGTATGCCGGATTTGCAGTGTTGATTTGGTGGACGGGTGTTTTGTCTAGCCAATATGCCAAACTGCCTGAACGCTATTTTTTCAAATGGGGTTTTGGGTTATGGTTTTGTGGCGCGATTATTTTATTTTTCGCGAATGAAATTTATTATCCCTTGTCTGTGTTTGGCCAATTATTTTTTTCTTTATTTCCTCTTTGGCTGGCACGTGCAGTACTTATTGTGGCGCTTATTCCCTGTGTGATTGCTGTTGTATTAGCCGGATTGCGGGTACTTCAGTGGTTGAGGCTTTATCATAAAATAGGTTGGCTTGTTTTTATTGGGTTAGGGGTTGTTATTATCGGTACAGTTTCGGAGGCGATGCATGAGCGAGCAGCGCAAGTTGCGCCAGTTGTGCCGCGACAATGGCCGAATATTTTTATTATTGGATTAGATGCGGTTCGGCCGGATCGATTAAATTACTATGGTTATACGAAGAACGCTACGCCTGCCATTGATCGGTTCTTGAAAGGATCAACCAATTTTTCTTTTTCTTTGACACCCATCGCGAGAACATATCCTGCCTGGGTTTCTATTTTAACGGGACAATATCCTAAACATCATCATATTCGATTTACGCTAACCAATCCAGCCGGTATGGATTTCTCTCATACGTCTTTGGCGGCTATTTTAAAAACGTATGGTTATAAAACTGTTTTTGCGACGGACGGTAGGCGTTTTAATAATTTAGGCGTTGAATTTGGGTTTGATCAGCAAATTGGGCCTTCGGGGACCGTGCGAAACTTTATTATGTATTTAGTCGATAATTTGCCACTGATCGATTTGATTTCTAACACCCGGCTGGGGGAATGGCTATATCCGGATATCCCTGGGAATCGAGATGAAGTGGCGACTTACGACCCAAAAACTTTTATTAGCTTACTGGAAGCGCAATTACCGCCCAATTCTGTGCAGCCGATTTTTGCGGGGATTCATTTGAATTTAGCGCACTATCCTTATGAATGGGCAGAATCCCCATTGGATGCGGATACGTTGAGTTATTCTCCACTGTACGATACGGCGATTCCTCGTTTAGATGAACAATTCAATCAACTCATGACGTATTTGCAAACACACCATTATTTAGATAATGCGATTGTCGTTGTGATGTCTGATCATGGTGATGCCTTTGGTATTGCTGGGGATCGTTTAATTGCGACGGCTGGTTTTGTTCGAGGGAAGCAGAGCGCGACAGATATTGTTGATAAACTGAACGCCCTGCAGCCTGGTAATAAAATGCTGAATACCTCAGCGGGTCATGGTACAGACGTTTTAAGTACGGCGCAATATCGAAATTTATTGGCTTTTCAATTGTTGGGCTTTGCAAGTGGTACACCGGCAACCATCAGCGCGCCTGTGTCGTTGATTGATATTAAACCGACTATTTTGTCGCTGTTGAAAATTCCCAATCAACAATCGGATGGTCTATCTTTAGTCCCTTATTTGCAGGGAAAAACCTTATCGTTTAAATCGCCGAGATCTATTTTTGTCGAGCTCGATTTTACCCCTTTGGGTATTCGTTCGACGGATATTTCAATGCCGAATGTTGTGCTGCAAAGTGCTGATGTGTTTGAAATTGATCCGACTACAGAGAAAGTGATGCTTAAGCCAGAAATGATCGCGCAGTTATTGCCTACCAAGCAGAAAGCGGTGTATGCGGGAGATTGGATATTAGCGCTCTATCCTTATGGGCGGGAAAATAAACTTTTTCCTGTGTTAGTCAATAAAAAGACAGGGCAATGGACCGATGATTTAACGACCCGTTTTGCACAGCGTTCCTCGGCAAAACAACTGTTGCGAGAGCTAAAGATTTTTTATGGCAGTGAAGTGACGGAGTATTTAAAGACCTGAGTTCGTATAATGAATTCGTAAGGGGTCGGCCAAAAATTATGAGCGCCTTCGGGTTGGGCACCCACAAGGGGTGCCCCTAAACGCGAAGTTTATTCTTCTGTCATTGCGCGGTATGGCCGAGTAGTCCAGACCCCGGCCCCGTCATTGCAAGGAGCGTGAGCGACGAAGCAGTCCAGAAAAAAACTGCTTCGTCGCTCACGCTCCTTGCAATGACTGCGCGAAAACGGCCAACAAAATGCGAAACTCGCGTATGTTGTGGTCGCTCAGACTCCCCTGCAAACATCGAAGTCAAAAAAACAATTCTATCGAGCAATTATTGTTTTTTTGTGTTTCGGGCCGAACGTAGATTTTTTGATCAAAAGGAAATACAATGCGGTTGATCAGTTTCATTAAGGAAGTAAGTTTTCAAGATATTCAGATGTATTTATTTTTTAAGGAATGACGAATATGGATCTTAAACATAGAGCGATAATCCATAGGTTAACTTGGAAAGAGGCCAGATCAGATATATTTAAGGTGCAACCTGATCTTTGCAAAATAATCGACAAAATAAATCCGGGCAATGATTTTTTGTTATTTAAAACTTCTTATCCTTTTGGTGCCAAGATTGTTCGCAGCGGGCTTTTATGTCTGCCTGCGCCAGACGGTAAAGTCATGCCTATTAATTCTTCTTCTATTCCGAATGAACTTAAAAACAATCTTTCTCGTCGTTCTGTGCCAATATCTATCGTTTTAAAAAATTGTAGTGAAGTTCATTATGAAATGTCCGATAGAATTATTTGTCTCAATCTATTTAAACCCGGTTTTATTTTGGGTTTATGGGAAAACCTAGATCCACCACAATCTTATTACGTAAAATGTATATGGTCAGTCGTTTCTGGTGCCCGATCGCTTTTTTTATTACCAAAAATGACGGATGCTTCCTCTCATAAAGAATTACGAAAAAAATATGGTATCCGATCGCAAATACCAAAAGGGTTGGTCGATCAATGGCAGATTTTCACAGAAATTGCTAATAGCCGAGCTTTTGATAAGCAATGGAGCAGCGAATTTTTATTTTTCTCCGATAAGTGGATGGATACGGCAATAAAAGATAAAAGTCTGGAATGGAAAGCTTTTTATAATTACATGTTAAGGAATGGTTGGGATCAATCTCAGTATTGGCGTAACAAAGTTACTTTTGATATTGTATGGGAATTATTCATCAATCAGCTGATTGCGCAAAATCTTAAGCCAAATCCTTATTTGGTTCATATTGTTAAGCATATTATTTTGGTTGGAACAGGCGTCTTACCTGCTTTTTCTGCGGCAACTAATGATGAAGCCGCTCCAATTAGCGAGCTCCAAAAAGTGCTCATTGAAGACTACAAACTGAGAGACTATATTCCGACTTTTATGCAGCCGGCGATGTTTGATTTAAACGCAGAGGCGCCGCCATTTGTGTATTACTCTTTACAACAACCTACGCTTCTTGAGACTTCGTTGGTATCACATCAATTACAAAGCGTTTTAAAAGCGATGCCTGAAATAGCGTACTTGGTAGATACATTTAACCTTGAAGTAGAGGATCAAGAGATAAAAGCGGAAAATACACCCATTGAAACCTTTGCAAAAAGAGCTGTCTGCAATTACTTCCATCACGAAGCTGACGGACATATCGATGGGGTTAGGTCAACTTCAGAAATGCCGCAAGAAGATTCAGCGCTTTTAGAAATGCCCGCTAATTATAAAGGGCGTATTTTTGCCGAAAACAGTCGTTTTATAAAAGGATGTATTAGATTTTCAATTAAGAAATAAACCTTGCAGCTTATTTTTTCGTGCCTACAACGGTAAAAAGAATAATACTGTATAAGAAGGTGCCGTTTTTTTCTGCTTCATAAAAATCTTTTAACAGTGTCACAGCTGCGTCCTTTGAGTAAACATGCATTTTATATAGATCATGTATTATTCGTGGGTAGTCAATCATTTTATTGACTGTTTTAAAGCTACTAACTGTATAAGCTTCTGAGAATACTTTGATATCTATAAGGCCTCTTTGTCTGAATTCATGATGTAACCTACGGCCAATAAATGGATTTACAACGATATTTCGCAACCTTTCTTTTAGCTGTTCTGTCAGTTTTTCTCGATAGGGGAAAAGCACTATTGAGCCCATGTCAATATCGGTTATACAAATTTTCCCACTTGGCTTTACTATTCTAACCAGTTCATCTAACACTTTATCAACTCGAACTTGACTGACTAGTAATCTGTCAGCATAAGAAACTGAAAATGAATTTGAAGGACAGTCCAGCTCGGCAACATCCATATTTTTAAGCTGTATATTATATTTCCCCAGTCGTCGCCTAGCTTCCTGCAACATCAAATTACTTTTATCAATTCCTAAAACACTGCCGGTATTTCCAACAAGACGGCTGATAGCTTCAAGATCATGACCTAATCCACAACCTAGCTCGATAGCTGAATCTCCTTTTTTTAATTCCAATAAATTTATAGCCCGATTTTTAATAGATTGAATGCCGGGAAGTTCATAGAGCTCATACATGGATTGAATAAGGTATTCTCCATTTTCACTAGCATCTAAATTAGAGAAGTCTCTAAAGTCAAAAAGGCCTTTTATATTGTCTAGGCGACCCCATTCTTGATCAATGTCAATCATTTATGCCTCACGTTTTAAAATCATAAAAACACACGATATTATAATATTTTTTTCAAAAAATAACTATCAAGCATAATATAAAATATTAAACTCATTGATTTATTTAGTTCGGCAATTTGAATTTCATAGCAGAATTTGTGTTTAATAAAACAACCATAATTCTAATTACAAAATATTGGTTTATTTGGCCTTATTTTAATTATATTTGATTGGTGTTTATATACCTAACCTATCAATAACAACAAACGCGGTCTTGATGAATTGAAAGGTGGTTATTTGAAGTTAAAGTAAATACGAAGGTTTGCTGACTCAGATGCAAAAAAACTATCACGGAGAAAATGAGATGGTGATAAAACAAAAACTAAGTTCAGTGAAGCGGTGCGATGTAGTGCTGTATTCTCAATTGATTTTTGTGCCGCAATCTTCCGCTACAGAAAAAGCAACGAAGCCTTATTTCGATGGCATCATCAGTCGTTTTTATGATCTTTATCAAGCCGGAGAAACCACAGCATTAAGCCTAGTGAAACAGCTCGTCGTGGTTAGTCAGGTTAAGAAACGCACTAATAACAATAACGAAATAAAACAGGAAGACAGCCTAAAACAAAAAGGATGTCAGTTCAAATTGAGCCTGCCCGTTATCGTCGATAGATCGGGCAGGTCTTTTTTATACGCATCATCATCACAAGGAGTAAAGGTATGTTGATATTATCGCGTCGTTTAGGTGAAAGCTTGATTATTGGCGATCAAGCAGTGACGGTTACGGTTTTGTCGATCAAAGGCAATCAAGTACGCATAGGGATTGAAGCGCCGAAGCATATTGCGGTGAATCGCGAAGAGGTGCATAAACGGATTCAAGAGGAGATAACGAACGGAACCCACAGTGAAGACAACAACGAACTGGAGGATTGCGATGAATCATCTCAATGACGCAATCGATAAAAGGTTATTGGATAAAGTGACTTTCGGTGATATCGACGCGACAGTCGAACTGGCCGAAATCTTTTTTCAGCAACAACGATATGGTTTTGCGACGAGTTTATTCATGCTTGCGAGTAAGCACGGAGATCAAAAAGCGACCGATCGGCTTGGTGATATTGATCAGTTGATTCATCGAAACAAAAAAACAGAGGAAGGAAATGGGAGTCGAGAATCATGAGTGATTTTCTCGAAACGCTCGATATTGAATTGATCGAAGAAGCGATCCAAGGTAAAAGACTCGATGAAGCGTATGCGCTCGGTAAGCATTTTTACGAACGACGTTGCTATCATTCGGCGCGAAAAATATTAGGGTTTGTCACGCGCAGTGGGCGACATGCAGAAGCGCATCAGCTTTTTCTCACTGTTCGAGAAATTCTTCAACAAGATGAAGAAGCCGAACGGTTATTAGATGCTACCGTTCGACGAATCCAAGGAGAGGAAAGAAAATAGAGGTTCTATGTCACGGCAACGTACCTAAATTGGCGTAAGTTTTGGATAAGAAAATCAGATTCTAAATGAAATCAATCGTTATTCTGTGTCATGAATTCGCAAGGGCGCCCCGTGTGGCCGCCCAAAAATTATGAGCGTCTTCGGGTTGGGCACCCACAAGGGGTGCCCCTACACGCGAAGTTTATTTTCCGTCATTGCGAGGTATGTCCGAAGCAATCCAGAAAAAATCTGCTTCGGACATACCTCGCAATGACGGGCTGGGATCTGGACTACTTCAGTCATACTTCGCAATGACGATGCCTCGACCGGGTTACTTCGACTGTTCTCTCTCGCAATGACGGACATGATAAAGCGGCGGTAATTCGTGCGCATCTAGTAGGGAATTACCATGAGCCAACTTTCAATCATGCACCGAGAAGTAGAGGGCAAATCCATTCACTTTATTGATGAGTTTATAATCCTCCCAAAATTTTGTGACATATTGCGATGCGTCATTTTGGTTGTTGGCGATGGTCGGCGTGTCGGGCTGTAAAAAAAGCTTCATGTAAGGAACCGCTTTAAATTGTAGAGCAGATGATTGTTTAGAGTTATTAGATAGAAAAGAGGGTGCTGTAATCAGTACGGGTTGGGAGTTATTTGCTAATCTAAACGGTTTTTCATCAGTTGGCGATAATTTGTTTTTGGACGCTGTGCGTGCCGTAACATCGGTTAAATGATTATATAAGGCAAGGGGATAAGGAGTTAGCAGCACGGTTTGTTTATTGTATTGATAAACGTCAAAATCTTGGAAGTGTTGTTTATAGCGATAGTGTTCCCATAATTTTTTGAAATCTTTATTTTGGCTAAAAATTTGTATATAAGGGATCTGTTTTTTCTCACCATAATCTTTTGTTGGTCGGGTTACGATGAACACTAAGTCAGGTTTTTTTTTCTGTAGGAGATGAGTCGTTTGGTGGACCCAGAAATCAAGTACTGTTTGTTCTAAATGATGGCGTCGTAGAATAGTTCGTTGTACAGGGCTGAAAAAATAATTTGAGAGAGCATAGGACTTAATGGATGTTTCGATGTTCATGGGGTAGGCGTTTTTTGCGGCCCCGAAAAAAAAGACGGTTTGATGGGGTGCGTTTTCTTGAATGAACTGAATGAGTTGTTGAGTCGATGGATCGGTGATTCGTTTATCTTGTATATTATCCCAATAACGAGACAGTGCGAGGAAAATTGATGCTGTTACCAATAGACAGGCGAGAAAGCAATAAATGATTTGTGGATAATCTTTTATCGCATGGCGATAGGTTTTTTTAAACAAAACAATTGGTTCATTGATGAGTAAACAGAGTAAAACAAAGGCAATAGCGAATGCAGGAAAGACATGATAATACCAATTGTTTCTTTGAAGGAGGGCAATGATTAGGCAGCCCACAAGATTGGCAGCCAGCAAAGTGCGAAGTGATTTTATTTCATCGATTTTGCTCATGCTGGCGACTTGGATGCAAAGCGTTAATAGACTTATCATGGCAACGATTTTTGTGAGTGAAATATTGATGCCAGCGCTGGCAGTAATGAGGTAATAGATTTGGATTGCCATAGGGATAATCCAAAAGAAATATTCTGGCGTGAAAATGAATACGGTATATAAATAGGCAATTTGGATGGCTAAAATTATTAAGACTTCTAATCGGAAGCAAGACGTGCATTTTTTTTGTTTGATGCACAATAACCCTTCCGTGATAAAAAAGAGCATCATAAAGTAGGGTTTGATGGCGAACGCAATACCTGCTAGGAATCCGATGGAGATTGATATTTTTGTAGAAAATTTTTGTGGATGATGTAGGCGTAACCCCGCTTCGATCAGGTAAGGAAAGACAAATAAAATCATGAAGTGTTCTCTTTGACTGAATGCGTCGGCGGGGAGGATAAGAAAGCTGATGGTTGATGCTATCAGCAATAGAGCGGATAACGGATTCGACGTATGGCTTTGTTGGAGCAATCGTTGTATGAGCCATAGACTAAAACAGCCGGCGGTATAAACATAAATGATGAGCGCCGTTACTAGTTTGAGCGAAAAGAGATGTGCAATAAAGATTGCTGGGAAATAGAGAAATAAAGCCATTGGTGTGTTTGTGTCGAAAAAATCTTTGTAATAATGTTCGTGGTTGAGTAAACCTTGCGCCAGCTGAATGAGTCGGGCTGTGTCAGTACAAATTTGCACTTGTCGCTGCAAGAGAATAGAGATAATCAAGAGGGTTAAAATGACAGTCCAGTGATTGAATGTGGTTCTATTGTGTGATCCCAATACGACAGGCCTCTTAGATATATCATAAAGCAGTATAAGAGATAAAAAATAAGCATGCAAATGTAGATGGCGTATAGGTAACCTGGAATGACCTGTTTTCGTTCTGTTTAATTGCTGTTACAATCGGTTCGAATTAATTTCAGTAGGAAATAGCCATGTTTAAACGTGAGATGTCTATTAAAACATTTGATGCCCCATTGTGGCAGGCCATCGAAAAAGAGCGGATGCGTCAAGAAGACCATATTGAGCTCATTGCTTCAGAAAATTATGTGAGCCCACGCGTTCTTGAGGCGCAAGGTTCTGTGCTGACGAATAAATATGCCGAAGGATATCCCTCCAAACGTTATTATGGGGGGTGTGAATATGTTGATCAAGTTGAACAATTAGCAATCGATCGCGCAAAAACGTTATTTCATGCGGATTATGCCAATGTGCAACCCCATTCCGGTTCTCAGGCAAACGCAGCCGTTTATATGGCGTTGCTCGAGCCGGGTGATGTTTTATTAGGGATGAATTTAGCGCATGGTGGCCATTTAACGCATGGGGCTTCCGTGAGTTTTTCCGGGAAAATGTATCGGGCGATTCAGTATGGCGTGAATACGGAAACAGGATTGATTGATTATGATCAAGTCGAACAGCTGGCGAAAGAACACCATCCTAAAATGATTGTGGCCGGTTTTTCTGCTTATTCGCGCATGATGGATTGGCAGCGATTTAGAGAAATCGCGGATCGAGTGGGGGCTTATTTAGTGGTTGATATGGCTCACGTGGCGGGGCTCGTTGCTGCAGGGCTTTATCCATCTCCTGTGCAAATCGCCGATGTGACGACAACAACAACGCACAAAACGCTCAGGGGTCCTCGCGGCGGGTTGATCTTAGCTAAAGCCAATCCGGATATTGAGAAAAAATTGAATGCGGCGGTGTTTCCTGGCCTCCAAGGCGGACCGTTAGAACACATCATCGCAGCAAAGGCGGTTGCTTTAAAAGAAGCGATGCAAGACGATTTTAAAATTTATCAACAGCAAGTGATTCATAATGCGCAAGCGATGGCAAAGGAAATGATTGAGCAAGGGTATAAAATCGTTTCTGGCGGCACCGACAATCATCTGTTTCTCATTGATTTAATCGATAAAAACATAACCGGTAAAGAAGCGGAATCTGTCTTGGCAAAGGCTTATATGACAGCCAATAAAAACACTGTTCCCAATGAGCCGCGTTCGCCTTTTGTAACGAGTGGTTTGCGCATTGGTACGCCAGCGATCACAACCAGAGGATTTGCAGAATCTGAATGTCGTCAAATTGCGCGTTGGATGGCTGATATATTGAATCACGTAGAAGATGAAACTTGTGCAGAGCGTATTAAGCAAGAAGTGCTTGCTTTGTGTCGGCGATTTCCCGTTTATGAATTTTAACTATTTAGTGCTCTTTAAAGGAACGCTCATATTTTGGCGCTTTTTCGTCAAAAATCATCCAAAATCTGAACGTTCCTGTATCATCGCGATCGCGATGAATAGTGACTTATGAATTTAACCAATAGAGATTTTATATGAAACCAGCAGCACGAAGAAAAGCGCGAAAATTGGCTGTCCAGGCGCTTTATCAATGGCTGATTGCCCAGTCGCCGATGGCTGAAATTGAGGCGCAATTTTTATCGAAAGAAAATTTACACGAAACGGATCTTGATTATTTTTCTGATTTAATTCGCGGTGTTGAATCGCATATTGATCAGTTAGATCAATGCTTTAAGCCTTTTTTAGATCGCTCTATGGAGTCGTTGGACCCTGTGGAATTATGCGTGTTGCGTTTGGCAACCTATGAATTTGTATATCGACCTGAAATTCCTTTTCGTATTATTTTAAATGAAGCGCTTGAGCTCGCAAAAATTTTTGGATCAACGGATGGGTTTAAATTTGTGAACGGGGTTTTGAATAAAGTAGCGAGACAATTACGGCCGCATGAGGTGTGATTTTTAATGCGGGAATTGCCGATCTTTGTTCAATTGAATTTAGGTTTAGGCGTCCGAGCCAGAATCTTTAGTGAATAGTTTGTCCGGCTAGAAAACATTTGGTTAATACCCGGCTTGCGATTTCTCGACCTTTACTATGTCCATAACGAACCATAAAGGAATCCGTTAAGTCGGAAATCCATGCTGGCATATTGTTTTTCGTGTCATGAATGTGCTCGAATAATTCATCAACTAAGACTAAGGGTTCACCATCATTCAATTCAATGTGTTTTTGAATGATTGTTGCTGCCAATTTCATGTCAAAATCTTGTGTTGGCCAATCATTTTTCATTTTCACTCCGATTTAATAGCGCTGTATTTATTCTAAATATAGTCGTTAATTGCCATTTTTCAAGTTATTCCTGTTCGTAACTTGTTTAATACGTTCTAAGGAACGCTCTTGTTTTGGCGCTTTTTGACGAAAAATCATCCAACGTCTGAACGTTCTTGTATCGTCACGATCGCAGTGAATAATTATTCCTGTTCTTCTTTGCGACGTAGGAAAGCGGGAATATCTAAGTAATCCATATCTTGCTCGTCAATGTTATCGAGTGGTTTCAAAGGAATATTTCGTTTGCGCATGATTGTTGGTTTTTCCAGCTGTTTGAAATCATCGGCCGAAACAGCTTCCGTTCTGCCGATTGGTTCATAAGTTGAACGTGCAGCCCCTGTTGTTTTTTTACCATTCAGCCCCGTGACGACTATAGTCACTCGCATTTCATCGGTCATGGTGGGATCGATGACGGTGCCCACAACAACGGTCGCTTCTTCAGAGCTGATATTTTTAATGACTTCTCCCACTTCCTCAAATTCACCGATGGACATGTCGAGCCCTGCGGTGATGTTGACTAATACGCCTTTGGCGCCGGAGAAATTCACGTCTTCCAATAAGGGGCTTGAAATAGCCGCTTCGGCGGCTTTTCGAGCGCGGTCTTCGCCGATGGCAACACCGGTTCCCATCATCGCCATGCCCATTTCGCGCATAACTGTGCGCACGTCAGCAAAATCGACGTTGATTAATCCCGGTTTTGTAATCAATTCGGCGATGCCTTGTACTGCGCCGAGCAAGACATTATTGGCGGCTTTAAAGGCATCTAGAAGCGTAATGTTTTTCCCCAACACAGCGAGTAACTTATCATTAGGAATAGTGATGAGTGAGTCGACATAATCGCTTAATTCACGAATACCCCGATCAGCGACTTCCATGCGGCGTCGACCTTCAAATGAGAAGGGTTTTGTGACAACAGCAACCGTTAAAATACCTAAATCTTTAGCAATCTGCGCAATGACAGGCGCCGCACCCGTACCCGTACCGCCACCCATACCAGCCGTGATGAATACCATATCAGCACCATCGAGAATTTCTTTGATGCGATCTCGATCTTCTTCGGCTGCTTGTCGGCCAATGATCGGATCTGCGCCAGCGCCTAACCCTTTTGTAATTTCTGAGCCCAGCTGAACTAAAGTGCGAGCGTTGGAGCTTTTAAGTGCTTGTGCATCAGTATTAGCACAGGCGAAATCAACGCCTTCAATATTCTGAGAGACCATGTGTTCAACTGCATTGCCGCCGCCGCCGCCGATACCAATGACCTTGATAATAGCGCTTTGAGGAATGTTTCCGACCAGCTCTAGTTCAAACATGAAAGTTAACTCCTAAAACCTTGAAAATAATGGATTGATTCTTACACAAAAGCATAGAAACGGCAAATGATTTGCGAGGGTAAAATAGTGCTTGTTTTTAATAAAGGCCATGGTAATAATAACCGCGCTTTTGACGATCAAAGTGGAATAATTTTGGTGGCTTGAAGGCGGGTTCTAGGCCTAGCGATTGTTTTAAACTAATAATCTAATCGTTAGAAAAAAAGCATAAAATTAGCAATATTTATAGCGAGGTCCTATGATAAGTAAAAACAAGTTCAGAGCGCTGATGACATTGTCGGCGTTAACATGTGCTTCATTGGCATTTGGTGCTGATACAGGCTCAACAGCGACGTTGGAGCAGTTGCAACAACAGGTCAATAAGCTGCAAGCGCAAGTGACGGCGCTGAAGACGCAACGGTCAGCAACGACATCGAAAGGCCAAAAAACGAGCGCCGCAGCACAACAAAGTGAGCTGACTGGTTTCACGGATATATATGGACATTTACGAAATTTTAGTAATTCTGTGGTGATTCAGCCATTTACCAGTAAACCAACTTATTATTCTGGCGGCCAATTGGTTGTTAATGCGCCTGGGATTAATGAAGATGAAAAATTACTCTATCGTCGTGCTTTGAATGAAAGTCAACAAACAACAGACGAACAAGGGGGATCGCCAGTACCTCGTTTGGTATTGAGCGGTGACGTTGAGGGAAAGGCATTTTATACTCGTCCTTATCATGGACCCCGCACAACAGATCTTAATTTAACGGGCGCTGAATTAGACGCTTTTGCAGAAATCAGCCAATGGGTAAACGGTTTTGCCACTTTCGAATATGATAATTCTTACAATGCAGCAGGAACGCGACGTGTCAGTAATTCTAATGTTCGATTAGGGAAAGGCTTTTTAACATTGGGTAACCTGACAAAATCTCCCGTTTTTGGCAGCTTAGGTCAAATGAATGTGCCTTTTGGTCGATATTCTTCCTTTATGATTTCTGATCCATTAACGCAAACACTCGCAAAAACAAAGGCGCGTGCTTTGTCACTTAGTTATATCGCTTGGAATCCAGCAGCAAACATTATTACGCCTTATGCGCATGTTTTTGGATTTAAGGGAGATGCGAAATACGGTAATAGCAATATGGTGAACCAATATGGCGGTGATCTCGGTTTTTGGTTAGGCAATGATACCTGGAATGTGGATAGCGGTGTCAGCTATATGGCGGATATGGCGGATGCAACGGGTATGCAAGAAACCGGCCGGACGGATGTGGCTTTCCAAGGGTTTGATCAAGCTGGGTCTAATGAGAAGATGATTCGGGGTGTGCCGGCTTTTGATTGGCATAATACATTTACCTATGACCAATATAACGTGGTGATGGAATATGTGACCGCGATGAGGGCTTTTTCACCATTGAATGCAACTTATAATGGCCGTGGTGCGAAGCCCAGTGCGGTTGATCTCGAGGGAGCTTATAACTTTAAGCTCTTCACGTTGCCAACTTATTTTGCTGTGGGCGTGCAAGGGTCTAAGGATGCGTTGGTCTTTAATGTGCCAAGAGTGCGCTATATTGCCGCATTGAGTTCGACTGTTTTGACGAATACTATTTTGACTTTAGAGTATCGCCATGACGTGAATTATGGTTCGCATGATACAGCAACAGGCGCAGGTGCTATTGCCTATAATACGGCAGAGTTGGGTAAATCGGATAATGCAGCGATCGCTAAAATCGGCGTGTATTTCTAATCTATCTCATCTCGATCGAAATAATAATCCCCGCTCTCGCGCGGGGATTTTTTTCAGCAATTATTGCTTGCAAAGCCTATCTTTTTGACAGACACTTTCTATTTCGAAGTCCCTTATCTTTCTAAGTCTTATTTTTAAAAATTTTGTTCGTGCCTTGTTTTTTTCTTAAAAAGCCCAATTCAATACTTTTTTAAAATTAGATTCAGGTTATTGAAACAATAGCCAAGAATTATTCAATATTTTTATACAAAAGGAGGAAAATACTATGCAAAAATCGTTTTGTTTTATATTGGGGTTAACAAGCGCTTGCGATAAAAAATGTGTTTTATGCTGTAATAATTACGACGAGATTTATAAAAATGTGGCGTTAGATTTTGACCGATTAGGATCCAAGTTACGTGATATGAAAACTTTTTGCACGTCTGAGCCATTTAAAAATAGGTTTAACTCAGTTTATATTATGCTGACCGGCGGGGAAGCATTTTTATATCAGCAGGTTGATCAAGCGGGGGAAACAAAAAATTTACTTGATGTTATTGGTGCCATACAAGCGGAGATACCGAACGTAAGAATTGTCGTAAAAACAGGCGGATTTTTTGCTCATCATCAAAAGGTAGCTCAATTGTGGGATCGTATTTCACGCGATTATCCTTATCCAGCCGTAGAGTTTCGCTTAGGGTTTAATTTGTACCAAAAACAAGGACAAAGCGCAGAAGAAAGATTGATTGATATGACGCAGCGAATGCTTGCTCATCAAAAAATGGCGATTCTCGATACGATTTATGATAAAAATAATTTACAGCGAACAGCTGAAACGCTTGAAAAAGGTTTGCAACAGCTGGATTTTTGTGTGGGCCAAAATGCCCTTATTTCATTGATTCGGAAAAGTCCTGAGGAGCATAAAAGAATTAACATGACAAATAAAATGCACAAGATTTTTTTAGACGTAGGGCCCGCTTATGCGCCAAATTCAGCGTCGGCTGTTTATGATTATTTTGAGGAAGCGCCCAATCCATGCCCGACTATCGAGGAATATCCCAATTATCTTTATTATGATACGGCGCTAAATTTGGTTCATTGTAACGATTCGTATGTGGATGCTCGTATCCCGCCGATTCGGTTGTCCGCGAATACGGTTCTCGAGGAGTGGCTTTTTATGAAAGAACGATTTGAACGACTTAAACAATTTTTATTAACGACGCAAAAACAATTTAAAACCAGAAAGGAGCGTTGTTTTTTTTGTACAAAATATGTGATGAGTGGGGATTGAAGAACTATCTGCCGTCATTGCGAGGAGCGCTAGCGACGAAGCAATCCAGTTCTTTGTCATCCCGCGGCAATGACCGCGGGATCCAGAAATCCACGTTTCCCCCATCCATGATACCTGCCTGGATTCCGGATGATTTTGTGCGTCCATGCGTAAAATCTCCGGAATGACAGAACGTCGTCATTATGAGGCACACAGTGTCGAGGCAACCCAGAGCCCGTCATTGCGAGGTATGTCCGAAGCAATCCAGATTTTTTCTGGATTGCTTCGGACATACCTCGCAATGACGAGAGAATGGATTATTTCGTCGCTAGCTCCTCGCAAACCTCAATCGGGATTTGGGTTTTATTAATGGGGTAATTCGGGTAATATTCAAACCCTTAATTTGACGTAACTATTCAGTGCTTTTTAAGGAACGCTCATATTTTGGCGCTTTTTCCATCGATTTTTCGTCAAAAATCATCCAAAATCTGAACGTTCTTGTATCGTCACGATCGCGGTGAATAATTACAATTTGACCAATTAAAAAATGGGTTTTTCGACAGTGCAGTTAAAAAAATGTTTGAAATCTATACCCTCGCATTATTACGTTGTGGGATCAGGTTGGCTGAGTCGTATTGTGATGGCGGGTGTTCAGGTCATATCAATTCCATTGGTGCTTCGTTTTGTCGGCACAGAACAATATGCGTTATTTGCTGTGATCACGGGATTATTGTTATGGTTTAATTTGGCTGACTTAGGATTGGGCACTAGTATTCAAAATCATATTTCTTTATTGCGTGTTCAACAAAAAGAGACAACGGGCTTTTTAAATAGTTTGGTCATTTTTGTTTTATTGATTGGTTGTGTTGAAGTGGTGCTGTTTTCTTTGATCGCGCCATTTTTGCAACATTTTTTGTTACATAAATTAGCGACACATGCATCGAGTTATTTGCTCATTGTTGCGGGAAATATGTACATTCTCGCTGCATTATTCGGCATTGCTTATAAAATTTTCTTTGCACAACATCGCGGATATTGGGCTTATTTTTATCAAACGATTAGTTATATCGGCAGTTTGGCATTGGTGTTGCTGCTGATTTTTTTACAAGTACATCGTGATCAATTGCTATGGGTGTTGTTGGGATGGACAGCCCCACAGATGTTATTTGCTTTTACCGCGTTTTTACATGCCGTGCCATTACGTCGATGTATCATTTCGGCTGATTTTGGTCTGTTTAAAAAAATATTTTCAAAAGCATGGCAGTATAGCGTCAATGCAGTGGGCGCTGCCTTTGTTTTAGGGATTGACTATGTGATTATGTCTCAATTACTCAATGCGAATGACATTACGGTGTATAATATTTTTAATCGAATTTTTTCATTTATGTATTTTGGTTATTCGGCCGTGTTGGTGGCGTTATGGCCAGTACTGGCGGAACATTATGCTGATTTTAAAGCCGAAAAATACCGTCAAGCCAATGCGATGTTAATTCGCAATGGACTCATGGCGAGTTTATATGTGGTGACGGGGACACTCGTTATTTTTGCGCTAAAAACGCCGCTGTTATTGCTCTTTTCAAAAAATACTTTAGTGATTCCCGGTGCGGCTATCTTATTATTTGGTTTTTATTATATCACGCGAGTTTGGACGGATACTTATGCGACCGCTATTCAGAGTCGTAATAAAATTGCTTTTATTGCTATGACAGTGCCTATTCAAGCGATGACGAGCATTGTTTTTCTATATTATTTCAGCCGTTGGCTGGGGTTGAATGGTATTCTGTTGGGATTGGCGTTATGTTTTTTAATCACAGGATTCTGGCTCTTGCCTGTTTACCATTATTACTCCATTCGAAAAATGAGGATTGAGGATTGAGGACGAGGCGGATAAAGAAAATGCGAAGCATTTTTTCACCGAGCGACGCGCAGGGATGCGTGGCTGGGGAGATGCGTCAGGATGACAGTTTGGGAAAGACTGGGTAGGATTGAGGAACTACCTGCCGTCATTGCGAGGTATGTCCGAAGCAATCCACTCCTTTGTCATTGCTTCGGACATACCTCGCAATGACGAACATGAAGTTCGGGGTGGCGGAAGACTTGCTTTGGCTACGCCTCGCAACGACAATTAACAGACGAGCACGATAAATATGAAAAAACAAAAAATCATTCATCGCGAAGCGATTCCACCCCTCAATCCTTGTATTCAGCAATGTAGAGTCAAACTTTCTTTTTGTATTCCGACCTATAATCGCGTTGCTTGTTTAAAGCAATTACTCGATAGCATTCTCGAGCAAAAACCTGACCCTAGCCAAGTTGAAATTTGTATCAGTGATAATGCATCAGAAGATCACACATCAGTTTTAGTGGGTGAATATCAACAGCAGTACCCGGCGATTGTGTATCATCGATTTTTATCGAATCAGGGCTTTGATCGAAATTGTTTGAAAGCGATTGATATAGCGCATGGAGAATATTGTTGGTTGATGGGGAGTGATGACATTGTAGAACCAGGAGCTATTCGAGCAGTGCTCGATCGGCTCAATCAATATCCCAATTTATCGGGTTTGTCGGTTAACGTAAAAGGCTATACACCAGATCTTAAAAAAGAAATCTATGTTCGGCAATTATTCCCGCTTAATGTGCCTGATCAGTTATTTTGCGGATCGCGGCAAATTTTTTCTGCGCTTGTTACGCAATTGGGATTTATGTCGGCGCAAATCGTAAAAAAAATATTTTGGCAAGAGGTTTTAGCGAAGGAATCGATAGAACCGTTTTGTACTGGGTATATTCACGTGTTTGTGATTGGACGCATTATTTTAAATCATCCAACCTGGTTGTATTTATCAAAACGATGCGTTGGCTTTCGCACGGAAAATGATCTGACTTTATTGCGTAATCGTTATCGGCGTTTAGAGCTCGATTTAACGAACTATGAGAAAATCGCTGCGGTGTTGCTAGGCGCTGGGACGGGTGAGTATCGGCGTTGGATGTCTGATATCTGTAAGGTACATATTCGCTCGGCTGTTTTAGGGATTAAATTTCACGCCAGTGCGAGCGATAGCGCGAAAGCTTTTTGGCTGTGTTTACGTTATTGTTGTTTTTACCCGGTATTTTGGTTGCATGTTGCACCCTATTTTTTTATGCCGGCCTGTTTGCTTAAAGGGTTGCGTTTGATCAACCGATCGACGATTCAGCGGTGGCGTTTGTCGCGATTATCCAATCAATCTGGGGGCGGTCGTTTATGGCAATAAAACGCTATGACACCATGTCGAAATCGGGGAAAGTCATTCTCGTCTTTTTGGATGCGTTATGTGCATTTTATTTGTTATTTCATCGCGCAAAAAAAATGTTGGTACAATCTTCATTGCCCCGAAAAATTTTATTGGCCAACCGAGGACATTTGGGCGATATTATTATCGCGACCGGTATTTTACCGCTGATTAAGAAGGCCTATCCTGCTGGCGAAATTGGATTTTTGGCGGGCTCATGGGCTCGGCCAATTTTGGAAAAACATCCGTTGATCGACCATGTTTATTATGATGATCATTGGTATGTCAATCGATCCAAGCAGCCACTGTATAAAAAAATTGCTCACTATTTTTCTTCGCGACGCGCTGTTTTAACGGCATTACGTCAAGCACATTATGATGTCGCAATTGATTTGTATGCTTATTTTCCGAATGCAGCAATTCTTTTGTTTCAATCCGATATTCCCAGACGGATTGGCTATACGCGAGGAGGATGCGGCGCCTTATTGACAGACCCGCAGCAATGGATTTTGAAAGATCAACATGTGGTTGATTATCATATTGCTTTATTGAGTGTTATTTTTCCGGAAATAAAACATACAGAAAATTTAAAGCCCATTTTATTGCGTGATCAAGCAATCGATCTTCATCGATATTTGCCGGATCATTTTTTGCAACCAGGATTTATCGTGCTGCATCCTGGTTGTGGCAATCCGATCAAAGAATGGCCGATTGCACACTGGAAAGTATTGATTAAAAAAATAATGGATCATGCCATTCCTGTCGTATTGACGGGTCAAGGCGAGCATGAGTTACAATTAACCAAACAAATCCAGGTTGAATCGCCGCTTTGTATTAATTTATGTAATCGATTAATTTTCCCTGAGCTTGTCGAAGTCATTGCTGCGGCTCGTTATTTTGTCGGTGTGGATTCGATGGTTGGTCATGTTGCTTCCGCCGTTGATACGGCCGGCGTCGTGATTGGAAACGGCACCGCTTCTAAAGCGCATTGGAAGCCATTGTCTGAAAAAATTGATTATTTGATTGGTTCGGTGCCTTGTGTTCCGTGTTATCATTTTCAAGGGTGTGCATCGATGGCTTGCGTTAGAGACGTCAGTCTTGATGCAGTGTTTCAAAAAATTACCGAGAATTTACTATGACTGGACTTATGCAACAAGATGAGATGCACGGCGGAAGCGAGCGAACAACCGGAGTTTATTCAACAATAAATGAGGATTGCGAGCGAGTTTCCAACGCGTCAGATCGCTTTTTGCATAAGTCCAGTGTGAAAATTGCTATGGTGTGTGACTGGTTAGTCACCTATGCTGGCGCTGAGCGTGTTGTCACGCAACTGTTACAGTGTTTCCCCGAGGCGGATTTGTTTGCGGTCATCGATTTTTTAGAAGACGATGTGCGACAAAGCTATTTTTTAGGCAAAAAAGCGACGACGACGTTTATTCAGCGATTACCTAAAGCTAAAACGCATTATCGAACGTATTTGCCACTTATGCCACTGGCGATCGAACAGCTCGATCTTTCCACGTATGATTTAATTATCTCTAGTTCGCACGCCGTTGCGAAAGGCGTGATCACGGGCCCCGATCAATTGCATATCAGTTATGTCCATTCGCCGATGCGTTATACCTGGGATTTTCAACATCAATATTTGCGCGAATCGGGTTTGCAAAGCGGCCTCAAATCGATGATGACGCGGTATTTATTGCATCGATTAAGATTGTGGGATTACGCTTCCGCGGCGCGAGTGGATCATTTCATCGTGAATTCACAATACATCAAAAGACGCATTCAAAAAGTGTACCGACGGGAAGCAACGGTGATTAACCCGCCGGTTGATATTGAGCATTTTTCGTGTTGTAAAGAAAAAGAGAATTTTTATTTAACAGCGTCTCGTTTTGTGCCGTACAAACGCATTGATCTTATCGTGAAAGCCTTTGCGCAAATGCCCGATAAACGTTTGATCGTCGTGGGCGATGGTCCGGATGAGAAAAAGATAAAGCCGTTAGCGCACTGCAATACAGAACTGAAAGGATACTTAGAAAAAGAAGCGCTTGTGATGCTCATGCAACAAGCGAAAGCGTTTATTTTTGCGGCCGAAGAAGATTTCGGGATCGTGCCTGTCGAGGCGCAAGCGTGCGGAACACCCGTGATTGCTTACGGTCGAGGTGGCGCATGTGAAACGATTGTCGCAGAAAAAACGGGGTTATTTTTTGAAGAACAAACAGTCGAATCAATTATTGAAGCAGTGCAGCGTTTTGAGTCAATGCCTCAAAAAATGAAAGCTGAAGACTGTCGAGCAAATGCATTACGATTTAGTGCAGAGCGATTTCGGCAGGAAATTTTAGAGTATATGAAAAAAATAGGGTAACTCTTCACCGCGATCGTGATGGCAGGATCTACGCGCGAAAAATTTTATTGACAGCATTTGGGTATAATTTTGTCATTCGGCGGCTTGACCGCGGAATCTAGATTTTATAAACGCTTGAATTTTTCTGGATCCCGCGGGATGACGGAATGAAAATATTTTTCATGCGTAGGCTCTGATCGTGATGGTACAAAAACGCCCAGATTTTGGATGATTTTTTAATCCGCGTGTAGGGGCATCCCTTATGGGTGCTCAGTTTCGATTGCCCATGATTTTCGGGTGATCACAAGGGTTTATCCTAGTGTTATCGGGTAGATGGTACGGGTTAGATCATTCAAATAAGCCTTTATTTAGCGTGGCCGCTTGCAGTGTATTGGATAATAACATCGCAATCGTCATTGGGCCGACTCCGCCGGGGACGGGTGTAATAAAGCTCGCGCGTTCTTTTGCTGTTTCAAATTCCACGTCTCCTTTCAAACTGCCGTCCGCCAGGCGATTAATGCCGACGTCGATGACCACAGCACCTTCTTTGATCCAGGCGCCTTTGATCAACTCCGGCTTGCCAGTGCCGACGATTAGTATGTCGGCTTTTTTTATTTTGTCGGCGAGATGCTGTGTTTGACTATGACAGACGGTAACCGTGCATTTCGCTATCAATAACTCTAGCGCCATCGGTCGGCCGACAATCATTGAGGAGCCGACGATCACGGCATCTTTGCCTTTGAGTATTATGTCGGTTGATTCGATGAGCTTTAAACAACCGTACGGCGTGCAAGGGCGTAATACGGGATTCCCTTGTGCGAGTCGGCCTAAATTATAGGGGTGAAATCCATCGACATCTTTCAAGGGTGAAATGCGCTCAATGATAGTTTGATTATTGATATGCGCGGGTAGAGGTAATTGGACTAAGATGCCGTGAATTTTAGGGTTTTTATTGAGATCATCGATAATCGATAACAATTTTTCTTCTTTTGTATCATGAGAAAGCATTATTTTTTCGGAATAAAAACCGACTTGTTCGCACGCTTTTTGTTTGTGGGCGACATAAATTTGTGACGCAGGATTATCGCCGATTAAAATAACGGCTAATCCCGGCGTAGGATTTCCCTGTTGTGTCATCGCCGCTACTTTTTTGGCGATATCCTGTTGAATATCTCGAGCGATTTTTTTTCCATCAATGAGTTGAGCGGACATGAATTGATCCCCTGTGTTTTAATAATGCCCCCGAGCTTTAGATAAGAAATGCGAAAAACAATAGATGAATGGCAGCGCGATTATTTTTTAATCTTCGTGGTGCGTGTGTAGGGGCACCCCTTGTGGTCGCCCAAATATTTCGGGCACTTTCAAGGTTGGGCGCCCACAAGGGGTGCCCCTACGGATTCATCGCACGGAAAAACGATAACGTTAATGTAAAAACCAATTTTCTCATCTACAACTCAAATTATAATGAATCACTCTACCAGATTTTTTTTAATCCTCAAAACCGAATTTTATTGATTTACACCGCAATCATTTATATGATGCGAACTCTTTACGGAGCATAGCGCAGTCTGGTAGCGCACCTGCTTTGGGAGCAGGGTGTCGGGGGTTCAAATCCCTCTGCTCCGACCAGATGCCTGCGCCTGTAGCTCATTCGGATAGAGCATCGGCCTTCTAAGCCGAGGGTAGCAGGTTCAAATCCTGCCAGGCGCGCCAATATGGTGGACGTAGCTCAGTTGGTAGAGCCCCGGATTGTGATTCCGGTTGTCGTGGGTTCAATCCCCATCGTTCACCCCAGCTTTTTAATCATTGTTCAATGTATTTTTAATTTTCGCGAAAGCAATCATGTCAATTCCCTATTCGTCCAAGTAACGTGCCCAGATCCAGGTTTAATAAAAGTGGCGGGATTTTTAGCGTTGTCTATACTTAAACAATGCTAATGTTTTTGAGGAAGATAAAAGATGTTAGAAACTGACTCAATAGTTCAGAGAATTCAAGAAGGAGTGAGGCTGAGATGCCGTTTTATGGGTATCGGCCAATCACCTTCTACAGAGAGTTCTTTAGGTCAACCGTATGTTTTTATGGTGGGAAGAGACAACGGTAAGCTTTCATACGATGATGCCGTTGATGCGATTTATTTTTTTGCAACGCTTAAAGCAGGCGGTCATATTTCAGATTATCACTTTTCGATTCAAGCGAATCAACTCACTGTCATAGTTAATTGTACGCCGAATCAACAAGCTCAGCTTCTTCGCCGTCTATCTATTCTCAAGCGAGATGGGGGTTTCGAGAATACCCCTATCTCGCTTGAGAATATTCAACGCCAATTAATACCCGTATCTACTTCACCTGATGCAGGAAATGTTTTGAACGAGGCGGATGTGGCTATCAGATTAAATGCCCTAGCATCTATTTTGGGGATTTCAGAACAATTTGCTTATGTGAAAGGAGAGGATTTTATTGAGGGAATCCCTATTGCTAAATATGGGAATAAGATAATTTGCATGCCTACGGGGCGTACTCAATTCGTAGAGATAGTGCAACAAGCTTTAAGTCAAAGTGGCGATGCTGATGTAATTTACGCTCCTTTTGATATGGGAGGGCATTGGATATTGCTTCAAATCGAAGCGGAAAAAAATCAAAGCGTTCTCTCAAAGTTAACGCTAACAATCCTTGATTCTATGCGATATTCTCAAGAGGCATACGGATTTCTAAAGACTTATTTATACAACGTGTTGTTGGTTCCGATAGAGCTTAAGGTTGATAACCATGTTACGAAGCAACCGTTGCATTCACAAGAGTGTGGGTATCACACGCTTTATAATTTATTTGGAAAACTATGCGGAGAATCTTTGCCTTTCTCAGGCGACATGGGATTAAGGCATTATTTTATACCGAGAGTTGATCAACTCTCGGCCTCTCCGTCGCTTGTTTTGCCTTTGCCGGCAGCAGCGGCTTCAATGATTCAAGCCGCACCTTCTCCTTCGGGAAGCATGAGTCGAGCGGTTCTCCTCGCGCAAAGTTTGGAAGGTTCTCCGTCGTTGAGATATGCTGAAGTGAGAGAGACTCCAAAAGATGCAGCTGTACAAAAATTGACTGAGACCACCCCTTTGGTAGAAGAGCCACCGAAAAAATTGAGAAAGTGGGGCTTCGGTGTTTTTTTATTTGGCCTTGCCTGTACAGTAGCTGCTGTATTAACACTGCTTGTTTTACCGATCAGTGTTCCCTTGTTTCTTGTGGGTATAGGAGCGATAGTAGGAGGTACGGCAAGACAATGTAAAGAAGTGAAGAATGATAAGGACTGGCTGGAATATAATCAGGCGCGGGGTACAGGAGTAAAGCCGAAAGAACAGGCTGTTTCTTCTTTGCCAACAAGCAGCGCCGATGTACAAAAACGCTTGATTAGTAAGAAGGGGCTAAGTGGCGTAGCCTTACAGGGTGATCAACTTCCTGTTGCTCCAGCACCGGCTTCTTCCTCAGAACGTGCTGATTCTGAAACTTCGCCATTATTGTCGCCAAATTCTACAATTGGGCAAGCGCCTTTTCGTCCGGGATACGGGTCCTCATCGTAAGGACGTGCTGTCTGTGTGCTGGCATCCCGAGTTCATACACAAGCAGCGGGATGGCAGCACTCACTTATGAGCAAAAACAATAACAATGCGCAACTTTTTGATGGTTTATCCTGAAGTCAGGTTTCATTAGGGCATCTGATTATGGACAGCTCAATGAAATATCATTCACGCCGGAATAAAATCGATCTTGCGGTCTTCGAGGCTCACACGGACGACTTGTACGGTAATTGAATGTCCCAGTCGATAGGTCTTGTGTGTGCGCTCGCCAATCAAGCGATGTCCGACCGCATCAAAAGCATAATCATCATTTTTTAAATCGTCGATCGCGACAAGTCCTTCGACGTAAATATTGTCGAGTTCGACGAATAACCCAAAATGCGTAACGCCTGTAATCGTGCCTTTAAACGTCTCGCCCATTTTGTCGAGCATATATTCGCATTTAAGCCAATTGATCACATCTCTCGTTGCTTCATCAGCACGTCGTTCGGTCATCGAGCAATGATCGCCTAATAATAATAAGCCTTCTTCACCGGGTAAATCACTCTCGCGATGTTCGATGATTGATTTGATCGCGCGATGGACGAGCAGGTCGGGATAGCGTCGAATGGGAGAGGTAAAATGTGTATACGCCTCAAAGGCTAAAGCAAAATGCCCGTCGCTATTGGGCGAATAAACCGCTTGTCGCAAAGACTGCAATAGCACGCGGTGGATGACGTGTTTATCTTTTCGTTGGTCGATGCGCAACAGTAATTGTGCATAGTCGATGGGGTCTGGCAAATCACCGCCCGTGAGTGTTAAACTGAGCTCGCCCAAAAAACCCCGTAAATTAATGAGTTTTTCGGAGTTGGGCCCATCGTGAACACGGAAAAGTCCGCGCGATTTGTGTTGTACTAAAAATTTGGCGGCACACACATTGGCGCATAACATGGTTTCTTCGATGATTTTATGTGCGACGGTTCGCTCCGTTGGAACCAGCTGTTTGATTTTTCGTTTTGGGCCAAATTGGACTTTAATTTCAGGTACCTCAAAATCAAGTGCACCACGTTCGGCTCTACGCTCTAATAAGACTTGATAAATTGCTTCGAGATTTTTTAAGTGCGGCAATAAATTTTTTTCTTGTGCAGACATTTTTAAACGGGGTTCGGTTAACAACGCGGCGACACGATTGTACGTGAGTCGCGCATGGGATTTCATGACAGCAGAATAAAAATGAAAACGAGTGATTTTGCCGATAGGATTCAGCGTCATGTCGCATACCATACACAATCGATCAACGAGTGGTTTTAAGGAGCATAGCTCGTTTGATAATTGTTGCGGTAACATCGGAATGACTTTCGAGGGGAAGTACACCGAGTTGCCGCGTTCTTGCGCTTCTGTATCGAGTGAGCTGCCAGGTTTAACGTAATGGCTGACGTCGGCGATTGCGACCATGAGTCGAAAGCCTTTTTTATTTAGCTCACAATAAACGGCATCGTCGAAATCTTTGGCGTCTTGCCCGTCGATAGTGACAAACGGAATATCGCGTACATCCGTTCGCTTTTTAATTTCAGGGGCGGGAATCCAGTCAGGAATTTTTTCCGCTTCAGCTAGCACTTCTTTCGGCCATATATGGGGTAATCCATGCGATTGAATGGCAACGTCGATTTCAAGGCCGGGCGCCATATAATCACCGAGAATTTTTTTGACATGACCAATCGCTGCGGTGTGCAAAGTGGGATAAGAAACAATATCAGCAATTACAACCTGACCTGATTTAGCGTCGTGTTGGTGCTCTTTGGGAATAATAACGTTTTGTGAAATACGGCGATTATCGGGCTCGATAAATCCAATGCCTTCTTTTTGAAAAAATCGTCCGACGATTTGCGTAAATTTTCGAGCAAGAATCTCGACGATTTTTCCTTCTCGACGGTGACGCGTGTCTTTACTAACGATTCGGACGGTGACGAGATCACCATCAAAAACTTGTCGCATTTCATATTCAGGAATGAATATTTTTGTTGTGCCATCGTCGGGAAGTACAAAACCGAAACCATCTCGATGACCGCTGACATAACCTTGTACGAGTGGTCGAGGTTTAATGGGAACATATTTCCCGTTGCGATGTTTTTTTAATTCACCATCGCGTAGCATCGCGCGCAAACGTCGATGCAACGCTTCTTGTTCGATATCATCTTTTAAATCTAATGCTTCTATCAATTGATTTTGAGTGAGACCCTCTTCGTGTTGCGTGAGGCAATCGATAATGTATTCACGAGAAGCAATGGGGCGCTCGTACTTTTGCGCTTCGCGTAGCGCAAAGGGGTCTTTGTGTTGAACAGTTTTTTTCATAGGATAGTTATGAACTCATATAAGTGTATTCGATTGTGTAGAGTCGATCCATCAGCTCAAATGTAATGTAAGTTTTAAGCAAAGTATCTGTTAATTGTTGTCGTAACGTTTCAAAATCAAGACGATAAGTGGCGCGTTCTTGTTGGGAAACAGGCCGTTGAAATTTAAGATGAATATAATCTTTTATTAACAATCGCATGCTGTCAAGTAACTGATCGTCGTGAGTCAGATAATAATTGACTGGCGCAGATTCTCGAATCTGTAGCCGTTCGGCGGAAGCGTTATTGTTTTTATATTGTCCGTTTATCATGTTATTTCTCCTTTCTGCAAAAAAATTGAACCCCCTTTTGAACTATGAACAAGGCTATTGTATCGATTTATGATGGGTAAGGGAAGGGATTGAGGGCGAGGCGGATAAAGGAAATGCGAAGCATTTTCCCGCCGAGCGACTGGGGAGATGCGTCAGGATGACAGTTCAGAATAGGATTGAGGATTGAGGATTGAGGAAGGGAACTACTTGCCGTCATTACGAGGAGCGCTAGCGACGAAGCAATCCAGTTTTATTCTCTGGATTGCTTCGGGCATACCTCGCAATGACGGACTGGGTCTGGGTTGCTTCGTCGCTAGCGCTCCTCGTAATGATGGTGGGCAGTGGGGATTGCCTTGGCGACGCCTCGCAACAACAATGTAAAAAGGGTTAGTAAACGGTGAAACTCATGTAAATATTTTAGAGCAGGCCCGTTGTGCGCTTGACTTTGTAAGTTCAACTTGATTCAATGAGGGGGAAGTTTGTTGAGGGACAGGGTGTTCGTATGAAAAAAAAAATGATGATAATTGTAGTGAGTTGTTGCTTTATATTAACGGCTTGTACGAAAGCGCCACCAACGCCACCGCCCGATCAGGAATCAACCCATCAAGCCTACGTAGCATTAGCAGAAGCAGCAGATTCAGTGAGTGAATCCTTAAATCAACTGGGCGCGACAGAACAAGCCGCCTATCCTGCGCAAACAGTGAGTGAAC
Source organism: Gammaproteobacteria bacterium GWF2_41_13 (assembly GCA_001801315.1). GTDB lineage: Bacteria > Pseudomonadota > Gammaproteobacteria > UBA12402 > UBA12402 > UBA12402. The sequence continues at coordinate 1,733 of MGXI01000030.1, read as the reverse complement.
CACCGAATCCATCCAGCTATGGGATGGAAATCCCGACATCCATTGAATGGAATGGCCCTGTCGAACCACTCGTGAAACAAATTGCCGAAGCAACGAGTTATCAATTAAAAGTGTTAGGTCAAGCGCCTTCTATTCCTATCATTGTGACGGTTTCTGAGAAAAATACACCCGTGGGTGATATTTTGCGTGATATTGGCTATCAATGCAGAAAGCGAGCCAGTGTGGTTATTTATCCTTCTCGGCGTATCATTGAATTAAGGTATGCTAATGAATAAATGCGCGTATTTTTTGGCGAGTCTTTTTTGTGGGATATTTTTAGCGGGATGCTCGACGCAACATCCTCCGCCTGATACGGAAAAAGTTGCTGATCTTGAGCAGCTGACACAGCAGGAACTCCAACCCAAAGGCCCTGTTGTTGCTAAAATTCGAGAGCAAGCCTTAAAAGAAACGGCTTTATCTATTGGTGCGCAAGGCGGGCTTTCAATGCGCTCACGACAAATTAATGAATTATTGACTCGAAATCAAAAAGAATTGGATCGCATTTTTAACTTCTCTGGTTTAATGTTGCCGGATAATGTGTTACCGCCTGTATTGGAAGAAAGTCATCAGTCGCTCAATTTAATTGACCCGAATATGATCACCTTATCTGATCATACTTACCATATTCTGAAACAAGCGCGATTTGTCACGACCCCACCGACATGGCGAGAGTATCTTTGGATGAATTATCAAAAGCCCATGCTACCTGATACCTCTTTGCTGCCTCGGGATAAGCAAGAACGAAAATTATGGAAGAATTATATCGACCTAGGCTTTCAGCAAGGCATTAATCAAGCCAATAATATTTATCAAAGTAATGTGGCTAGTTTACGGCGAGATTATGCGGGCATGATGCTCTATCGGGATTTATTCGCTAAAAATATGGTGACGAGGCCTTATGTTGTTTCTTCACGGCTAGGTGTGACTAGCAACAGTGACCATACCGAAATGAGAATTAATGATCAGGTGCTTGAAATTGCTGCTGTGCCGCAATTAAACGCCAATAGTAGTCGATGGAAACCGATCATGGTTGAGCCGCAAAATGGATAATCCCAATCAAACATCCGCGTCGTTTTTTTTTCCACGCGAGCCATCACGCTTTCAAGTGGAGGCCATGAATGACTTGCTGATTTACTGTACTCAGCTCGGTGCATCAGATATTACGATCCAAACGAATGAGCCTATTTTTGCAGAAATTTATGGGCGTTTAAATCGCGTGACTCGTCGCGCCTTATCAAATAATGAAGTCAGTGAAGTGATCAATGAAATTTACGGGGCGAATGGTACGGCACAATTATTAAGCGGAACAGATATTGATACGCATTATGAGCTTCGTCCTAGTCGATCTGAGCGATATCGTTTTCGTATTAATGCAACGGCTTGTGTGGTCGAGGGACATCAAGGTATTCAAATTACCGCGCGGGTTATTCCCAATGAACCGCCCGATTTATCAGCCATGGGATTGCCACAGCGCTTATTGGATGCTATTTCGCCCGACCAGGGCATTATTTACGTTACTGGCGCAACAGGTTCAGGAAAAACAACGTTACTTGCGGCAATTATCAAATCTATTGTGACGTCTGAACAAGGTAATCGCAAGGTTGTTACTTATGAATCTCCCATCGAATTTGTTTTTGACAGCGTGCAAAAGCCGACATCCATAGTGAGTCAATCGGAGATTCCTCGGGATTTGC
>MGXI01000029.1 GCA_001801315.1 Gammaproteobacteria bacterium GWF2_41_13 | reverse complement strand
CCATAAGTATGATGATAAGCCCGCACGAAATGATCGGATGACGCTTTTGATGCGGAATAAGGAGAGCTCGGATGATACGGCGTTGTTTCCGTAAAAGCAGGATCATGCAAACCTAATTGACCATACACTTCATCTGTTGAAATATGGTGAAACCGACAATGCTCCGCATTGAATTTTTTTTCGTCTAGCCAATATTGTTTCGCGACATCTAACAACACGCAGGTACCCAATACATTGGTTTCAACAAATACTGAAGGCCCCGTAATAGAACGATCGACATGACTTTCTGCTGCAAAATGAACGATTGTATCAATCGCATGATCACGCAAAAGCTGGAGCACGAGCGAGCGATCCAGAATATCTCCTTGCACAAAAATATGTCGGTTATCAATGGGTAAATTTTCTTTATCCCCCGCATAGGTTAATTTATCCAAGCTCACGATATGAACTGATGGATTTTGTGCTAAAATATAATGAACGAAATTACAACCAATAAACCCCGCCGAACCCGTGACCAATACGTTTTTAGGTTGGTACATGCTCATATTCCTCCCATAGATTCTTCTAATGTAACTATTCAGTAGCTCGCAGGAACGTTCATCTTTCGGCTCTTTTTGACGAAAAATCTCTTCAAAATGCTCATGTACTGTCCGTGTACACTCCGCTTTTTCATCAATTTTTCGTCAAAAATCATCCAAAAGCTGAACGTTCTCGTATCGTTACCATCTCAGTCAATAATTACCTTCTAATAATTTCAACAAATATTGCCCATACTCATTTTTCTTTAATGGCTCAGCTAGCCGTTGTAATTGCTCATCCGTAATATATTTCATTCGCCAAGCAATTTCTTCAGGTGCTGCAATTTTTAAGCCTTGCCGATCTTCTAAAACGGCAAAATAATGAGAAGCTTCTAATAGAGCATGATGAGTACCCGTATCCAACCAAGCAAACCCGCGATGCAGCTTCACCAAGTCCAGCTGATTTTTTTGAATATATAAATTATTTAAATCAGTGATTTCTAATTCTCCACGTGCAGAAGGTTTTAATGACTTGGCAAAATCAACGACCTGATTATCGTAAAAATACAATCCTGTCACCGCATAATGAGATTTAGGCGTTTTTGGCTTTTCTTCAATGGCAGTCACTTTATTGTGCTCATCAAAAACAGCCACCCCATATCGCTCAGGATCATTGACATAATAGCCAAAAACCGTGGCGCCTTGTTTTTTTAAAGCGATTTCTTGGAGTTGCTGGCTAAAACCTTCTCCATGAAAAATATTATCGCCTAAAATCAAGCAGACCGAATCACGACCAATGAAGGATTCACCAATAATAAATGCTTGTGAAATACCTGCGGGTTTTTCTTGTTCAGCATAACTAAACTGCAATCCCCACGCTGACCCATCCTGCAATAATTCCTTAAAACGTGGCAAATCGCGAGGGGTTGAGATAATTAAAATATCTCGAATGCCGGCCAGCATTAATACTGAAAGTGGATAGTAAATCATCGGCTTATCATAAACAGGTAGTAATTGCTTACTGGTGCATAACGTAGCGGGATGCAATCGCGTCCCCGCGCCGCCTGCCAAAATAATGCCCTTCATAAACCCCCCCAATCTCTTAGCCTAAAAAACTTCATATCAGTTTAACAAATCTCGCGCCCTAACAATACTATTTGATTGCTACTTTGGCGATTCCACGAACCGTTTTATGTTTTGAGCGTGCGCTCTATCTGCGACCAAAATCGCCGCTTCCGTTTCAATCACGATCAAATCACTCACCCCAACCACCGCGAGCAATCGATGCTCAGCACGCAAATAGCAATCATTCACCTGGTCAACCACCACATTGCCTCGAAGCACATTGCCTTCCCGATCTTTGGCGCTCATATCAAACAATGCTTGCCATGACCCCACATCAGACCACCCTGCATCCATCGGCACAACCATCGCGTCTGTTGTTTTTTCCATCACGGCATAATCAATTGATATCGAGGGACTACTTCCAAATGCCTGTGGTTCAAGTCGAAGAAAATCTGCGTCTTCTTGTCGCTGTTGGAAAGCTTGCAAACAAGCGGAAAAAACAGTCGGTTCATACGCTTTGATTTCTGTTAAAAACCGTGAGGCTGAAAATACAAACATCCCGCTATTCCAGTAGTAATCCCCTTGAGTAACATACTGCTTGGCTGTTTCAATATCGGGTTTTTCAACAAACCGACTCACCTGATAAATGGAGTTATCCGCCTCAGCTTCACCTCTTTGAATGTAGCCGAAACCTGTCTCAGCATGCGTCGGCACAATGCCGAGCGTAATTAATTTATCATGGCTCGCCTGTCGACGGGCCACTTCAATCGCTTGATGAAAATTTTCTAAGTGATTAATCACATGATCTGATGGCATCACGCATAGCAACGCTTCTTTGAATTTTTCCTGAGCAAATAAAGCAGCCACAGTAATAGCGGGTGCCGTATTGCGACCTATCGGTTCGATAATAATCGCTGAGGGCTTAACGCCCATTTCTTGAAGTTGTTCCGCTACCAAAAAGCGATGTTGATGATTACAGATAACGAGCGGCGGTAATACCTCAGTAAAAGGCATTGTTCTTTGAACCGTTTCCTGCAACAAACTTTTATCACTGATCAACGATAAAAACTGTTTCGGTTTTTCTACACGAGAAAGCGGCCACAATCGTGTACCGCTCCCTCCTGCTAAGATAACTGGCAATAAAGCAGGCATAAAACCTCTGAATCAATAACTACTCAACACACTCGCAAGACGTTCCTCCGAACACGCTGAGTAGGGACTTATTTTTTGTCAATTCTTCCGATCCCCTCATAAACCAACCCCATGACCCGTAATTTTTCGGGGTCATATTGATTACGTCCATCTAACACATAATTGCCGCGCATTTTTCGTTTGATCATTTTAAAGTCTGGGTTTCTAAATTGTTTCCATTCTGTGATCAACACAAAAATATCAGCATCATTAAATACGGCGTTTTGATCTTCCACTAATTTCAATTGTCCCGACTTAAACCATTTCGCCGGCAATTCTTTCTGCGCAACCCCCATCGCCTCGGGATCATGAGCAACAATTTCTGCGCCACGCGTGATCATCTGTTTTAAAAATACCACTGAAGGGGCGTCACGCATATCATCCGTTCCCGGTTTAAAGGCTAATCCCCAAAGAGCAATTTTCATTCCCTTCAATTTTTTACCAAATCGCTTAATTAATTTCTTGCCCAATACATGTTTTTGCTCATCATTGCGCGCTTCGACTGCATTCAAAACCAACGGTAAAAATTGATGTTCTTGCGCGAGATGAACAAGCGCTTTTACGTCTTTGGGAAAACAAGATCCGCCATAACCACAACCCGGATAAATAAAAGGAAATCCAATACGAGAATCAGAACCAATCCCTAAACGCACTTTTTCAACATCAGCGCCCATGCGTTCGCATAAATTGGCTATTTCATTCATAAAAGAAATCTTTGTCGCCAACATCGCATTCGCTGCATATTTAGTCATTTCCGCATCGCGAATTCCCATACAAATCATGCGTTCATGATCTCGTGCAAAGGGACTATACAATTCTTTCATTACCCCAAGAGCATGGTCATTATCCGCTCCAATAACAACTCGATCAGGTCGCATACAATCGTCAATAGCAGCACCCTCTTTTAAAAACTCAGGGTTACTGATCATATCGAATTTAATTTTTTTCTTGCGCTTATTGAGTTCTTTTTGAATAGTCGCTTTGACTTTTTCAGCCGTTCCTATAGGTACCGTAGATTTATCGACGATCACCGCATATTCATTTAAATATTGCCCCAATGATTTGGCAACCGATAAAACGTATTTTAAATCGGCGGAGCCATCGACATCACTTGGCGTTCCCACCGCAATAATATAAACCTGTGCTGATTTTTTTTGCTCGTCTAAAGAAAGCGCAAAGTGCAGCCGTCCTTCTTTGTAATTCCGTTTAACTAAGTCCTCTAATCCCGGCTCATAAATAGGCATGATACCTTGTTTTAAACGCTCAATTTTCTGTTGATCCACGTCGATACAAGTCACCTCATTGCCCATCTCAGCAAAGCAAGCACCTGTCACCAAACCCACATACCCCGTACCAATCACTGTAATTCTCATGATCGCATTCTCCTTCCGAGTCATCGCGTTAATGGTTGCTCAATTTATTTTTTATTGACGGAATAAGCTCCCTCGAATGCGCGCCTATTTTACCGAAAAAAACCGAAAGCACCATGAAAAGTTGAGCCAATGGCTGACCAAATCCTTTGATTTTATCTTTGCGAGTGAAACAAGCAATCGGGGTTTATAGCACAATTGATCGAGATCGCTCCCATTGCCATGCATGTTCGACAATGGTTTCAAGTGATGCATAGCGCGGTTGCCAATTGAGCTGTTGCATCGCTTTTGCTGAGCTCGCCACTAAAACCGCCGGATCTCCTTCTCGACGCGGCGCTTGATTAACGGTAATTGATTTCCCTGTCACTTTTCCTGCTACTTCGATCACTTCTCTCACGGAATAACCATGACCATTACCTAAATTAAAAAATTCACTTCGATTGTTTTGCCATAAAAATTCCAATGCGAGCAAATGCGCCTCACATAAATCGTTAACATGAATATAATCTCGAACACAAGTACCATCAGGCGTAGGATAATCATTACCATACACGTCAATGACTTTTCTTTTGCCCGCAGCCACCTGCAAAACGAGCGGGATTAAATGCGTTTCGGGATTATGCCGTTCACCCAGCACTCCATCAGGGTGTGCCCCGGCCGCGTTAAAGTAGCGTAAAGAAACTGATCTCAATTGATACGCCTCGTCATAATCCTTTAATACTGATTCGATCATCGACTTGGTTCGACCGTACGGATTGATCGGCAATTGTGGATGTTTTTCATCGATCGGCGTGTAAAGTGGCGTTCCATAAACAGCGGCCGAAGAAGAAAAAATAAAATATTTCACACGGCGTTTTAGCATGACCTGCAATAAATTCAGTGTATTACTTACATTGTTAATGTAATACTTTTGGGGATCTTTAGTCGATTCGCCTACTTGAATAAAAGAGGCAAAATGCATCACCGCATCAAACGTGTATCGCTGAAAAGCCAACTCGATTTGATGGCTATCCGCTAAATCACCCTCAATAAAAGAACAATTCGAAGATACTGCATCCCGATAACCCGTCACTAGGCTATCGAAAACAATCGGCGTATAGCCCCGCTCAATCAACGTATTCACCATGTGAGAACCAATATACCCTGCTCCACCTACCACTAAAATTGTTTTTGACATCAATCGACCCTCATACCTTATTGGTTGATTTTAAAAATGGCGACTTGCGCTTGATGATAGCCCGATTGAAACACGATGGTCGGAGTACCCATTCGAGTCATCAATAATTGCTCCAGCGACTTTTGCTCGCCATCCATGATAATAGAAACATAATCACAATGCCGCCAAGGCGCCCGTTGAATTTTCGCGATATCAAAACGCCCTTGAGGGGTTTTGATATCGAGCGGTGTAGTTGATCGATTCGATAAATAAGCCATCACACCATCATCAATACATACACTCGCCGAGGCAGGAATATGGGATTTCATCCACTGACTGGCTTGATACTGGTAAATTTTTGAATGGCCGAAACGATGTATGCTGCTCACGGCCATACTTAATAATCCCACACAAATCAGCGGAAAAAGAACATGGTGAATCGAGAAATAAGCTCGCGGCCTCATTCGCCAACGCTGGTAGAGATCAGTCAATCCAAATGGCACCCAAAACAAAAGGATAAATGAAATGCCCATCACGTATCGGTCCGCTAAAAACAAGCTTTGTTCATAGAAAAAAATCAGCAAAATAAAATTAATGATAAAATAATTAAATAAAGTACTTCTGACTGTGCGATCTACAATGAGACCGTAAAATATCGCATAGAGCGTCAAAAACGTAAAAACCAACGTGTAATTACAGACTAAATGCCATAAAAAAACACCCGCCGCCCCAAAAAATAAAAATGCACTAGCATCATAGCTCCCCTCAGGCGCTAAAACAAACTGCCTGATTGCGGCAAGACGTTGAGAAAAATTGGCGGCTGTACCTAAAACCGCATGAGGTCTCTTATAATACAATTCATACAATCGACTACTGTGCTCTATAGTGTATAAATGCCAATGCCATAACGCTCCCAACAAAACGATCAAATAAATCAGTAACGGAATATTCAATTTAAAATAAAGCATCCATCGTTTTCTCCAAGATAATCCGGGCAGCATAAAAACACCCCAAGGGATAGCTAACAGAAAAACAGCTCCTTCAATGCGAAATAAAAAACTAATGAGCAAAACAAACGACCATCCAATGGCATGAATCCAACGCGCATCTCGCGCATAACGAATAAAAAACCAAACCGATAATAAATAAAAAAACCAATACCCTTGATCACGTATCACCGCATAACGGTTCGCATTAAACTGGTGGCAAATTAAAATAACGAGTGCCGACAACCACAGCATTTTTAGGGAAGGCGTGAAGAGCCGAATAATCTCGATGAAAATCAATACGATTCCCAAAGAAAAAATGATATTCAAAAAATAGGCCGATTCTAACAATGTCAATCCAGATAATTTACTGAGATAAACAAGCAATATCGAATAAAACGGCCAATTGTAAGGGCCAAAAGCAGCTCTGAACCCTTGCGACACATACGCATTGGCTGCTGCAAAATAACGAAGACCATCGGGATTGAAAACAGGATAATGATAGATACTGATTACGCTCAACAGCAAACTCACGATGATCACTGTTATGTAAAGAATTAAAATAGGATTGAGGATTGAGGATTGAGGATTGAAGGATGGAATCGCTTCGCGACAGTGTATTTTATTTGCGATGATTTTTTGTTTTTTCATGTTTAGCGTACTCATGTATTAGTAGACGTCATTGCAAGGCGCAGCCGAAGCAATCCAACCAAAGCAAGTCTTCCGTCATCCCGAACTTCATGTTCGTCATTGCGAGGTATGGCCGAAGCAATCCAGTTCTGAAGCTGGATTGCTTCGTCGCTAACGCTCCTCGCAATGACGGTAGGTACTCAATCCTCAATTCCCTTGGATCAGCAGCCCTTCAGGTCGCACAGTTAAATGTAATTCTCGAAATTGATCAAATAAAGCGGGATCACTGGGCACCGGCAAAGGAGACGCTTTCGATAAAGCGGTGAGCACAGAGCGATCGAGTACCGCATCACCACTCGACTGCGTCACTTGAACATCAAGTACTGTGCCGCCGGGTGCGACATGAATCAATAATTGTAGCGATAAATTTTTATTCGTATTTGACGGCATAATCCATTGTTGACCAATCGCATTTAAGACAAGCGTCTTATATTTATCAATCTCCGACTGTGTTTCTTGTGATTGCACGCCCGCAACTTTTTGTTCTTCAGCCGCAATTTGCGATTGAAGTGATTGTTCGGTTTGGGCTTGTTGTTGCTTTAGCAAATCCGCTTGTTTTTGAGCAGCCGCCTGTGCTTGTGCTAATTGTTTTTGTTTTTGCGCATTCGCTAATTGTTGCTTGGCTTGTGCTTGCTGTTGCTGAATTTGTGCGAGGGCCTGCTGTGCTTTGGCCGTCTCAGCTTGTTGTGTTGCAATCAATTTTTGCTGCGTGACTTGTAATTGTGCTAATTGCTGTTCTGCCTGTTGACGTTGTTGTTTCGCTGCTGCCGCTTGAGCGGCTAATTGTTTTTGTTGCATCAGTTCAGCAGCATGTTTTTCAGCCGCTTGTGATTGAATTTGTTGAATCGTCTGCTGTACTTTGGAGGCATCCACTGTGACTGCCTGTACAATTTTCTCTTGAGGATTCACGCCTTGCGTATACAATTTTGCCGATCGAAAACTGATGAGTAAAAAAATGAGCGCGACCCCATAAATGATTGCGGTATAAATTGTGGCTTTTCCGTAATATCGTTTTGACTGTTTCATTTGTAATTACTCACCATGATCCTGATGATACAAGAACGTTCAGATTTTGGATGCTTTTTAACGAAAAATCGATGGAAAAAGGCAAAAAGATAATGTTCCCCTGAGCATGTTGCGCCATTACTTTCATTTTATGATTCCTGCGCCGGAGTTTGCGTCATAAGTCCCACCTGCACAACCCCCGCTTTTTGTAATAACACCATCGCTTGCACCACATTCCCATAATTCGCGGCCTGATCGCCTCTCACAAGCACCATACGATCCTGATTGTTTTGTTTAGCAATGGCTATTTCTGCCGCAATACGTGTCACTAAATCTCCCGCTAAAATAGGCGATTGCGGATTAACCGCAATATTTAAGTAATACGCGCCTGCTGCGTCGACGGTGACAATAATGGGCAAATTATCTTTTGATGCAATCGGTTTCGATTGTGCCTGCGGCAATGAAACTTGCACGCCTTGGCTCAGTAAAGGAGCAGTAATCATAAAAATAATGAGCAATACCAACATCACATCGATGTAAGGAACTACATTAATTTCCGCCATTGCACGCCGTTTATTTCTCATGTTGTACCCCGATTCAATGAATCACTCCGCGATGGTATATTTTATCCGTAACAACTTTTTGTTTTTTCATATTTATCGTATTCGCCTGTTAGTAGCCGTCATTGCGAAGTATGCCCGAAGCAATCCAGAAAAGAGCTGGATTGCTTCGGGCATACTTCGCAATGACGGTAGATAGTCCCCTCTCAATCCCCCATTCTTTTGTTAAAACAAACATACAAATATTGTAACTATTCAGTACGTTCGCAGGAACGTTACCATCTCAGTGAATAATTACCAAATATTATGCTCCATCACAATTCTCATGACTAAGCTATCTGCAATTGTCGCGAAAGATAATTAATAAACTCTTCTTCAAATGCTTCATAACGACTTAAGACACGTTCAACTTCGCTGGCGTAACGGTTATAGGCCACGACCGCAGGAATCGCTGCAAACAAACCCATCGCGGTTGCCACGAGCGCTTCTGAAATACCTGGTGCCACCATCGAAATAGTCGCTTGTTGAACATCCCCCAATGCGTGAAAGGCGGTCATAATACCCCAAACGGTCCCGAATAAACCGACGTAGGGACTCGTCGATCCCACAGTCGCTAAAAAGGTTAAATGTTCTTCGAGTTCATCAGTCACTTGCATACGCGCCACTTTCATCGCGCGCTGAACGCCTTCGGTGATCGACAAAGGATCCAGTATTTTTCGTTGTTTTAATCGAGTAAATTCTCTAAACCCTGCGACAAATATTTTCTCAATCCCTTCAACCGTCTCTTGTGCTGATAATGTTTGATACAACGTCATCAAATCTTCTGCTTGCCAAAATTGCATTTCAAATTGTTTGAGGCTTTGCCGCACCCATTTAAAATAAAAGTAGCGTTGAAAAATAAAGACCCATGAGACTAACGAGGCCGACAACAATAACAGCATCACGACCTTGACGATGGGATTCGCTGAAATAAAATATTGTAGAAAAGTTGAATTAACGACCACGCTTATTCTCTCCTTCACGATGATTAAAACTTAATAATGCAGTTCGTAAATCATGGGGTATCGCACACGGCTTAAAATCATGCACACCGACACAAACCACCTTGATCGTCGCCTGACAGTACACACGTTGTGCCTCTCGCGTTTGCCGAATCACTTGCTCGTATACGACCGATGCGCGCGCTATTTTAAGCAACTGTGTTTCAACCTGCAATTGATCATATAACTTCGCTGGCTGCAAATAATCAATTTGCAAAGCAGAAACTGCAAAACCGATTTGCATGTTACTCCACGCTGCTTGACCAAATCCCAGCGAAATCACTTGCTCACTCCGAGCCCGTTCCATGAATCGAATATAACTCGTATGATAAACAACGCCACCACAATCAGTATCCTCATAATAAACACGAACAGGCCAAATAAATAAGGGTGATTTTTCTTTTTGTTCACTACTCATTGTTTTCATCATCAGTCAATAAAGATTTCTGCGCCACCAGTTGATCCGGCATTTTAAGGCCGAAGTGTAGGTAAGCATGTCGAGTCGCCATTCTGCCGCGCGGCGTCCTCATCATAAATCCTTTTTGGATTAAAAACGGCTCTAACACATCCTCGATGGTTCCGCGTTCTTCCCCAATGGCAGCGGCTAAACTATCAATCCCTACCGGGCCACCATCAAATTTATCGATCATCGTTAATAACAGTTTGCGATCTAGCATATCAAATCCATGGACGTCGACATCCAGCAAGTTAAGCGCGGCATCGGCCATCGTTTTTTGAACAACCCCATCGCCTTTGACTTCGGCATAATCTCGAACACGCCTTAATAATCGATTGGCAATGCGAGGCGTCCCACGCGATCGCTTGGCAATTTCCAGCGCACCCGCTTTATCAATCGTAACATTTAAAATATGCGCTGAACGATGCACAATACGAGAAAGATCTGCAACATCATAAAATTCTAGTCGCTGCACAATACCAAAACGATCGCGCAAGGGTGATGTTAATAATCCGGCGCGCGTTGTTGCGCCAATCAAAGTAAAAGGAGGGATATCTAATTTAATTGATCGAGCCGAAGGCCCTTCACCGATAATGATATCAATTTGATAATCTTCCATCGCAGGATAAAGAATTTCTTCGATCACAGGGTTGAGCCGATGAATTTCGTCAATGAATAAAACATCATCTTTCTCAAGATTGGTGAGCAGCGCCGCCAAATCCCCCGCCTTTTCGAGGACAGGGCCCGACGTCTGCTTTAGATTAGCGCCCATCTCATGAGCAATAATATGGGCCAGCGTTGTTTTCCCAAGCCCCGGCGGGCCAAAAATCAATACATGGTCAAGCGCTTCTTGGCGTTTTCTGGCAGCATGAATAAAAATTTCCATCTGCTCCCGAACAGGCCGCTGCCCCACATAATCTTGTAACGCTTTCGGACGAATTTGTCGATCTAGCAGTACTTCTTCAGTTAAAGCTTCTGTTGTGATTAATCGTTCCACTACTGATGCTCGCTTTTTATCCTAATTAGCGGCGCAGTATACCATAAACCTGAGTTTTGAATAACCTGGGTTCGAGATAAAAAAACATTTTGTTTGAACAGACCTTCAGATGTTTGTCAATCAATCCTGCGCTGATGCAATCGCCGAACAAACTTCATTCATGCCTTGTAAAATGCGCGGTCCATATCGTTCAATCAAATCTGAATGAATGATAACAACACGATGATCACGCACTGCATCGATTTGCGGATAGCGAGCCCAAAATTGTTGAATAGCTATAGTGTCTCCTGCTTGTTCGCTCACCAAAATAACGGAAGGATTTTTCTCAATCACATCTTCCATGCTAATTTGCGGCGCCACGCCCACAGCCTGCCCAAAAATATTCTCGCCATGGCATTTCTCAATCACTTCGCTAACCATGGAACGATGCGTCACCGTCAATAAAGGTTGCAGAGATAATTGATAAAAAACCTTCTTCGGCAAAACTTGTGCGTAGCGTTTTTGCAGATTGTTAAACGTTTGGTCAAACTGCGAAACAAATCGCTTAGCTGCTGATTCAGTTCCAGCCCATTGACCCACCCTCAAAATAGCCTGTGGGATATCGACCATATGATCAAAGGCGATCACATGAACAGGTAAATGCAATGTTTGTAATTGATGAATTTCAGCCCAGGAATTTCCACCGGCCCATGCGATCACCAAATCAGGTTTTAAGGCAACGATACGTTCATAATCACAGCCATAGGCATCAGCGACCACCGGTAATGATCGAACAAACGGAGGATAATTGCTGTCAACCGAAACACCGATCAAAGAATGACCCGCCCCCGCTGCATCCACAATTTCAGCTAAATGCGGCGATAAGGTAATGATGCGTTTTATAGACCTCTGCGCCGCATTAACCTGAATAGAAAAAAAAATCAGAAGCGCTAGAAAAATACACCTTCGTGCACGATAAAAAAGGGTCATTACTTTAAAGTAAAATAATGGCCGCTAAAATAATCAACCATAAAGCGAGCGTTCGATCAATTAACGCCATCGTCGCTTGTTGAATAGCCTCAACCGATAATTCACTACGTTTTCGATCTAATTCGAGCGCTGCAAATCCACACTCCGCTAACATTTCTTCATTGGCGGACGGCCGTGTGAGTAAATGATGCCCCCATTGAACTAATACTCCTTTAAAATGACTCACCAAGGCACAGCCCACGCCTAACAAACGCACAGGAATCCAATCACCCCACTGAGTCATCACAATGGCTGCATGGCCAATGGCCGTATCACGATATTTATCTACCAATAAAATCATAAGACGATAAATGATCGCGCCAGCAGGGCCTAACACAGCGAACCAAAATAATACAGCAAAAATATTTTGATTGGCTTGCATCATCATCCCGACAATCTCACGCTTTTGTTTTGTTGGATAATGGTTTTTTAACAAATGGGGCGTGATTTGAGGCTCAAATGCCCCTAAACAATAAATTAAAACAATGGTTGAGAATAAAATGTTCAACAAGCCCACAAAGAACAGAGAAAAGATATACCAAAAAATCCCAACCAAAAGCGCTAAGGGGATAACAACCGCCAAGACAAATAAAAATCCAGAAATGACTTTGGCTTGCTTAGGAAAAGTTCTATCAAAAAATTCAATATACTTTTCGAGTAGACGGAAATCACGAATTTGTTTACCAATTGACGTCCATCTTTCTATTGCAAGACAAATTAATAAGGCGATAAAATCCATGACAATCTTCCTTCTAAAAAATAACCTTGCCGACAATAGTGCCCAAAAAAAACAAACTTGTCACGAGGGTTGATGCACGTTTTCTCGAAGAATAAAAAATATTGCCTAGGGGTCACCTCTTGTGGGTGCCAAATGGCATTTTTGTTAACTCAATTATCGTTCTGCGCAATGAATCTCGTAGGGGGCGACCCTTGTGGTCGCCCAATTAAAATCAATACGCCACGAAGCGACGCTACGCCCCTCAATCCTTAACGGGGTTAAAAAACAGTCTTGCGGGAATAACTTCCCACAGTTTTTGTTGTAGACCCTAAAATATCAGGCTCTCATAAACTTGTCTGGAAACTGCTTAATAATGCCCTCGCTCAATACATCGGCAAATTTCAGCATATGAGCTTGCCCTTTATCAAAAAAATCGATATCGCTATTCCAATCTTTCTGCAATCTGGCGGTTACTTCTCCTGTCGTCAAATCGAGATGCATCAGCAACATTTGTTGAAGATCGTCTTTTGACCAGTTGGGATTAGCGCTGCTTAAAAAAACAGCAATCTCCATTGCATTGTCTTGCCATTTTTCCTGAGCTGATTTTAAGGATTTACTATCATTCATTTTCGCCGCTTTCACCACATCCGCTGCAATCATAATATGTTCGCAAAGCAAAACGCTTAGTTTGGTGCCTGCATCGTTACCATAATACGGTTTAATTGCATTACCGATATCATCTTGATTTTTCAGTAATCTTTTCGCAACGGCATCCGCATCGGGCAAATCAGCCAACGCACTAATAATATAATTTCGTGTATAAATAATATGATCCTCCCAGAGCACTCGCATGGCTTTTCCAAACTCTATTTGAGGTTTTGAGCATCTTGAACACTGCATTTTGCATTTCATCGGCGCAGCATAAATTGAATTAGCTATGCCCACGAATCCAACCAATAAACACATCATCAAAATTATCTTCTTCATTTCACACCTCCATTTAATGTGAATACAACGAGTCAATCAAAGGATGTCTTTATTAAAAAAAGCAGCGATTTCTTCTTTTTCAGCGAGGCAATCGCTGAAAAGACATCCTTTCTTCAAGCCTCTTTACTGGCAATGACAGCCGGATTCCAAAGGTAATTTTCCTGCTTTATAATCTTCTAAGCCCCCTTTGTAATCTAAAACATTTTTATACCCTTGCCCGAGTAAAATTTTTGCCGCCTTCGTACTGGCAGGACAATCAAACCCGCCACAATACGTTATAATTAATTCATCTTTATTCGGCAAAAGCTCACCCGCCTTTCCGCTCAATTCATCGAGTGGAATGGATAGCGCGCCCGGTAAATGTTCCTTTTCGTAACTTTTTCGATCCAGCACATCAATGAGTTTAGGTTTTTTCTCCTTTTGCAGGTTGACCAATTCTTCACGCGTGATGATTTTTATTTCCATGGCTATTTCTCCTCTATGAGTTTTTTGAGCTTGCCCAGATCATGATGCCTTTGATACAAAGGCTCCCATGAAACCTGGTAAATCTTTTGTTTTTTTTCAAATGAATCGACTTTCTTTTGATAAAAAATACCCAGCGGTAATTTGTCTTTTTCAATCGCCTTGCTAAACGCGCTCACCCGATCAGCGCGATTATGGTCCGAAGGTAAATAATAAGTACGTTCTTTAAACCACTGATAAGTATTGACCTTATTGAAAGCAATGCAAGGTTGAAAAATATCCACTAATGCATATCCTTCGTGTTGAATAGCGGCTTTAATCGTATCCTTTGTTTTTTCCATATCGCCGATATAAGCGCGCGCAACAAATGAAGCATCTTGTGCGATCGCAATAGCTATTGGGTTCAATGGTTCAGCAATAACGCCCTCCGTCTGAATCGATGTCTTAAAGCCTATTTCGCTCGTAGGAGACGCTTGACCTTTGGTTAATCCATAGACCATGTTGTTGTGAACAATATGAACAATATTGATATTTCTTCTAATCGTATGCAAAAAATGATTGCCGCCTTCACCGTACATGTCACCATCGCCACCTTCAGCTATAACAAGCAAATTCGGATTAGCGATTTTGACACCGGTAGCAACTGGTAAAGCCCTACCGTGTAATCCATTAAACATATGCGTATTAAAATAATGGGGCGTTTTTGGGGCTTGCCCTATACCAGAAACGACGACGAGCTGAGTAGGCTTTATCGATAATTCATCTAACGCCTGCTTAATCGACTCTAAAATACCAAAGTTCCCACACCCTGGACACCAAGCAATATCAATATTCGTTTTATCAAACAGAGGGTGTTTAGCCATTTTCATGATCCTGCGTATATTTTTTGAGTGCGATAACAATTTCTTCAACCGTAAACGGCAGACCATTGTATTTGAGCAGGGTGGCGTTAATATGAACATTTAACTGCTGTTTTAACAGCTGAGCCAATTGCCCTGTCGCATTATTTTCAATCACGATTGTTTTCTGGGCACGCGTAAAATAAGGAATAATCTCTCGCGACAAAGGGTAAACTTGCGAAAAATGCAAACATCCGATCTCCGCATGCGGCAATAGATCGAGTGCTTCTTTGATAACAAAATAATTACTACCCCAGCACACAATAAGCGTTTTATAGTCTTTTTTTCCAAAAAAATCTGGCACGGCAATCTCTGTCTGAAGTAATTCAAATTTTTTTAATCTTTTTTGAACCATCTTCGTTCGCACCTCAAAATCCTCGGTAATATACCCTGCTTCCGTATGTTCATCGCTATCGACACAGACTAATCCATCACCAAAACCAGGAATTCCGCGTGGAGAAATACCATCGGCTGTCAATTGATATCGCTGATAAGTCGCATCCGTTTTTACGATATGTTGGTCATAGATCGCCATGGATAGAGCATCAAGCGGTTGACTAACAAAATAAGAATCAACAAAAAATTGATCGGATAAAACAATCACGGGTATTTGATATTTATCGGCCAAGTAAAACGCTTTCTGCATTAAAGAAAAGGCTTGATCGATCGTTCCTGGTGCCAATATAACCCTGGGGAATTCGCCATGTCCTGCAAAAAGCGCTAAATTTAAATCGCCCTGCTCAGTACGCGTAGGCAGTCCAGTGGCTGGACCTGGCCTTTGCGCTAAATTGATCACCATCGGCGTTTCCGTCATACCTGATAAGCTTAAGCTCTCGCACATCAAAGCAAACCCACCGCCGGAGGTGGTCACTAACGCTCTCCCACCGGCATACCACGCGCCCAGCCCCATATTGATTGCCGCAATTTCATCCTCTGCTTGCTCAACGACGATATCAAATTCGTGTGAAAGGGAAGCTAACTGCGTTAAGACGCCGGTACTCGGTGACATCGGATAAGCCGCAATAAAATTACATCCTCCCGCAATGGCACCCAATGCTAAAGCTTCCGATCCATTCAAGAGTATTTTATGATTCAAATCAACGGATGGCTTTGCATAAAAAGATATAGAATTCGTGTTTAAAAAAGCCACTCCCGCCTTATAGCCGATTTGTGCGGCCACGATATTTTTCTCGGCCAATTCTTTTGACTTTGCACCGTAGTATTGCGTGAAAAATGGCTCATAAAAAGACGCTTCAATCTTTAAAAAAGCTAAAATAAACCCCATCACGACTGAATTAGTATATCGTTTTGATCCGATTTCGAGCGCTATTTTTTCGAAGTCGATCATATATTTTTTATTCGGCGATGAAAGATCGTGACAGGCGCCTACGATCACTGTATCGGGAGAAACTCTATCGACTAAATGAGGAAAGGTATCAGTGGAAAGTAAAATTAACATATCGATGCGACTAACAAAGGCTGAAACGATATGATCTGAAATTCTGATTTCAGAAGAGTTACTGCCGCCATGAATACGCGACATATACTCTTTTGTGGCAAAAGTATAATAGCCCGCTTTTTTGATTAACTGCGTTAAGATATATTCTATGGTTTGAAGCCCTTGTCCTGCCGAACCACAAAAAACCAGGCTAATATCTAGCATAAATTTTTCCCTAAATTTAGCAAAAGATTATTTTTTGATCATTTATCATTCTATTCAAAAAATAATCGCCTGACAATCATTAATTTCAAACAGGTAAAATTTCGTAACTGCCCGCCATATCGCAAGCCAACTGAATAGTTATAAAATTTCTTTCTTTTTCTCAAAAAATAAGCTATATATCTACCGTTTTGGAAGCAATCTTCCATATAAAACGTGTTAAATTCTTTAAAGGATAGCTCCTATGAAAAAAATGTTATTAACCGCCTCTTGCAGTTTGCTCGTTTTAGGCACTGCATTTGCTGATGTCACAACCTCTACGGGAACAACAACCTCTACCGTTACGGCACCATCATCCACAACAGTAACTGCCCAACCTGCTGTTCCAGCTGCAACACCAGCGGCTCCTTCGACTAATGCACAAACTCCAATGGCTGCACCAACGACGCCATCATCAAGTGATGATATGGCCGCCACACCGGGAACAGATAATTCATCTTATAGCGATGATCTCGATCAAAATGATCAAAACGGCGACAATTCAGATGATTCGGCTGCACTATCTCAAGATTCAGATGACGGTGCTTCCGTAGATTAAAAAACAACGAACATAAAAAAGGCGGGAATTTCCCGCCTTTTTTTCGCTCGAAAGTCCTTCGATTAGACAGTCACTTTGCTAGCGATTCTTTTCATCGTCTTCGGACCAAAGCCTTTGACATTTTTCAAATCATCGACTGATTTGAAATCGCCATTCTTGGTACGATAGTCAACGATCGCCGCTGCCTGCTTTTTAGAAATACCTTTCACGGCTGCTAATGCAGTTGCGTCAGCTGTGTTGATATTCACTGGAGCAGCAACAGGTTTTGTTACAGTAGTCGTTGCAGTTGTGGTCACAGTTGCATTGTCCATTGCAGGCTGAGCCGTCGTTGAATCAGTGGCTGGCTGAGCAGCATTGACCGCACCGGCAAGACCCATCGCAAGGCCAAACAAAGCTACTTTACGTAAAGTAATCATCTTTTCCATTCTCCAATAAAACTAAAACTATTCTCGCCATTCACTCTCAATATCTTGTCGAGTCAATGGCGTATTCTATTAAAGTTTGCCAAATAGCAAACTGAAGCGGTTTATGACAGATTCAAAAAATAAAATCCATATTTTTTTCGCTGTAAATAATGAAAAAACTCTTGCTAATTTAACTTGTTTGTGATTCCGCTATTTTGTCGATGAGATTTGTAATTATTCAGCGCTTTTTGAATTAACCTTATCATTGTGCTCTGTGCAATGAATTCGTAGGGGCGACCCTTGTGGTCGCCCCAAAAATCGCGAGTAATCCAGCTGGGCACCCACGAGGGGTACTCCTACAGGCGGATTAAAAAATCATCCAAAATCTGAACGTTCTTATAACATCCAGATCCACGGCGAATAATTACTAAAATTTTACGTATTTTTTCTATCTCGATTCGCCATCACAAAAATATGGTGTGATTTTTCATTTCCGAAATGTTTTAACGGATGATACTTAAAAGTTAGGCCACATAATACCTGCACATCCGGATTCGTGCATAAGTATTGATCATCTGGTACATCTTGATATTCTTTATCTGAACAGCTAGCGCGGCCCTCATTAAAACCATTAACATGCAAACTTCCATCAAACGTCACATCAACTGGGTTACAATTTCCATTTTTCCATGTCCAATCAAGCGGCATTCCCGCATAACTTTGCCCCCAGGTTGGCGTACCCAACACTTTTAGCACTTCAGCCCTCGTCATTCCAATACGTAATTTCAAGGTTTTTTTGGATAATTCTGTTTTTGGCATAAAGGCTGGCGAAATCGTCGCCACATCCGCCGCAATTGGTCTTTTCAATGAGATTATTTTTTTAGATTGCACAAATGGATGTCCTGCAACGGTGGAAGATGGCGCTGGCGCCATCGAATGACTATCTACGTTCGACGAAGGCGGCAAAACAGTCGTTTGAGGCGCAGATGAAAGATTCATAAAAAATCGCTTAGCGCCTGAAATTTGTGCGGCTACATGATCGGAAAAAGAGAAAGCAAAAACAGATCCTACTGACAAAAGACCACTCAAAATAACACTTAAAACACCTGCTCGATAAAATTTCACACTTCGTCGAAAAGATGAAATATCTCTCGCTCCAACAGATAATAATTGTTTTTTCATAACCTCTCTCCAAAACAATCGGCTATTTTTCATTATAACACATCTTAAAGTAATTCCCGCGACCTAACGCGGGAATTACTGAAAAACGCTCAAATTTCGGCTGATTCTAACTGTCGCCACAAACAAAACGCATCTTGCTGTTTATCTAATAAATTTAAAAAATCATTATGCGCTTGATTTTCTTTTTCCTCTGCAAAAAG
This sequence comes from Gammaproteobacteria bacterium GWF2_41_13, assembly GCA_001801315.1. Lineage (GTDB taxonomy): Bacteria > Pseudomonadota > Gammaproteobacteria > UBA12402 > UBA12402 > UBA12402. The sequence continues at coordinate 7,133 of MGXI01000029.1, read as the reverse complement.
GGTCGGGGACTCTTGCTCCTCAATTCGAGTACTTTCTGGACGATGTTTTTCTGCAACAAATTGCGTCGCCGAATCAGCCGCCACCTCTGTAAATAGAAGCGCCTGCCCGCCTGTCATCGCCAAATAAACTTGCGCAAGAATTTCAGCATCGAGCAAAGCGCCATGCCATTTGCGATTAATATGATCAACCCCATAACGTTTTCGCAATGCATCCAAATTATTTTTTTGTCCAGGATGTCGCTGCCTGGCTAATGATAACGTATCGATGACCGTACAACATTCGGCGACATCTTTCCGAAAACGACTTCGTTTAAACTCGCTTCGAATAAACTCGATATCAAAAGCGGCATTGTGCGCAATCAACTCCGCTCCTTGAATAAAATCAAAAAACGCCTCAGCAATTTCTGAAAATTTTGGTTTATCGAGCAGGAATTCATCTGTCAAACCATGCACTTCCAAAGCTCCTTGATCAACAGCCCGTTCTGGATTGAGATAGCGGTGAAAATGGTTACCCGTCAACCGACGATTAACTAATTCAACACACCCGATTTCAATAATACGATGGCCTTCTTGAACTCGAAGACCAGTTGTTTCTGTATCCAGTACAATCTGACGAACTGCCATTTTATAGCCTCCCTCTCTTCAATTTCGCTTCATCAATCGCTTGATTGGCTAACTGATCAGCCAATTCATTGTATGAATGCCCCGCATGCCCTTTCACCCAATGCCATTCAACCGTATGACGTGACGCTTCTCGATCTAATGCTCGCCATAATTCGCTATTTTTTACGGGTTTTTTATTCGCCGTTTTCCAATGCCGTTGCTTCCATACGGGCAACCATTCGGTAATGCCTTTTTTAACATACTGAGAATCTGTCGTCAAAATAACGTGGCACGTCTGCTTTAATGCCGCTAATGCCTCAATTGCCGCTCGTAATTCCATTTGGTTATTCGTTGTATCGGGTTCATAACCTGAACAATATTTTTCCTTTTCCCCATATTTTAAAACCGCGCCCCACCCTCCTTCGCCAGGATTACCGCGACAAGCACCATCGGTATAAACCAACACCGTTTTTTTCATATCAAAATCCTCGACGAACAGGTTCGGCGACGCTACGCGGAATAATAGCAGTCGACAAAGTCTTCCAGGCTGTTTTTTGCAAAGGCGTCAATCCGAACACTCTTTTTTGAGCAATGATGATATAAACGCCCCCTAAACAGGGGAAAAATATCCGGTACAAATTTTTGAGCGGACGAAAAAAAAATGCCCCTTTCGAAAAAACGATGGGCCCCTGATAAACAATTCTCTTTTGGGCTACAATCCGGAAATTAAGAACACGCAACCAATCTTTAACGCGATAACTCGGCCGAAAGATTCCCGCCCATGGAAGTTGCCGTTTAAACGAAAACCATCGACGCAAACCCCATAAACTCCATGGATTAAACCCAATCACCATCAAATATCCCTCAGGACTTAATGCTGCCTCCGCCTCTCGCAATAACTGATAAGGATTTTCGGAGAACTCTAGCACGTGCGGCAACAAAATAGCCTGAAGGGAATGCTCTTGAATGGGTAAATAAGCACTCTCAGCCACAATAAAAGAACCCGTAAATCGCACACAATTATTCGATGGCACGATGATAAAGCGGTGCTTAACTTGCGCTTCTTCTGTAAGCACAGCCTGCGGCGCAACACCCAATGTCAGGAGATAATCGCCCAAAATAAAAGGCCAGCAAAAACGCAAGGCGATTTTTTCTTCATTGATAACAGCTTGGCCTAAAGGTTGCTGCAACCATGCAGCAAATTGCTCATAGACCGATGTGCTACCGACACAATGCTTTTTTCTAAAACAAAATTTCATGATGGGTTATTCTAACGGTTACTGGCTGAGTAAAAAAGGGGGCTGCACACCATGTCTGCTTATTCGTCAAAAAAGGCTAAAAGATGAGCGCTCCTGCAGGCGCGCTGAATAGTTAAAAATAATGTCGTATCCCAACACCCAAGGTATTCGATCCTGTATTCCCAGCACCGTATAACCCAAAAGCACCAGAGCGATGATGAATACGTACCACAAACTGCCAATCAGGATGCGTCGGCATGGCAAAAGTTGCCTCAAACATGAGGTAATTCAGAAAACGGGCAGTATCATCATTGTAGCGTTTTTCAACCCAGGGCACTTGAGTAACGTAAGACACCCCCTCTGCAAAAGCAAGTGTCGTATCAACAAAATGATTCCAAGGAAACTGTTCCCACCGGAAAATGAGATAAGGATCAAATTCAGCAATATCTGCATGATTATACAATCCATCACGATAAGTCACATTACCGGCGACTTGTATCACTGGAATAACCGGATGAAAAAAAGATCTCAACCAATTTTTTTCCGATAAACGATAAGCCACCTCGGCCGACCAAAGTGTTTCATTCACCGAGGTAAACTCACCTCGAATTAAACTGCCAATTGGCTCTTTGCACGTTCTTCCCCAATAACCCATGAGCGACCAAGGATGCAATTCGGGATTAAACATGCTCGTCGTATCCGCAAAAATACTCGATGAGCCAATTAAGAAAAAAATAAAAATAATTTTTCTGATCACAAAAAATCTATCTCACATCAAAATAATTAAAAAGCTATTGTAACTATCCACCGCGATCGTGACGATACAAGAACGCTCGGATTTTCGAATGTTCCTTAAAAAGCACCGAATAATTAAACGGCTGCATCGTAGCATTTTGCATACCGACAAATCCAGCAATAAAAATCACCTGCCCAAATCAATATAGAATTAGATTTTGTAATGATTCACCGCGATCTTGATGATACAAAAACGTTCAGATTTTGGATGATTTTTTAATCCGCCTGTAGGGGCACCCCTCGTGGGTGCCCAGCTGGGTTACTCGCGATTTTTGGGGCGACCACAAGGGGCGCCCCTGCGAATTCATTGCGCAAAACAATGATAAGGTTAATTCAAAAAGCGCCAAAATAGGGACGTTCCTTAAAAAGCACTGAATAGTGACTAGATTTTTTTGTCAAAAATGATTAAAAAATAGACGTGCATTAAAAAGCTCAATAGTTACTTGCTTATTACAAAAATTTTATGGAAGATTACCCCCAATATTGCGTCACTTAAGGAGTTGCTCGTGATTGATAATAGAGGTTTCCGTGCTGGCGTAGCCATGGTCATCATTAATGATAAAAAGCGTGTTTTTTGGGCGAAACGAATTCAGCAAAATGCTTGGCAATTTCCACAAGGCGGCATTTTGCATCATGAAACACCCATTGAAGCAATGTATCGGGAATTACATGAAGAAATTGGGCTACACCCTGAAGATGTAGAGCTCCTGGCCACATCAAAAGAATGGCTGAAATATTACCTACCCCATCGAATGATTCGAAATCATTCTCGCCCTTTATGCGTGGGGCAACGTCAAAAATGGTTTTTGCTCAAGCTCAAAGCACCCGAAGAGACAATTTACTTTGATAACACAAAGACGCCAGAATTTGATGGATTTCGGTGGGTTAACTATTGGCTTCCTTTAAGGCGCGTCATCGCTTTTAAACGAACTGTTTATCGACAAGCGTTACAAGAATTCGCCCAACATCTTTTCCATCGCAACACGATCGATTATTCAATTATTCCAGAGGATGCGTATCCGAATGATTGACTACCCTACAATGAATAGGGTTGCTTTGCAAATAGGCCCCATTAAAATCTTCTGGTACGGCATTTTGTATGCGGTGAGTTTTTTAATCGGGTGGCGTTTGATCCTATATCGCGCTAAAAAATTCAATTTACCGTGGACACGCGATCAAGTCGCCGATTTGATTTTCTATATCGCACTGGGAGTCGTGTTAGGCGGCCGGCTCGGTTATATGCTATTTTACGATTATGCCGCTTTTATCCATGCGCCTTGGTTAATCATCCGAATCTGGGAAGGCGGCATGTCCTTTCATGGGGGACTCCTCGGCGTCGTCATCGCTGTCTTGTTGTTCGGCAAAAAACATCGTCATACCTTCTTCGAAATAATGGATTTGATAGCACCGATCGTCCCGCTCGGCTTAGCCGCAGGACGCTTAGGAAATTTTATTAATGCTGAACTCATGGGACGAATCACGACGATGCCTTGGGGAATGATTTACCCTGATGGAGGCCCTTTTCCACGCCATCCTTCCCCTCTCTATGAATTGTTTTTTGAAGGGATTGTTCTATTCATTTTGCTTTGGACGTATGCCAGTAAGCCGCGTCCTCCAATGGCCGTATCTGGGTTTTTCGCTATTTTTTACGGTATTTTTCGTTTTTCTTGCGAATTTTTCAGACAACCCGATTATCAATTAGGTTTTATCGCCTTTGGATGGCTGACGATGGGACAGTTACTCTCTATTCCACTCATCATCGCGGGATTGATGATGTTAAAATACGCTTATCGCACAAAACGTCCTACTCCACACCGCTCGCGCATGAAGCACAAATAGACCCGAGTATTTTGGTTTCTCGGCGAGGCGGCGAGGAGAGAGCAACAGGAGTGTATAAGGCAATACATGACTGTTGCGAACGACGATGCCAACAAAGCCGAAAAACAAAAAACGAAGGGTATATGAAACAGTATTTGCAATTTTTACGCCATATTTTAGACGTCGGCACGGAAAAAGCTGATCGCACTGGGGTGGGCACAATCAGCACATTTGGCTATCAAATGCGTTTCCCACTCAAGGCGGGTTTTCCTTTAGTGACGACAAAAAAATTGCATCTTAAAAGCATCATTTATGAATTACTGTGGTTTTTACGCGGCGATACGAATACGCGTTATTTACAAGAACATGGGGTCACCATCTGGAACGAATGGGCGAATCCAGAAGGCAATTTGGGTCCTGTCTATGGCAAACAATGGCGCGCATGGCAAGCAAGCGATGGGCGAATGATCGATCAAATTTCCGAAGTTATCGAACAAATTCGACACAACCCTAATTCGCGTCGACTCATTGTGAGCGCATGGAATGTCGGCGAGCTCAATCAAATGGCATTACCCCCCTGCCATTTGCTGTTTCAATTCTATGTCGCAAAGAACCAACTCTCTTGCCAGTTGTACCAACGATCTGAGGACGCTTTTTTAGGCATGCCCTTTAACATCGCGAGTTACGCCTTATTAACGCATATGATCGCCGAGCAATGTGATCTCGATGTCGGAGAATTTATTTGGAGTGGTGGCGATTGCCATATCTATAAAAATCACCTGGCCCAAGTACACGAGCAACTTTCACGTGAACCCTATCCCTTGCCCCAATTAATTATCCGACGAAAGCCATCATCCGTTTTTGATTATCATTATGAAGATTTTGATTTTCAGAATTATCAACATCACGCCGCCATAAAAGGTGCCGTTGCTATTTGATCACAAAATAATTTCGTCTAATGTCCGCTTCGGCACATGATGAACATTGTTTTCATCGCGCCAATAGCGAGAATCTTGATTTTTCATCACCTCTAAAACAATTGTTTCTTTCGGCTTTCCTAGCGCTAAAATCAAAAGAATCTCATATTGCGGTGAAATATCGAGTTTTTCTCGTAGAAGATTTTTGTTGATCGCACCAATCATGCAGCCGCCCAGTTCTTTTTCGACAGCACCCAGCATCATTGTTTGCGCAACTATTCCATCGTCCCATCGAACTTCTTTTTTAATCGCATTATCACCTAAAATCACGATATAAGCAGAAGGTCGTTCGCCAATTTTTGGCGTCGCTTGGCCTCTCAATAATTCAGCCCAAACAATTGTTGGAAATATTTTCTCATTTCGTTCGACCGTATTTGACAAAATATATTTCAAAGGTTGCCGATTATTGGCTGATGGGCAAAACCGCGCTAAATCAACTAACTCTTTTAAAACAGCCAAATCGATAGATTCATTTTCATCAAATCGCCGGTAACTTCGGCTTTTAAGTACCCACTCTTTCAACATGCAATACCTTCCGCCCTACTTATTTTCTGCATCATCCGATTAGCCTTGTTTCCCCGCCGGCAAATCAGATCGCTGAACCGTGCCATAACACCCCTGCTCACGATAAGCTTGTTCTAATTGCATACGGTCAGTTTGCACCTCAAAAGCCGAAGAATGATCTAAATTTTTACTTAAAAAAAGCTGCCGCCTTTGCAAATTAACGCACGTATTTTCTTGCGAAGGTGACGTATACACTGAATGTAAATGAGAACACGCACATAAACTCGATAAACTAACAATCATCACTGATAAAGCGATTTTTCCGACCATGATAAACACTCCCTTGAAAAGATGAGATGAAACTAACAAAGTTCTTTATATTTCTCAACACGAATTTCGCGTTTAAACGTTTTTACGCGGCCGGATGCAGCTGAAGCACACCTATCATTGCAAAAAGCGCTAGCGACGAAGCAATCCAAACCCGATCCGTCATTGCGAGGTATGTCCGAAGCAATCCAGAGAACAAAGCGGGATTGCCCCACGTTCCTCCGAGCATTTGAATAATGACATCCTAAAAATTCAACAATTCACACTTGCAGCCTATCTGAATTCCGTTAGAATGTCGTTATATTCTGCATTGTAAAAATAGGAAAGGTCTTAATTATGGATGCACACTGGCGTGATTCGGCACGACCCGTACGGTTTTTCTTTATCGATGGAAAAGCAGCTTTCCCGTTGGTTTTATTTCTCTTACACATTCGTTTATGGACATTTATTATCGCTGTCGCTTGCTCGCTATTTTTTACGGTATTAAATCATTTTGGATTTTCCCCGATTGTTTTTTTCCGCTGGCTTCGTAATTTTATTGCGGGTGACAGGAAAGTCGCCTACCCTCCTTGGATGAGATGAGGACATTCTCTATGCCAACCAACTTAATTAAAAAATTGACTAAATTATCGATTGCGATGAATTTTAAATTTTCTTTACATAGCAATCCGATTTCTTATAGCGAGGTTTTTTCAGAGAAGGGATTACTGCCCGCCATCGCTAGACGTGCCGATCAATTATGCTCGCTGTGTTTAGGCTACGGCATCGGCGCTACATTTACTGAGACGGAAGGCACCCCACTGGGACTCAAAGTGGTTTTTGATGACACAACACCCAATACATTGCGCTATCTCTGTCTATTAGATGTGTT
>MGXI01000028.1:81058-82319 GCA_001801315.1 Gammaproteobacteria bacterium GWF2_41_13 | reverse complement strand
TACCGCTAGCACTCTCTCACCCCAATAAATGTTTATTGCGTATCACCTGAACAGCAAAAATTTTCTGGCAATCATTCAATTTCTTTGTGTTAAACACCTTGTTTACTTTGCTATTACATCGCTCACACAATCCCGAAATTCTCATTCTTTTTGCATCCATAATTTCAATATCAACGGAATTTTCCCAAGCTGTCTGAATTTTCTGACATTTAAAACAAAAAAAACTTCCATCCTCACATTTCTTCTTTCGCTTCTTGTTTTTATAATTTAAAAATTCTATTAAATTCCTTCCAAAAACAAGATGTGGGATATTTTTATCATTCTTTTGTAGTCCAGTTTTATACCAAGCACAGACCGTATTAACAGTGGTTCCAAGCAGTTCCGCAATTTCCTGCGTTGAATAACTTAGATTCCATTTAATAAGGTTTGTATTAAAGTGACGCTTGTACTTTTTAGTTCTCTTGCTTTTCTCTTCTTTCATTTTCTATGTCCCATTGCAGTAATAAATCAAAAAAATCAACAAGTCGCTTATCGTCCTCCTCATTACAAGTTGGACATAAAAAAGGTAGCGTACTGTTATTTCCTATCTCTTGCATAAACACATCGTCACAAATAAAAAAAGCCAGCACTAAACCCGCTTTGGTTTAATAAACTGGCTTGCTGGCTACTGAATTAACCGCAGTTAATCGTTTGCTTGCTGGCTAATATTCTTTTTTGTTCAAAAATAATTTTGTTTTTTCTGTATTCGTTTTTAAAACGTATTCTTTACATCCTTCTTTGCTCTCAAACTCAAAAATCAGCGGAAGATCATTGAATTGAATAACTATTTTTTTCGTTTTATTGCAATTCTGCTGTTTATTGCTGATTTTCACTTTTTATTCTCCTAATTAACTAAAATAAGTAAATTCATAAGACAAAATTTTTTAACTGATTACTCCATTGCAACTGAGCTTTTTAGCACCAAATAAGGATTCAGCTGTTTGATTGATAATTAACCCTAAACGACACATTCGATACGCTAAGCTCTGTTTGGATATGTTAGAGAAATAGCCTGTTAGCGGTCTTGCTAATTGCCAGCCAAACCGCCCAAATGAATCAACATAAACACCTTGAGCAATATCATAATAACCTGGGCCGCTATAAAGAAATGGACCGTCTCCATAGTGATGGATATACCTATCTCTGACAAACTTGGCGGGCATAATTAGATTTGCAGCAAATAAATTAGCTTGATACTCCCGCAAATTTTGTCCCTCATAGC
>MGXI01000028.1:79164-81017 GCA_001801315.1 Gammaproteobacteria bacterium GWF2_41_13 | reverse complement strand
GCATGAAGTATCGCATGCCCAATTTCATGCCCAAGTGTAAACGTAAACCTGGGATCTTTGCTTTGCTGATTAATAGATTTATCAACCAATATAATCCCTTCATTCGGAATTGTTTTTCCCAAAATTTTTTGCCCGTCGCAACACCCTAAATCATAATCTGTAAGCAATCTAATTTCATATTCCGGATAAATGACCGCTTCATAAAACTCCATAATATCAATCTTCACTTCAGCTCTCGATACCCACCCCATTTCATCACGATATTTCTGAAGGCATTCGCGCGCCAAGCCTAAAACATCGCTATCGCTAACTTCATTTTCTTCTTGCATCACTTTTGTCCTTTTCTAACCTGTCCTTTTCTAACCTATGCATTCCAACGGCTTTTTGATATTTTTCTTCTAAAGATTTTTCAAAGCTGCTGACCTTGTGCTCCTTAGCCTTATCTAAAAGATCCCGTGGATCATAACCCAAAAGATCAGCCATTTTACAAATTAGCTCTGCCTTTGGGATTTCCCCATGAATCTCAATTTTTGTCATATAGGACGGGGAGATTTTTGCATCGAGCTTTCCTATAAAATCTTTCACCGTCCAATCTTTTGCTTTCCTGAGTTGTTGAACCAAACCACCAAATTCTTTATTCATTTGTGCTCCCTCCTAAATTACAAAACTAAATTTACTAAAACAACTAAAATATGTCAAGCTGTTTTTTAAATTTGAAAAACAATACAATAAAAATAATCATATCCTCATTTGGCAATGCCTGAGCCTTTCTCATGCCTGAAAAACTACAATCAAAGCGATTATTGAGCAATAATTGGCCGAATGTTCTTTTGAAATTTAGAAAAAACGATATAATAAAAATGCAGCACTACTCGGTCAGGATGATTGGTCATGTTCTCGGAGATAGAACAGCGGTGCTGCGCTAATCGTCAATGCTGTGGTCCCTTCTTGTTTATTTCTTGTCAGTAACGCGGATTGTTGATAGATTAACTCTTGTTCAAATTGTACTCATGTTATCGATGAATAAATTTATATCTATACTCTATAAGGAATTAGTTTATGCGTAAATTACCTGTGGGATTGTCTTCCGTACTCGCATTAAATATTGGCTATCTCGGTATGCAATTTGCTTGGGCGCTTGAAGTCGCGAACATGAGTGGAATTTATAGCTTTTTTCATGCAAAAGAAAATAATCTAGGATTGCTCTGGCTCGCTTTGCCAATTACGGGTCTTATTGTTCAGTTGATCATCGGCTATTTTAGCGATAAAACAAAGAGCAGCTATGGAAAACGTGCGCCTTATATTTTTTGGGGCGGATTATTAACGGCGTTGTGCATGATCATCCTGCCGAATTCATTGTCTTTAGTCATGGCCACTTTAATGCTGTGGGCTTTTACAGCAACTATTAACGCAACCGTCCCCTCATTTCGATCGCTCATATCTGATTCACTCCCAGAAACCATGCATACGATGGGCTATTCGGTACAGGCATTTTTTATCGGAGCCGGTTCGGTATTAGCATCGCTCATGCCATGGCTATTGCTCTTTATCATTAACCCCTCACAAAGTAATACATCCAACAATATCCCTGTAGAGCTCAAATTTTCTTTTTACATCGGCGCTGTCATTCTCATTGTGACAAATTTAATCACTGTCTCGGCCAGTCGACGTCTTGTTAGAAAAGATTTTTTAGAGACGATCACAGAAGCGCTGCCGATCAAGCGAACCTTTATTGAAAAATTTAAAAGATCTATGCACGTTGTTTGGAATATGCCGAAAGTCATGCGTCAAGTTTCCATCGTTCAGTTTTTTACCTGGATGGGTGTTTTTTGTTTTATCGTCTATTTGACCCC
>MGXI01000028.1:78786-79138 GCA_001801315.1 Gammaproteobacteria bacterium GWF2_41_13 | reverse complement strand
TGTCAATCGGCACGGATATGATGAAAAGCACCTCCTTTCACGGGATTCTGGAACAAAGCGTCATTTTAACGGGGAAATATTGTGCTGCTTACACTTTAGCAAGCGTTGTTTTCGCCTTCATGATCCCGAAACTTTCTGAGCGACTGAGCCGGAAATTCGTCTTAATGGCTGCTTTGTTTTTGGCGGGGTTATCCTTGCTTTCTATGAAAGCGATGCACGAGCCGCATGAAATTTATTTCGCCATGATCGGTGTGGGTATTGCCTGGGCAAGCTTTAATAGCATACCTTTTGCAATGATTGCGAGAGCTATTCCAAAAGATCAAATGGGTTTATTCATGGGATTATTTAATGT
>MGXI01000028.1:62367-78672 GCA_001801315.1 Gammaproteobacteria bacterium GWF2_41_13 | reverse complement strand
AATCAAGGTGAGCTAATTTCATTTTTGCTAAAATGAAGTTGTCGCCTCGAATCTTAGGAAACCCGTGATATTTTTTTAGAAAAAGAATATCGAACTGTGCATCAGTGAGCAGCTGTATTAGCGTTTTTTCAGAAAAGTGCCGTGTTGGCAGGCGACGATCACTCATTTTGGCGCATTCATTAAATTCTGCTTCAGAAACAATTTTAAACTCATTATTCAATGTATTTCTTATTTCAAATTGGTCAACATCATCAGGCCAATTTGTCGTGGAAAGCATGAGATGAGCATGAGGTTTCATGAACGACAGAACCGTTGATAAGATGTTTCCAATTTCATCCGTAGGCATGTGTTGGATTAAGTGACTGCAAACAACAAAATCAAACTTCTTCGGAAAGGTAAATTGCTGAATAAAAGCATGAATAAACTGAATATTTGAGACCGGCATAAGCGCTTTTTTCGCGTCTTCTAAACGGTAAGGGTCTGGTTCGATGGCAACAATAGATTTAAAGCAATCTTTAAAATAAGGTAATAATCGTCCTTGTCCGCAGCCAACATCCAATAAGCCATTGCGATGATACTCTGGGATTTTTTGAATAGATTCTCGAATATACTGATCTTCAAGTCCACAGTCTTCCCAGTCTTGATTGATGACATTAGTCGATAAATTTTTATCATCATAATCTGGATATCGGTACATAATAAGCTCCTTCTTTAGCAGCAACCGATTGAATTAATTTTAGTTGGATTTTGTAGTGAGTGAATTTAAGCTTATTTTACTGCATCTATCGCAGCATAAAAAGATATTCTTCAAACACAAAACGAAGTTTACCGAATCAAGAACCTTTCTTTTTAAACAAGACACATCCTTTTAAAAAAACACTAGAAAACGGGAAATCAAAAGTGGGATATTTTGTTTCCATCAGATGGAATAAACGAGCATCATGCTCAGGAAGTTTTTTTGTTGAAAGAGCGTGATGAATTTTCTTCTCAATACAATGAAAATAAAGCAATTCCATTTTTGTACAAAACGTGTGCGTTGGTGATCCCTCAACGATACTTTCTGATGCGAAATTGTTTTTAAATTTTTCTAAAAGTTCAATGATTTCAGGAATAGCGCTTAAGACGCCTTCAGGCAATTTATTGCTAGTCGGCACTGTCTCCAATAAATTAGGGTATTGTAAAGAATAATAAATGGGGAAGGCATCATCAAAAGAAAACATGTGAGGCACCATGAATAGCGGCGCATAGTCGATCTTGTAATCTTCAATATAAAGTTTTATTAACTGTTCCAATGGAGCAAAAGATGAATCCCCGTTGGCAATATGAAATCCTGGAACAATGCCGATCCCTGTTAAAATCAGATGCTTTGCGATAAGAGAAATATAAATGCTCGGCTTGATGTTGTCATGTAACATTTGATGAAGGAACTCTTCCCAAACAAGCTCAAAAGTTGTTTTATTTCGCCAGTAGTTTGATTCGTCCCAAGCGCAACTTCTTAAATATTCCAGAAAATCTTTCCATGCAGAATCTTTGATCGCCGTATCGAGCCACTTATCAGAAAAAAAGATGAGCTCGTTATACCACTTTTCTCCAAATTCTGGGCTATTGGCTAATTCAACAAAAAGATCCCAGTGAGCCGCCCAATCTCTTGGCGCGTGTGAGCTTAGCCCATATTTTTTGCGTAAGACTTTATGCCCTTTGGCGTTGGAAATCTTAGGCAATAGATAAATGGATCGAGCGCCTGATGATAAACTCCAAACCCATTTTACATATTCATTATTTGCTGGATCCAAATTTTCCCATAACCCGAAAAGGCCGCCTGGTTTAATTAAAAAACGAGAAATATTTCTATCAGGCATGATTTTAAAAATCTCGGCAGAGTTTTTGGTAAGAAGTGATAAAGGAAACTCTCGCCTTTTCAGATATTTTTTAATCTCCGCTGGGATTTCGATATGCGCAGGTTTTTTGCCTTGCAATTCATGGCTAGGAAAAAAGAGCTTTCCCTTATCTGCGATGATTGAGCCATAAGGGTATCTTACCTGAAATAATTTAAAGGATTTATCAGGACTAATTGCATCAATAATTTTTGCCAGCGGGGGATTTGTTGTTGCAACAATCTTTCTAACGGACGACCAATCGGTTTCTTTGTACAGCAATTCTTTACTCATCGTTGAATGTCCTTTTTCGATTTAAAATAAAGATCGTAAATAATGGTACTATAAAACAATCGTGACAGGAACCTTCAAAAAGTGTTTTATACAAACTATCCTAGTCAAACTTTGTACAGAATCAAAAATGAGCATCTGGAAGAGTAGAGGGCATAAATCCCAAGAATAAAAAAAACAAAAGGACTATGTCCTCGCAAAGTTGATTGTGAGGAAACCATGGAACAGCGAAAGGTATTGATTCAAGAGCCAGTCGGTAGAAAATATCCACGTCTTTTCATAAAAAACCACCCAATCACCACGACAGATAAACAGGGATTCTGTTTATCATTGAAAATAACTTTATAAACCCATAATAAGGAGTAGTTAATATGCTAATTCTAGCGCGAAAGATTGGAGAAAGTTTAATTATCGGGAACAAAGAAATCACCGTAACAGTTTTAGGAGTTAATGGGAATCAAGTGCGCATTGGCATTGAAGCGCCGAAACACATCTCTGTACACCGCGAAGAAATCTACAAAAAAATTCAAGACGCACTGGAAGTGAATGATGAGGAGATGCAGGAAAATGACGACTGATTTTCTCGAAACACTCGACGTCGAATTGATCGAGCAAGCGGCTCAAGGCAAAAAACTGAGTGAAGCCTATGAACTGGGCAAAAGTTACTATGAGCAACATTGCTACCATTCAGCTCGAAAAGTCTTAGGGCTTGTGACAATGAGCGGCGCACATCGTGAGGCACATGAGCTTTCTCTTGTCGTTAGGGAAATCATTCAGCAAGACGAAGAAGTCAATAAGGTCCTCGACGCCATCATCTATCAAATCCGACAAAAAGGCGAAAAATCATGAGCCATCCCAATGACGCAATCCCGAAAAGCCTTTTGGATAAAGTCTCAATCGGCGATATGAAAGCAACGTTTGAATTAGCCGAAATTCTGTTTCAACAGCAGCGCTATAATCTTGCTCGAAGCTTATTTATTTGTGCGAGTAATAATGGTATCGACAAAGCCAATGATCGCCTGGCTGAAATTGAGCGATTGATTTACGCCTATCCGACAAAGCAAACGAATGAAGCAAGAACGCAAGAGGATTAAGCCTATGTTGAATCATCAATCAGCACCAAGTGCTGTGGGCCAATCGACTGTTCAGTCTATTGACGCCAATTTGAAGTTCATTGAAGAACTGGCGTTGCAATACACTCATCAAACGTCATTACCTAAAGCTCAGCTGATGATGATCGGCCGTAAAGCGCTTGTTCGGGCAATAGAGCATTTCAATGTCGATCGAGGCTTAACTTTTAGCGCTCATGCAGCCTGGTGGGTTAAGCAGTCGATTGAGAGAGAAATAATGGTTACAACAATGGCAGCATCACACCTCATTCTGAGGGATAATAACAACGTTTCTGACTAAATAACGTGACGCTGCCACCTTTCTTCTATTCGATAAAGAACAAATACTATTGAGGACGATCACAACCCCCATACTCATTTAAGCAGATTTTAAAAACGATTCGATCGTTTTCATTCCGATCTCTTGAAATGATTTAGTTCTAAAATAGTCGATTACGGGGAGCCAGTTTAGACGTTCTCCCAAATTTATAAACAAATCAAACGGTTTTCTCAGCGAAAATACAAGCTTTTCGGCATCCATTTGTAAGTTCGGAAATAAAATTGAGATAATGCGCCGTTTCTCTTCCAGTTCCGAACTTTTGAATAGCTCATTGGCTTTTGAGGCCAATAAAAGTATCGTTGAAATGTTTTTATTAAAGTTTTCGGGGAATGAAAAAGGAGCGAAGGCTTCGGCGATTATGTACAGCATTGTTGAGACCTGTCGCGCCAATAAAATCAAACCGGAAGATTACGTGTTGTACCTTCTAAAGAATTTACCGTACGTTGATAGACATAATCCGGCTGGCTATCAGCAACATACCCCTCGAGCGTATAAATTAAGATTGCAAGCGCAATCGGTGAAAACAAACGCCTGATCGTCGATCGTCCTCAAATATCGTAGCCGTCAGCAAATCCCCACTCGTGTTCGTTGAGCGTTTACGTTTTTCTCACTGTTTTCGCCGTTTTAATCAGGGTTCCTGTTTGTATTTTCAACAAAAATTCCGATAGCTTTTGTTCATAGGCGTTTTGATGAATTTCTTTCTCAAGAAAAGTTGCTGTACATACTGGCGATTTTTTCATTATCTGCGTCATGTGAAAAAAAGCACGTTTATCCCCGCTTCCCCCCATCGTAGCAACAAAAGCCACTTTCTTCGTCAATAACTCCCTACCGTTGTAGATAAGCCAGGTGCGTATTGGAGTAGCCATGGTAAAAGCCCATACGGGAGTGCAAATAACGACAAGCTCATATGGGGAAAAATCTAGCTTAGGGGCATCAATAACACCTATTTTTTTAAAAGTCGCATCTCTACCAGCAGTCAACCAACCAAAGATACCAGTACGTGTTTTTTTGTCGAAAACTTCCAAGTCATCAGCATGCATCATAGATACTAAAGCAGTGGCTATTTTCTTTGTATTGCCTGTACGTGAATAATATACTATTAACGTTGTTGCCATATGCGGCCTCTAATCTATTTTGCGAGATAATAACTGTCGGATATTATCCTTTCACAAATACGCGTTAAAAATTTTCTCGGGCGTAAATTGTAGTCTATACTTAATAAAAATTCAGAAATATTTTTCCAGCTTGGCTAAAAAAACAAGAAATCAGAATATGTTTTTTATCTCTATTATCCCGTACAATAACAACTTACATAATTGGAAGGAAATTTGCAGATGATAATTTTTATGTATAACGCCATCGGTATCTTGGGTGATTTTTTCGTCTTGGCCGCCTATTTTTTGCTACAATTCAGAAAACTAAAGGCTGAGTCAATCACGTATTCACTATTGAACTTGATAGGCGCTTTATTTATCCTGTTTTCTCTTTGTTTCGCTTGGAATCTTCCGGCAGCGATTGTCGAAAGCGCCTGGGCTTTACTGAGTCTTTATGGACTATTTCAAGCAGTACGATCGTATTATCATCAAAAAGGAAACACTACTCATGGCTAAATTTTCTAACATCATCGGCTTTTTAGGTGATTTTTTTATTTTGTTACCGTTTTTCCTATTGTTGTGCAAAAAAATGAAAGCGACAACGATCGCTTATTCTCTGTTGAATTTAATCGGTATTTTAATGTTATTGTTTTCCTTATATTTTGCTTTTAATTTATCTGCTGCCATTATTCAAATCTCTTGGGTGTTTATCAGTTTGTACGGTTTAATTCGAGCGATAAAAGAAAAAGCATCAACATGAAAAAACAACAAAATCTTTTTTACTTAATGGCTTTTTTTCTTAGCATTACGGTCATTTACTTTTTATTTCTCGGCACGTATCCGCTCTTAACACCCGATGAATCGCGTTATGCTGAAATCGCCCGAGAAATGATTGAAACCAAACAATATATTGTTCCGCACCTCAACTATGTTTTATATTTTGAAAAACCTGCTTTGTTTTATTGGATCATTGCCTCGGCATTAAAATGCTTTGGATTACACGAGTGGAGCGTCCGTTTCTGGACGGTTATTTTTGCGATCGGTGGCTGCGGCCTCACTTATTTCGCCGCCACGCGCTGGTATAATCGCAACACCGCGTTTTATGCGACCACTCTGCTCGCAACCAGCTTTTTATATTTCATCATGGGACACATGGTCGCACTCGACTTACCCGTCTCCATTTTTCTGACCGCCACATTGATCTTTTTTTATATCGGCATTCAACCATCTCATCAATCCAACCAAAAATACTATTTTTGGCTATCGGCCGTCATGGCCGCGTATGCCGTGCTCACCAAAGGGTTAATCGGTATCGTCTTCCCCCTAGCCATCATCGGCACTTGGGTTCTACTATTGAATCAATGGCGCACGTTAAAACATTGGCCAATCACCTCATCAACTTTATTGTTTTTAATTATCGCACTGCCTTGGCATATTATTATGCAACTTCGCCATCCCGCCTTTTTTAATTTTTATATTATCGGCGAACATTTTTTACGCTATAGCACATTAGAAGCCGCGCATGAGGAACCGTTTTATTTTTATCTTGGTATTTTATTGATTGGGTTTTTACCTTGGTCAACATTTTTACCGCAAGCGATCAAAGCCCACTGGCCCACTTGGAAAAATCGCGCGACCTATCAAACTGAAATTTTTTTATTTGCCTGGATTTTTATTATTTTCGTTTTCTTCTCTTTTTCAAAATCAAAACTGATTCCGTATATTCTACCTATCTTCCCGCCGCTTTCCATTTTAGTGGGACATTATTTCGCCCTGCAGTCATCCCGAAAAACAACGGGTATCACGATAGGGTTTTGCGTATTACCCTTCTTCAGCTTTGCATTTGCCACCTATTTAATCTTATTACCGCATTATTACGATCTCATGAATCCACTTGTCGGCACAAGATTTTTATATTTATTAGCGGTTATTTTTACGCTCGTCACGATGATCAGTTTAGCCGTTTATTGGCGGCTCACGATTAAAGCCGCATTCGTTTCTCTGAGTATAGGTTCGATGATTTTTTTATTAACTTTATTATTAGCGATCCCCTCTATCGACCATAACTCCATCAAATCGCTTGCAGTAACACTAAAACCTCTTTTAACCTCGCAAGATGAAGTAATAAATTACAAACGGTATAATCAAGACTTACCGTTTTATTTACAAAGACGTGTAACGCTCGTCGATTGGTTTATGAATGAGTTAGAATTTGGTTATCACCATCAAAGTAATGTGACATGGATGATCGACTCACAATCTTTTTGGAAAAAATTTCAAGGCACGAAAAGAATTTTTATCATCACACGGGTAACCGACTTAGCGGATATGCGGCGCGATCATCCACAACTAACATTTTACCCCATTGCGCAAACACAGCGGAACGTACTGCTCAGCAATCAATCAGTTCGGTGCTTCCGAGATACCATTTCCCTCAACCAATCAATCCACTCTTCCAATCCCATGTCTTGTTGAGCCGCCATTTTAATCACAGCGACTTGAGGATTAATTTGTTTTAAATCTTCTTCAAAATAACTTTCTTTAAACGGTATAAAAGCCAGTAAATCCACTTTATTTAAAATAACGAGAGAGGCTTCTTGAAATAATAAAGGGTATTTCGCCACTTTATCATCGCCTTCTGGCGTGCTGAGCAAAGCTACTTTCGCATCTTCTCCGATATCAAATTCTGCAGGGCACACTAAATTACCGACATTTTCAACGAAAATAATATCTAACTCATCCAGATTTAAAGACTCAAAAGCTTTTTCAATACTGACCGACTCCAAATGACAAGCGCCGCTTGTTGTAATCAAGATAACAGGAATACCATAAGCCATCAAACGTTGCGCATCACGGTCCGTTTCCACATCGCCTTCAATCACGGCAACACGGTAGTTTTTTGCCTGTAGCAAAGGGATCGTTTTCTCTAATAAGGTTGTCTTACCAGATCCAGGGGAACTGATTAAATTCACCATTAAAATTTTTTTTTCTTTTAATAATGAACGCAACTCATTCGCTTTGCGCTCATTAGCCGCCAATATATTTTGCATGATTTTAATTTGCATCGATTGGATCTCCTTCAATATGGTCAATTATCAACTCTTTGCCAGAAACCCATTCAAGTGATGAATTTCCGCAATGTGGACAGCTATATTTCCGCGGCGGTAAATCAGCTGTTTGATTGCATTGCAGACAATGAACACGAACAGGCAATAATTCGATTTGTAATTGAGCCTGTTCAGCAATCGTTCCTTCTGCTAATGTCTGAAAAAGAAACACTAATGTTTCTGGCACGATTTGCCGCATTTTACCAATTTTAAGCGTGACTGATTTAATTTTCTTTAAATGATGCTCTTTAGCAGCTTTTTCAAGATAGTCTAGAAGACTTTGCGCCACACCCAGTTCGTGCATGAAAAGGTAATTACGCTTTTGCTTTTTCTGCTTTCGCAGGAATTTCGACTACTTCCGATTTTTTTATTTCCTCAGGTGCGCTGTATTGTTGCTGCATCGCCAAACAAGTCACGGGGCAAACTTCCACGCATCGAAAACATAAAATACATTTGTAAGAATTGATCGCCCAAGTACGAGCATTACGATCCACATTGATTGCACCTGTCGGGCAACGCTTATCGCACAATGAACAAAGAATACAACGCTCACGGTCGATCTGAATATGTCCTTTAGTTCGATCAAAAAAAACCGGTTTCTTAAAAGGGTATTGGCGACAAGTCGATTTTTTAAATAGACTTTTAATGACCGTCGTAAACATTTTCAATATATCAGACATAAATATTATCTCTCTGTACAACTAATACAAGGATCGATCGACAAAACAATAGCTGGCACATCAGCCAAAGTGCACCCTTTCAACATTTGCAATAATGGCGGAATATTCGCAAACGTCGGCGTGCGAACACGGAAACGATCCAAAAATTTCGTCCCATTTCCCTTCACATAATACACTACTTCTCCGCGCGGCTGTTCAACGCGTGAAAAATATTCGCCTTGCGGAAAACCGGTCACTTTCGTTTCAATCTCGCCAGCAGGAATTTTATGAATCACACGCCGCATCAAATCAAGCGATTGATAGATCTCTTTGACACGCACAACACAGCGCGCATAACAATCGCCTGCTGTTTCAACAATCGGCTCAACCTCTAAATCTTCATACGCGCCATACCGTAATTTTCGCATATCTTGAGGTAATCCACTGGCACGTGCCGTCGGACCCACTGCGCCTAATTGATGTGCATCTTCTTTCGATAAATAACCCACTTCTGACCAACGATGTTGAACGGTATAATCTTCTAAAAAGACTTTAGCCAGCGGTTCATATTCTTTTTGAATTTCATCTAAAGCAATCGCTAACTGATCGAGCTTATCTTGCGATATATCGATACGTACACCACCCACTTTTGCCGCGCCAAAAATAACGCGCCCTCCGGTTGTTTCTTCAAAAATAGCTAATACTTTTTCTCGAACACGCCATGAGTGCATAAATAAACTTTCAAACCCGATTGCATCAGCCGCCAACCCTAACCATAACAAATGGCTATGTACGCGAGAAAGTTCTCCCCAAAACACCCGTAAAAATTGGGCACGCTTGGGAATATCTAAATTCATCACTTTCTCAATACCTTGACAATAACCAACGCCGTGAATAAAACTACAAATACCACAAATGCGCTCAGCGACAAAGACCATATCTTGAAAAGATTTTTTCTGACATAACAATTCTAACCCGCGATGAATAAATCCAACGCTGGGAAGCACGTCAACTACCATTTCGTCTTCTAATACTAAATCCAAATGGATTGGCTCTGGTAAAACCGGATGTTGTGGTCCAAAAGGTACAATTGTTCGTTTAGCCATATCGTTTAACCCTTCTCTGTTGTAGTATCTGCAGCGGAAATAGTCGCAAATGGCGCTTTCTTCGCAATATTATAAAATTTACCTTGATAGTCTAAAATCATATCGCTCACTTGAATACCAAATAAATCATGCATTTCATTTTCATAGAGAAATGCCGGCATAATAAGGTGAGAAATACTGGGTAACGTGGGATGATCCAATGGTATTGATAGTCGTAAATTATAAAATCGGTACTCTTTATCGAACGTATAATCAATTTGGAAGTGATCAGATTGCTTTGTGCACCCAATTTGCACCAATCGATATCCCTCTTTCGATATTTTTTGCGCTCGGCTGATCAGCTCAGATCGTTCGATTGTAACAATTTCTTGATCTTCAAACATGGGAACCTCTTTTAAAAATCTTTCGTTTATGCGGTGACTTTCTCTTGCTGTTTCTTTTCTAGTACTGCTAAGGCTTTAACAACGCCATCGATGATCACTTCGGGTCGTGCGGCGCACCCCGGAACAAAAACATCAACAGGAATTACGGTATCAACACCACCCAACATATTATAGCATTCAGCAAAAAAATGACCGGTACAAGCACAAGCCCCAATGGCGACAACAGCTTTAGGTTCGGCCATTTGATCGTATAAATTTTTAATAACTGTCTTATTTTGCTGATTGACACCGCCAGTAATTAATAAAATATCGGCATGTTTTGGATTACCCACATTAATAATGCCAAATCGTTCAATATCATAAAGCGGCGTTAAACAAGCGAGCACCTCAATATCGCATCCATTACAGCTGGACCCATCATAATGAATAATCCAAGGGGATTTTTTAATTGACACGCGACTTTCTCCCTTATTTCAAAATAAATAATAACATCAAATTCCCGAGACCAAAAATGAGCGTGATCACCCAAGCCGAGGCCAACATCAAATCCCATTTGACACGAGCATTGATGTTGTCAATCAGGATTTCGAGAAAATAAACAATCAGTACGGCCACAATACCTACGATTGGCCTGCTCGCAAAAAATAGATAAATTAAAGCCATCACAAAAACAGTTTCGTACCAATGAATGATTTCAAACAACGCGAGCGATGGGCCGGCAAATTCTGTTGAAAGCCCTTTAACCAACTCTTGATGCGCATGGTGTGAGGTGGACAAATCAAACGGTGATTTACGCAATTTGATGGTCAACACATAAATCAACCCAAAGAAAACACCAGGCAAATACTGAATCGCCGAATGAGTTCCTGAAGCAATGAGATTGATATCAAAAGTTCCTGTCGCCATATAAATACCGACAGCAGCCAGAAGAATCATGGGTTCGGCCGCAAGCATTTGTAACAACTCTCGGTCTGCACCCAACATGCTATAGGGTGAATTCGTCGAATAAGCAGCCAGCACCAAAAAGACATTGCCTACAACCAATGCAAAAATACACATCAATAAATTTTCACCTGCAAACAATAATCCAACAGCCGCTACGGTAAAAATAAGCGAACAAATCACTAAATCGTGATGGAATCGATTTAAAACCAAATTCTGTTTGCTGAATAATTTCATCACATCATAGAACGGCTGCAAGACAGGGGGTCCCATTCGACCTTGCATTTTTGCAGTAATAACGCGATCAATACCTCCGACCAATCCAGCCACGACAGGCGTCAATAAAATGCCTACAATACCCCAAATCCAAGCGTTCATAACTTCTCCACTAAAAACATCAAGATTAATAAAACAATCGACCCGGCAATTGTCCATCGCATGAGTACTTCTTCGCCAAAAAATCGGGTGAGATAATAATTTTTAAAGGCCCAAGGTCGAGGGGAGCTCAACGAACCCATAAACTCTTGAGGATTAGCCACATTAGCACCGCCCAAATAAGGGGTGGTGTAGACTAAATGTTTCTTTCGAATCAATAAAATAATAGGTGGCAGTAACATTAATCCCAACATAATAGCAATCGATAGTTCAATTTTATCATAAAGCATGGGATTCCAACCATACATCGGCACCAACCAATATTGACCAATCAGAGGGTAGCAAACGCAAGCCGCTATGGTCAGAATAGCCAATCCCCATAAAGCAACCCATTCAATCCCAATCCCCTGTTCGAGATTTTGTTGCCTTGCATTGGGGATGGCGATTAATTGGCCAAACCATTTCGTCCAAAAGAACAACATTAACGACCCACCAAAAATAACAATCGCTGGGAATATGGGACTACGAATAGCCAATGCTTGAATCACAGCCCATTTACTGATCAACATACCAAATGGCGCTAAAAACATACCGCTTAATCCAATCAGCATAATAATCGTCACGTAAGGCATTGAAGCGATAAGCCCTTGCATATCTTCAATATCCAAGCTATTGGTTTGATGTGAAACGGTACCCACACAAAGGAACATGAGCGCTTTTGCAACTGCGTGGAAAATAATAATCAACACAGCTGCCCATAAGGTAAAGGACGTACCAATACCGGCGCATAAAACAATCAATCCTAAATTAGCAATGGTCGAATAAGCCAAAACACGTTTGCTATTGCGTTGAGAAACGGCCATCGCCGACGCCGCCAAAAAGCTCAACCCGCCCAATAAGGCAACCATAGCGCCCGCTGTCGTTCCTTTTAAAATGGGCGCACATCGAATAACAAGGTAAACACCCGCTTTAACCATCGTACTGGAATGTAGCAAAGCAGAAGCTGGTGTTGGCGCAACCATCGCGCCTAATAACCAATTTCCAAAAGGGTATAAAGCCGCCTTATTCATGCCCGCAAAACAAATTAATAAAACCGGCAATAAAACAAATGCAACTGGCATCATCATCAAGCGCTGTAATTCGAGCGTATAACCGCTGTCTGCCAAATAAATAATCGCTAAAGCAAAAGACAACCCACCAACCAAGAGCATCCATAAAGCACGAAAGGCATTTTGAATCGCGATGGGCTCTCGTGAATAGCTAATCATGATAAATGAGCAGACCGTAGTAATTTCCCAAAAGAAATAAATCCACGTGATGCTATTAGAAAATATAATGCCAAACATAGCGCTAAAAAATAAAAAAATCGTAGCTAAAAACAAATGGGTCCGATTGGAAAGCTCAGGATGTTCATGATGATAATGTTTCATGTATCCGACAGTATAAATCGCTATCAACGTACCCACAATCCCGATTACGACAGCCATCACTGCCGTCAATCCATCCAAATAAAGATAATGTGTTACTTCGGGCATGCGACCTGAAAAATCATAAAAAAGTACAAGCCCATATTGCACAATCACTAGCAAAGGAATCCAGTAACGGCGCAACGGCAATTTTCGGCAAATAAATAAAAAAACCAATGCCAAAATAATATCGCCAATCATAATCAATTGATTGGGTAGCGGACAGATAAAGGTTGAATACTCGCCACTTCCTTTCATGTACTGAATAGCAAAAAGAACACTGGCTGCAGCGATAACAGTCGATGCAATGATTGTTATCCATTTTTGAAAAAAAGCATTCTTTGAAAAGACCAACAAAACTGCCGGCAGCAGTGGGAAAAAAATCAGGAAAATTGCTAATTCCATCGGGGATCCTCAATCAAATTAACCGTTAAATTCTTATCATCGCAAAGCGCGGACAATATAATATATTGGCCTTCGTCTCGCAATGATTTTTTGTAACTCCCTCTGAGATCGTGATGATACAAGAACGTTCAGATTTTGGATGATTTTTTAAGGGTTTTGAGAGCCCTATTCAAGCCGTCCTCTTAACACGAGCCGCTTTGTTAACTATGCTGCTCGTGTATTGCTCTTCCGTCATTGCGAGGTATGCCCGAAGCAATCCAGTATCAGAACTGGATTGCTTCGGGCATACCTCGCAATGACAAAAAACTAGATTGCTGTTGAGCGATCGCATAGCAACATGACACCCATGCAATCCTTTCTCACCTCGCCAACCGCAGCAATAATTGATTCATTTTCGCCACAAAAGAAGCAGGGTCTTTGAGTTGTCCGCCTTCGGCCAAGACGGCTTGATCGAATAAAATTTCAACCCAATCTCTAAACTGAGTATCATCCGGCTCATCTTTGAGCCGTTGAACGATATCATGATTCGGATTAATTTCAAAAATCGCTTTCATCTCAGGTACATCCTGTCCAACCGATTTTAAAATACGCTGCATATTGATATTCAAATCAGTTTCATCGGCCACAATACAAGCGGGCGATTGCGTCAACCGATAAGTTAATCGTGCTTCTTTAATTTTTTCACCCAACACTTCTTTAACCTGCTTCAAAAAGCCCTCGTATGCTTCTTGGTCTTTTTTCTGCTCGTCTTTTGACTCTTCTTGGTTAACAATTTCGCTATCCAACTCGCCTTTCGCAATCGATTGCAATGGTTTGCCATCAAATTCATTCAAAGACCCCACCAGCCATTCATCAACCCGATCAGATAATAACAAAACTTCAATCCCGGCTTTGCGAAAAACTTCTAAATACGGACTGTTCTTTGCCGCCATGAAGCTATCAGCGGTTATATAATAAATTTTCTTTTGGTCAGATTTCATTCGACTCACATAGTCCTCAAGTGAAATCGTTTGCTCGGCTTGATCGGTTTGTGTCGATGAAAAACGCAATAATTTTGCAATTTTTTCACGATTTTCAAAATCTTCGGCCGGTCCCTCTTTCAGGACGCGACCCAATTCTTTCCAAAATTTCAAATAGCTTTCCGGCTCGTCTTTCGATAATTTTTCAAGCATTTCTAAAATGCGCTTAACTAAACCTGAGCGAATTTTTTCAACCATCGGATTACGCTGTAGAATCTCTCGAGAAATATTAAGCGGCAAATCATTGGCATCGATAATTCCTTTCACAAAACGTAAATAAGAGGGTAAAAACTGCTCGGCTTCATCCATAATAAAAACACGTTTAATATAAAGTTTTAAACCATGTTGATGTTGTCGATCATACAAATTAAACGGCGCTCGCGCAGGAATATACAATAAACTCGTATACTCCAGTTTTCCTTCGACGCGATGATGTCCCCACAACAAAGGATCTTCAAAATCATGCGAAATATGCTTGTATAACGCTTTATACTCTTCCTCTTTAATTTCGTTTTTCGGCAATGCCCACAAAGCAGTCGCTCGATTCACCTGCACCCATTCCTCGGTTTTTTTACCTTTATCATCTTCTTTTAACATGAAAATCGGCAGCATAATATGATCAGAATATTTTGTAACAATACTACGTAAACGATAGCTTTCTAAAAATTCTTCTTCTTCTTTACGTAAATGTAAAATCACTTCCGTACCGCGCATTTTACGATCGACGTTTTCAATCGTGTAATCCCCCTCGCCTGCCGACTCCCAGCAAACGCCGTGTTCTTCGGTAAGCCCCGCGCGACGTGTCAACACCGTTACTTTTTCAGCCACAATAAATGCCGAGTAAAAACCCACGCCAAATTGTCCTATCAATTTTGAATCTTTGGCTTGATCACCAGTCAGAGAAGCCAGAAAATCTTTCGTCCCTGATTTCGCAATGGTTCCTAAATGGCTGACCACTTCATCACGACTCATGCCAATCCCATTATCGCGAATCGTGATCGTGCGATTTTTTTTATCAAAATCGATTTGAATTTTTAAGTCGGGATCATTTTCCATCAACGCTGAATCCGATAATGCTTCAAAGCGTAATCGATCCGCCGCATCGGACGCATTCGAAATTAACTCTCGCAAAAATATTTCTTTGTTGCTATAGAGCGCGTTAATCATAAGCTTGAGCAGTTGTTTAACCTCAGTCTCAAATCCTCGCGTTTCTTTTTGCTGCTTGACAGACATGCGAATGCTCCTTTTGTTTGTTTTGTATTGAGTAAAATAAATATGGGGATATCTTAGCCGATTTTCAAGTTATTTCATCTTTAATAACGCAAATCAGAATAACAATAACATTTTCTTTATAAAAAATTTCTCACGCAAAAATTTTGAATCTTGTTATAATCGCGGGCACATTAATTGAGCCTCAAGGAATTCCCATGCATCCAACGCCTTTCATGCCTGACTTCTCAAAAGCCCGCATATTGATCGTCGGCGACGTGATGCTCGATCGTTATTGGTATACCCAAACAACGCGCATTTCACCTGAAGCCCCCGTCCCCGTGTCAAAAATCCAACGTACTGAAGAGCGCGCTGGTGGCGCCGGCAATGTGGCCCTCAATATCGCCAGTCTCGGCGGACAGGTTTGTCTATTGGGATTAATCGGTCATGACGAAGCGGCCGATACATTAGCCCATTTTTTCGATGCGCGTCACATTCAATACCATTTGCATCCCATCGAACATCACCCCACCATCGTAAAATTGCGTGTGCTAAGTCAGCATCAACAACTCATTCGACTGGATTTTGAAGAGAAATTTTCTGCGTCTCATGCCGCACAATTATTAAAAACATATGAAACCCTATTGCCAAATTATGATGTTGTGATTTTATCGGATTATGGCAAGGGTGTTTTATCGCATCCACAAAGCTTTATTAGCGCAGCAAAGCATTTAAACAAACCAATCTTCGTCGATCCCAAACAAAACCATTTCGATGTTTACGCCCATGCTTCTGTCATCACACCGAATTTTAAGGAATTCGAAGCGGTGGTTGGCCCTTGCCATGACGAACAAGAAATAAAAACAAAAGCGCACGAGCTGATTGAAGCGCAAGATTTATCGGCACTGCTCATCACACGCGGCGAA
>MGXI01000028.1:35642-62348 GCA_001801315.1 Gammaproteobacteria bacterium GWF2_41_13 | reverse complement strand
GACTGAATCAACCTGACATTCATATCCCAACCCAAGCCCAAGAAGTGTTTGATGTCACAGGCGCAGGCGATACCGTCATTGCCGTGCTCGCTGCGGCAATGGCAACGGGCTTAGAACTTCCCCAAGCCGTACATTTTGCGAACGCAGCGGCCGGCATCGTTGTATCAAAACTAGGCGCCGCTACTGTAACCTCTGCCGAGTTGCGTCGGACGATGTTTCCCAATCAAAAAAATGGCATTTTAAATGAGGATGAATTATTAACCATTATTGAAGACGCCCATGAAAAAGGTGAAACGGTTATTATGACCAATGGCTGTTTTGATATTTTGCACGCCGGGCATATTCGCTATTTAACACAAGCTAAAGCACTGGGCGATCGATTGATTATTGCCGTTAACGATGACGATTCTGTGCGTCGATTAAAAGGCGCCGAAAGGCCGATTAATCCGATTGAAGATCGCCTGAAAGTATTAGCAGCACTCAGCGTCGTCGATTGGGTTATCTCCTTTTCGGAGGATACCCCCGAACGCATTATTAGTAAGCTATTGCCCGATATTTTAGTCAAAGGCGGCGACTGGAAAGTTGAGCAAATTGCGGGCGCAAAAGCCGTTTTAAATCACGGTGGACAAGTTAAAATATTAGATTTTATGGAAGGTCGATCGACAACACGGATCGTTGATAAGTTGGGTTCTGTGACAAACCAATGATTTTAAGTTATGTGAAATAGAAAAAGGGTTTACGATTGAACAACGCGTAGCGCTATTCTCAATCCTTTAACGATGACTGAAAACGTGTTGTAATAAAGATTATTAATTATTCACCGAGATCGTGATGATACAAGATTATCTGCTCATTTTAAAATCGAAGGAGAAATAACGATGGTCATGGCAATTGTAACCGGCGGTGCTGGCTTTATCGGTAGCAATATTGTACGCGCACTTAACAAACGCGGCTGTAAAAATATTTTGGTCGTCGACAATCTAAAAGACGGTCATAAATTTAAAAATTTATTGGGCTGCCAAGTGTTAGATTACATGGATCAAGACGATTTTCTCAGCTATCTCACAAACCCTGACAAAAATTTACCAAAACTTTATGGTGATAATTGCTTTATCAAAGCGATTTTTCACGAAGGTGCATGCTCAACGACAACAGAATGGGATGGTCGTTATATGATGAAAAACAATTATGACTATTCAAAAGCCGTGTTGCATTATTGTTTAGATCATAACATTCAATTTATCTACGCATCGAGCGCTGCCACCTATGGTGCAAATAGCACTTTTAAAGAGGATCCACAATACGAAAAACCATTGAACGTGTACGGCTATTCGAAATACTTGTTCGATGAATATGTCCGATCACTGATGCCGAAAAAAGCGAAAAATCAGCAAATTGTTGGTTGTCGATATTTTAATGTGTATGGTCCACGAGAATTTCATAAGGGCGAAATGGCGAGTGTCGCCTTCCATCTCAATAATCAGTTGAAAGAAACAGGCATCATCAAATTATTCGAGGGCTGCGATGGCTACGGCGCTGGCGAGCAACGTCGAGATTTTGTCTATGTTGAAGATGTCGCTGCAGCCAATATTTGGTTTTACGAACATGCCCCTGTCTCAGGTATTTTCAATATTGGTACGGGGAAAAGCCAATCATTTAACGATGTCGCCAAGGCCGTCTTAAATTGGCACCAAAAAGGCGTACTCGAATACAAGCCTTTCCCAGCGCATTTAAAAGGTCGCTATCAAAGTTTTACTGAGGCTGATATATCAAAACTACGAGAAATCGGTTGCGATACACCGTTTAGGCCGGTCGAGGAAGGCGTTAAGGATTATCTCGATTGGCTGGCACAGGAATCTTAATACTTATGCAACCCCCTATTTTATATATCATTTCAGCGGCGTCAGGCACCGGAAAAACAAGTTTAATACAAGCCTTATTGCGGGAAGATCCGCGTTTGACATTTTCAATTTCACATACCACACGAAAGCCACGTGACGGAGAAAAAGATGGCGTTGACTATCATTTTGTTTCAATCAAACAATTTGAGCAAATGATTCAAGAAGAGGCGTTTTTAGAATACGCCAACGTATTCGGCAATTACTATGGGACATCAAAACAGCAAGTTGAAAATCATCGCGATGTGATTTTAGAAATAGACTGGCAAGGGGCTGATCGCATTCGTCGTTCAGAACAAAACAGATCAGTCGTCAGTGTGTTTATTCTACCGCCCTCTTTTACCGAACTTAAAAAACGCATCACCACCCGCAACAAAGATCATCCCGAAGTTATCCAAAAACGCCTAGAAACAGCGGCCTTCGAAATTCGGCAAGCGAATTATTATGATTATTTGATTATCAATGACCACTTCGACATGGCCCTGCAAGAACTGCGATCCATTATTCAAGCAGAGCGCTGTAAAACTAAAATACAGTTGCCAGTGTGGTCAAAACTCATGGGCGAGTTGACACGCGAAAAAGAAAGCCATGAAATCCTCTAAAATAACTGCATTAACCAGCTTTGGCGCGGGTCTTGAATATTACGATTTCATCATTTATGCCTTACTTTCGCCTTATATCAGCGAACAATTTTTCCCAACTTCTCATCCCTCTGCAGCCATGCTTGCAACGCTCGCCGTCTTTGCAATCGGTTATCTCATTCGCCCAATAGGCGGCATTATTTTTGGCATGCTGGGCGATCGTTTCGGACGCAAACATTATTTCGCCCTCACCCTTTTGTTGATGGCGCTGTCCACATTCTGTATGGGCATTGCACCGACCTATCACCGCTTTGGCTTATTTGCGCCGCTCTTGTTCATCGGCTTTAGGATCATCCAAGGCATTTCATTCGGCGCCGAATTACCGGGCTCGCTCACGTTTCTCATTGAACACATTCATGAAAAATCGCGTGGGACTCATTGCGGCTTTATGATTTCGAGTGTCGGCTTGGGCTCTTCATTAGGCGCGTTGATCGCTTATTTAACTTCCCAATTATTCACGACGGCACAAATGACCACCTTCGGATGGCGTATTCCTTTTTTATTGGGTGGATTTCTCGCGATCATCGCTTACTTTATTCGCAAAAAAGCAACTGAAACACCGGCTTTTCTCGCCAATAAAGCGCCCCCAAAATATGCGCTCGTTGATTTATTGCGCGACCATCCACAGAGTATTCTACAAGGATTTGGCATGCTCTTATTACCGACGTCTTTGGTCATTTTTATATTGATCATCCCCGCCTATTTTCGCGATGCCTACCATTATACTTCTCACGATATTTATTTGGGTATGACAATAAGCCAATTATGGTGTGCTTTTTTATTACCTATTTTTGGACGACTATCTGATCGGGTCGGACGTAAACGATTATTATTGGTCGCGACCACTACCACAGCATTATGCAGTCTCTTGTTATTTCAGCTCTTAACGTTTAAAACAAAAATCGCATTATTTGCTTTCTTAGGCCTTTACGAAACACTCATTGCCGCCATGGCTGCCTGCTATTTTACTTTGCTCGCTGAATTATTTCCAACTCGCGTACGCTACACCGGCGTCGCTTTATGCTATAACACGGTCTATGCCATCGTCGCAATGCTACCTATGCTAATTCATACTATTTATACTCATACTCAAAGTCTTCTATACACCCCTTTACTTTTCACGCTCCTTGCACTCGTTACTACTTTCAGCGTGTGGAATCTGAGCCCTGGATAAACAACGCGATCGACTTACCATAGTTTTTATGATACAAAAACGCGTTGAGTAGTTACTCGTCAATTCAAATTCGAGTAGAGATTGCAATGCGCCCTCAAAAATAGGCCTGGAAATTCACTAGCAAAAACCGATATTCAATATTTTTTTTATTCTACTAAAATATACTTCTGTTTCAAGCGCGAATAACTGAAAGAAGAAACAGAATAATAATAACAATAATAAAAAAGAACAGGAAGAAAAAATAATAAAAATGGATGCGCAGTGAAGTTAAGGCTGTCCGCCCACATGTTGAGACAGACAGCCTATTTTTTTTACACCAAGGAACATAAGGAGAATTTAGATGTTAATCTTAACCCGCAGAATCGGAGAAAGCCTAGTTATTGGCCAACGAGAAATCACGATTACGATTTTATCGCAAAAGGGCAATCAAATTAAAGTTGGCATTGAAGCCCCAAAACATATTTCCGTACACCGTGAAGAAATTTATAAACGGATTCAAGATGAAGGCAACACCGACGAGATAGAAAACGCTCAAGATTTCGAACAAGAATCCCAAATGGAAAGCGAAGATTAAAATATACAGAAAAATCTCCGTGGCAATCAACGGATGAATAACAAGGGGAAAGAGATTATGGCCAAACCGCAGCAAAATCTAACTGCCGTCGAAGAAAACTTCATCAGAACAACAGATGAGCGAGAGCTCACTGAAAAAAAATATGCCTCTAGTGATCCAACTCAACTCTATTTAAGAGAGATTGGTTATGCAAATCTGCTCACCGCTGAAGAAGAAATATATTATGGTCGATTGGCACTGCAGGGCGACGGACAAGCCAGAAACAAGATGATCGAATCCAATTTAAGGTTAGTCGTTAAAATCGCCAAACAATACCGCCATCGCGGATTAAAATTTCTCGATCTCGTCGAAGAAGGCAATCTTGGTCTTATGCACGCTGTTGAAAAATATGATCCAGAACGTGGATTTAGATTTTCGACGTACGCAACCTGGTGGATCAAGCAAACAATCGAACGGGCTATCATGAATCAAAGCCGTACGATTAGAATGCCTATTCACGTTATTAAAGAACTCAATATTTATTTGAGAGCCGCCAAGCAACTTCATCAAGATTTAGGCCGTGAGCCTACGACGGAAGAAATCGCTCAAAAAGTTGACCGCTCTTACGAGGAAGTGAGAACCGTACTTCAGGCAAACGATCAAGTCATTTCTTATGATAAACCCATTAATGACGGGGAACAAACACTGTTAGATACCTTGAGCGATAGCCCACAACAAAATCCTGAGCGCAAAACAATACGAGAAAATCTTCGGCTTAAACTAAAAGATTGGATGGAAGAACTGAGCGACAAACACCGTTCTATTCTCGAACAACGCTTCGGTTTAGGTGCGTATGCCTATGCGATTGAAAGCAAAGAATCTTTTGAACGAGTGGGCTCTCATTTAGGGCTTTCTCGGGAAAGAGCAAGACAGTTGCAAAACGAAGCACTCCGTCAATTACGCCGAGTGATGGAAAAACATGGGGTTTCTGGAGACATTTTGGAATAATAGCGACAAAAATCATACCTACTGTTCGCCGATAAGAGCTCGAGGTTGACAAAAATTGACCCAGGTATTTTGGAGTGTGCACTCACTGATTGCGCGAGTATTTGGGAATTTCTACCGTCAAATCCGCTTGACCTATTCGAACATTACAACTCAAACGCGAGTCGGGCTCTAATCCCCAAACTTGGTCCAGTACAGCTTCTTCGACTGGGCTTGGCAATAAAATTGAGTCATATCCTTTTCTCAGATAAACATGACAAGTCCCACAAGCGACTTGAAATTCACAGGCATGCTCTATTGCAATTCCTTGCCTCAATAAACAAGCCAGCAAATTTTCTCCGACATTTACTTCAAACTGAGCCCCTTGAGGACACAACAAGGGGTGTGGCAAAACAATAATCTTAGGCATTTTCAGAGTGACCTTGCTTTTGAGCTTGTTTATTTCGGTAATCTTGAATAGCCAGTTGAATCGCCTCTTCCGCTACAATCGAACAATGAATCTTGTTCGGTGGCAATGTCAGTTCATCAGCCAGATCTTTATTTTTAATAGCCAATGCTTCGTCCAATGTCTTTCCCTTGAGCTTTTCAGTCGCTAAAGAACTGGCTGCGATAGCTGAGCCACAGCCATAAGTTTTAAATTTTGCGTCTTCGATAATTCCCGCTGCATTGACTTTAATTTGCAAGCGCAACACATCACCGCACGATGGTGCACCAACAATACCTGTTCCGACAGACGGATCATTTTCATCGAGCGAACCGACATTACGAGGATGCTCATAATGCTCCATCACTTCTTTACTATATTGCATCATAGATTTGTTCTCCCCATGTTGTAACTATTCATCGCCATCGTAATGATACAAGAACATTCAGATTTTGGATTATTTTTCGTCAAAAATCTAAATGTTCCCTCGAATATACCTAATGCTTATCCCAATCATAATGTTCTACATCAATCCCTTTTTGGTGCATTTCCCAAAGCAGCGACATTTCTCGCAATCGCGCAACCCCTTTTTCAACCACTTCAATAGTATAATCAATTTCTTCCATGGTGGTAAATCGCCCGAATGAAAAACGAATCGAGCTGTGTGCCAATTCATCGCTTAATCCTAAAGCTCTTAACACATAAGAGGCCTCTAAGCTCGCCGAAGTACACGCAGATCCGCTCGACACAGCCAGATTTTTAAGTGTCAACATCAGCGACTCCCCTTCAATATAATTAAAACTGACATTTAAAATAGTTGGCGCGCTATGATGCAAATCGGTATTCACGCGAATTGCAGGAATAGTTTTAAAACCATCAACCAATCGGTCGCGTAACGCTTGAATTTTAGGTAAGTAATCAGCCATTTCTTTGCGCGCCAAATAAAATGCCTCGCCCATGCCGACAATTTGATGGGTTGGCAATGTCCCTGAGCGCATACCACGTTCATGCCCACCCCCATGCATTTGAGCTTCGAGTCGAACGCGGGGTTGTTGACGAACATATAAGGCGCCAATCCCTTTGGGTCCATAAATCTTATGAGCAGAAAACGACATTAAATCAACCGGCAAAGCGTTCAAATCAATCGGCAGTTTTCCCGCACTTTGCGCAGCATCGACGTGGAAAATAATGCCCTGAGATCGAGCCAACGCGCCAATCGCTGCCAAATCTTGAATAACCCCAATTTCATTATTCACGTGCATAAGAGAAATTAAAATCGTATCAGACCGAATCGCTGCAGTTAATTTTTGTAAATCAATTTGACCATTCGACTCGGGGGCCAAATAAGTTACTTCAAACCCTTCCCTTTCCAATTGGCGACACGTATCTAAAACGGCTTTATGTTCCGTTTTAGATGTAATGATATGTTTTCCTTTGCGTGCGTAAAAATGAGCAGCCCCTTTAATCGCCAAATTATCCGATTCCGTCGCACCTGAAGTAAAAATAATTTCTTTCGGATCGACATTCACTAAATCAGCTACTTGTTGGCGAGCATGCTCGACCGCTTCAGCGGCTTGCCAACCAAAAACGTGCGACCGCGAAGCTGGATTGCCAAAAACACCCTCTTTCGTTAAATAATGTGCCATTTTTTCTGCAACACGGGGATCAACTGGAGCTGTTGCGGCATAATCTAAATAAATGGGTAATTGCATAGAGATATCCTCGGACATTAACCAGATAATGAACACGAATTGTAACTATTCAGTGCTCTCAAGGAGCGCCCCTATTTTAGCGCTTTTTGACGAAAAATATAAACGTTCTTATATCATCCAGATCGCGGTGAACAGTGACCACGAGTTGATGGATAGTTTACGACATTTTTTCCTTAAAGCAATGGCTCAACCCGATTAAAACTGAGTCATAGTAAAAAGCGCCAAAAGATGAGCCTCCTTGTATCGTCACGATCGCGGTGAATAATTACATTAAAATAAACGCGCCGAATAACTACTCAACAAAGTTACAAAATTTCAGATGCCTCATATCATAAAATATTAGTCTGAGATCACAGACTATCCCAAATACTCGAGTATATTTATCGCGCCTTCCCCATCAATCAATAAAAACTGATCCGATTGCTTCTCGTAATAAAAAACATCCGCTGTCGTCAAATCAAACCACCAACCATGTATTCTAAGTTTATTCATCTGCAATCGCTCCATCACCCAAGGATATGTTTTTAAGTTCTCCAGTTGTTGAATTACATTGATTTGGGATAAAAAATTGCAAGGGGATATATGAGGATTTTTGGTTTTGCTTCTTTTAAAACGCTCGTAGGATGATGCGGCATATTGGACCCACTGATATAAAGGCGAAGATAAATGACTTGGCTGAACGGTGTTTTGTAAGAGCGTTTGCATAGCACCACACTCAGAATGTCCACAGATAATAATATCCTGCACATTCAAATTCAACAAAGAAAACTCTATAGTAGCAGCAACTGCCACATCCATCTGATAACTGTGATGAGGCTCGCAGGCGTATGGCGGAATAATATTACCTATATTACGTAATACAAACAAATCTCCCGGATCACTTGAAGCAAACGTATTGGGAACAACTCGACTATCACAGCAAGCAACAAAAAGCGCATCCGGTGATTGTCGGTGCGCCAATTTTGAGAATTTGCTCCGATAATCAAGCAACATGTTTTCTCTAAAATCAACAATACCTTTTAGCAATTTTTTCATTTTTACCTCTCCACTACCGAAGTCATATTAGGCGTTAAAACAGTAGGCCCTAGCTGTTGACGACAAAAAGTTTCTTTTATAAAAAAAGCGGATAATATAAAAGCCATAAAATAAAAAAACAATACTAAAATTAAGCTGGTCGTAAAATCATGTTGTTGGTACGCCAAGATTTTATCGGGTTCAGCTATCTCAATCATCCACCCAAATAACGGGATTAAAAGAGACGTAGAAATAAAAATGCTGGCATTGTTTAGACCGAATGCTGAAGCCTCTGTTTTAGGTTTAACGTGTTCGGCAATAACAGCAAAAGAAAGGCTTTGTCCAGAGCTAGCAATACCAAATACGAAAAAAGCAATCATATATAACCAATCCAAATGATCAGAAGAACACAAGAGCATTATTCCTGCAAATATTCCGCAAAATGATGAAAAAACCAATATTGATTTACGCCTCTTGATTCGATCCGAAACAATACCCAAAATGGGAGATCCCAGTGCATAGCCAACCCAAATAAGCGAGCATATAAAACTAGCCTTTGATTGTGTTATTTGTCTCGCTTCTAAATAAGTAGTCCCCCAAACGATCCCTAGAAATGCAAGTGAGGTATTCACAAATATAGAATATAAAACAATCATCCAAGACTGCCTATTTTTAAATAAATCAAAAAGAGCATTAGTAAGTGAGGATTTCGTTTCCAAATAAATAATTTGCGTTGATACCTCTTTCGGTTTTGATCGAACAAAAATACCTATTAAAACACTGATGATCAATCCAAAAAAAGCCACTATCAACATAACGGTTTGCCAATTATCGTGCGTTCGATTAAGCAGAGATACCAAAGGCGCACCCGCTAACACTGGTCCAGCGGCACCGACCAATTGCGATAGGCCAGATAAAAACCCAAAATGTTTATGGGAAAACCAGTTCAAACTGACCTTCAATAAACAAATAAAACCAAAGGATGAACCCAGCCCCATCAACAATCGCCCTATCAATAAGTCGGGAAAATTGGGAAAATAAGCAAATAAAAAAACGCCTAAAGCACAAATAAAACTTGCACCCGTCAGCAATGCCCTTAGACTAAACCGATCAACTAAAAGCCCAACGGGCAATTGCATGAGACCATAAGTCCAAAAATAAGCCGCGCCAATTAATGATAAACGCTCCGCACCGAGCAATAAAGTATGGCTTAACTCATCAGCAATTGTCCCAACAAATACCCTCAAAAAAAATTCGTATAAGAAAAATAGGGCGGTAAGCGCCCAAATAAAACATCCAAGAAAAGAAAGTCTATTCTTCTCAGCACCAGATAACATCATTTACATCTCTTTAACATATTCTGTACTTTGATTATGCCAGTCAACCAAAGTTGTCGTTGTCTGCACGTGCGAACCAAATTGCGCTAGTCGTATCAGTGCCTCTCCTTCATGAACAATAGGCAAGTCATTTTTTGCAATCACTACACCATCATGTGGCGCTAATACATTAATGCTTGGCGCTGCACTAAAAGGGTCTGCTATGACAGCAACCAGCTGCCCTCTCTTGACTTGCTGTCCGAGTGATAAAGCGATATGAGCAACACCGCTTTTGGAGGCTCGAACCCACATTATTTTTTCAATCAGGTAAGAATCTGGAACTCTGGTCGATATTTTTTTGACTGGGAGGATCATTTCCAAATACCTCAGCACATTGACAATACCTTTCAATCCCACCCTGATGGAATGCTCATTGAAGCGCAAGGGCTCACCCGCTTCATACTGGAGATACGGGATATTTTTCACTCTAGCATAATGCTCGATAGATCCTAGCTTAGGAGTTGCGTGACATAAAATTGGCGCGCGAAAAATATAGCCCAATTCGGCACAGATTCGATTTTTCATATCCGTTTGGATTTTCGGAAGATTACTGTAATTAAAATTACCCGTCCTCAGATCAATACAATAATTTGCTTTATCAAAAACTTCAGATATAAATAAATGTGCAACTCTAGCCGTATGAGACCCCACTTCCGATCCGGGGAAATACTGATCTATCTCAAGTCCATCCGCCAACTGACGAGAACGACTTAAAAAACCGTAAATATTAAAAACAGGCACCACTATCAAAGTGCCTTTTATTTTTTTGGTCAAAGACAATTTAATGAGCCGATGAAGAATCTCTGTGCCATTTAATTCATTCCCATGAATAGCCGCAATAACTAAAACACAAGGCCCCGATACTTTCCCATGAAATACTTTTATGGGAATATACATTGGAGCATAATTAAAAATCTCAGGGATAGGTAAAGCAAGTGAAGATGTTTCCCCTGGCTGAACGATTGCATTACAAAGCTTGAATGGTTCATTCTTCATCCTCATTCCTCTTTTCATATATCTTGTCTCACTTTTCTTTTTACCTGAAAGCTACAACTCATGCAACCCTAGCGTTAATCTAGGGTTCTATGTTGTTTTGAGTGGGTAAGGCCGTCATCCCGCGGCTTGACCGCGGGATCCAGGAGCAGCATGAGTAAAAATTTTTGCGTATACGGATAGAAAGTACTATGTCTTCTGCTGACTTCTCATACCCCTTCTCAGTAAATCGCTTCACTGATAGCTCTTTCGAGCAGCGCATGAGATCTCCCAAGGTAAGATGCATCTCTTTCACAAGGTCATGCCAAATCTACTGGAACAACTCGCGAGAAGTTTCATGGGCTTCTACATCCAAAGCTGTATTACCCTGTCGTTCCAGCCTTATATTTGGTTTCTGTTCGTCACCACCTTGTTTCGTCATCGGCTTCCTTCAGATTCCTCCTCACGAAGGACACCCTTGTCTAGACTCGCTCTTCCGACTTCCACGGCGAGCAGAGGACTTTCACCTCCAAGATTTACACCATGCTTGGCGTCACTTTAATTGGGCGAGCACAAGGCCCGCCCCGCGGAGAGTAGTGTTATTTAGACAAAAATCGAATCCCCAAAAGCATGGGGTTCCACAAGATCGTTATTTCGTACGATGAGTTTTCGTAGGGGCGACCCTGGTGGTCGCCCAAAAGACATCGCGACACACCACAGATAAATCGAGCCATTCATTTTTTTGTCGTGTGCAGAGGGAAAATCCCTTAATAAAACGTTAAGCTTTATGAGCTATATTTAATGTGTCAATGAGACATAAATTGAATTTTTCAAAGAGGAGATCATGTATGCAGTCGATGGAAACAAGAGAAAATCATGAGATAACGATAAAAGCCAATCCAGATCGGATACGAAATTTTTTCGCATTTTTGCAGAGTCATGGAATTGATGTTCAGATTCAAAATATTGGACGGGGCTGGAGGAAGCATAGCGTGACGTTTTCATATTCAAAGGATGCAAAAGAAAAAATAATGCACTGTTACCCACTACTCCTGGGCCGTGAAAACCTTGATTGGTCTAAAGACTTTTGTCATGAATCGATTGATTTCATTAATTTCCATGAAAAAGTCATGAATCTAACTTCCCGCATTTTGATTACCCAGCCATCCGGTCTGGATGCAGATAGGGAAAGGATGGAGGCTCACACTCTCGCAACAAATTGTCTCCAGGCATTTACGTCGCATTCTTGTGACGCATCTTGGACTGCAAGATCGGGATTGATATCGGTGAAGATTAAATACGAGGACGAGCTCAGTAAAACAAACTGGAGCATATTGATTGATAACGTGGATGTACAGACACTTATAAGGAGACTCCGAGCGTTACCACTCCAAGAAGCTCGATTCTGTGAGGAGGTGCACGGATCCGGAGCGCCAAGTGCTACTAGTGTTCCTTCTGAAGAGGATCAATGGGAAATCGTTAAAACAGAAGATGGATTGCAGATGAGCGCGGGCCCTTCGGGATCGGGAGCGCCAGCTGCTCGTAGTGGATTACAGACAGAAGACGAAGCGCCACCACCGTATGCGCCATCTGCTAGTGGGTTAGGGATATCTGCATCAATGTTTCGCAGCACAGCGGCTACAGCCGCACCGGTCCCGGAAAAAGAACCTACTTTTACGGACAAGGGCAAGACGCCAAAATAACATCTGGTTCTGTAACAAAATATTTGCTACCCACGGATTCGGATACAGAACCTTAATTTTAATGGTAAAGTTAATTCGTAAAAAAAATATTCTCTGATACTATTTATGTGGTGTGAATCTTGAGTAAGTTTCTCGATATTCACCCTATTAATCAGAGCTAATATTTATGTCTACACACAACAATAAAAAACCTTTCGTGATCGTCGGCCTTTCGGGTGGAGTTGACTCCTCCGTCGCTGCTTTTTTATTAAAGCAGCAAGGCTATCATGTCGAAGGCGTGTTTATGAAAAATTGGGAAGAGGAAAACGAACCCCTGTTAATGAAGCATTGCTCAGCCGATCAGGATTTAACCGATGCGCGCCTTATTTGCTATAAACTCGGCATTCGATTGCATACTGTTAATTTTTCTCAAGAATATTGGGATCGTGTTTTTACCTATTTTCTGGAAGAGTACAAAGCGGGCCGTACCCCTAACCCCGATATTCTCTGCAATAAAGAAATTAAATTCGACGCATTTTTAGACCATGCCATCAAAGAGCTATCAGCTGACTTTATTGCAACAGGACATT
Organism: Gammaproteobacteria bacterium GWF2_41_13; assembly: GCA_001801315.1. Classification (GTDB taxonomy): domain Bacteria; phylum Pseudomonadota; class Gammaproteobacteria; order UBA12402; family UBA12402; genus UBA12402. The sequence continues at coordinate 49,307 of MGXI01000028.1, read as the reverse complement.
ATGCACGACAATCGCATTCAGACATTCATCATCAATATCAATTATTAAAAGGCGTCGACCTACAAAAAGATCAATCTTATTTTTTATATGCGCTCAACCAATCCCAATTGGCTAAAACATTATTTCCGATTGGGCATCTCACAAAACCAACCATTCGATCTATTGCAGAAAAACTAGGATTTGCCAATTACAATAAAAAAGGAAGCACTGGCATTTGCTTTATCGGCGAACGCAAATTTAAACAATTTCTCAGCCAATACTTACCTGCTCAACCAGGCATCATTGAAACTGTTGATGGAAAAATCATCGGTCATCACGATGGATTGATGTATTACACCATCGGCCAACGGCAAGGATTAGGCATTGGCGGTTTAAAAAATTCGGCCGAAATGCCCTGGTATGTCGTACAGAAAGATTTAAAACGCAATGTACTGATCGTAGGTCAAGGCCATGATCATCCGATGCTTTTTTCAAAGCAGCTTTCCGCTATTCAACTTCATTGGATCAGCGCAGAAATACCCGTCACCCCATGTCATTGCCAGGCAAAAATTCGTTATCGACAAGCCGATCAAGACTGCACTATTGAATCGATTAACGGCGCAACGGCATCTATCTCTTTCGAACAAACTCAGCGTGCGGTTACACCAGGGCAGTCTATTGTGTTTTATAATGGCGAAATTTGCTTGGGCGGCGGTGTTATTAACGCGAATTCGAGATAAAAACAAAATAAAGCTGAAAATCATCATTTTCCACAACCCGATGGGTTATCCCCCTAAGGCAGCTGTAACACTTTTATAAATTAAAAAACCACCCACGGCCCCAATACCAGCTTGAATTAAATTAAAAGGCAATGAGCTCAATGCGGCTGAAACACCCATTCCAGGTAAAAAAACTTCAGCCATAAAATAAATCACGACCATGACAATACCCGATAAAATAAGCCACGCAGGATGCTTCTTCCCTAATGTACCTGCGATGAAGGCTTCGAGCCCTTTTGCAATCAACGTAATCGGCGCAAAGATAAAAAATCCGCCCATCAAATCTGCCACGGCACTACCAATCCCTGCTGCTAAAGCGCCTGATCGCCCACCTAAAAATAATCCGCAAAAAACAACCGCCATATCGCCAACATTTAAATAGCCGCCCGTTGCCGGTGTAGGAATCCGAATAAATAAGGATAATGCGGCTGTCGCACCCGCCAAGATAATAATCAAAGCAACCTTAATTGATGTGGTACGCATTGTTAACACCCTTCTTTATTTTTAATTCTGCCAATCGGCGAAAACACAACCATCCCCAAGGAAACCAATACAAAAGAACATTTCGAAATACAATATGAACCAACAAAATACTGCATTTAATGCGTTTATAGGTACCGCCCCAACAAATCCATTGACTCTGCTCTTCTGGCCATCGATCTTGCATCATCAAAACAATTTTCACTTCTTGTAATGATTGCATGGCATGTTGTAAAACACGAAACAGCAAAGCAATTTTTAAGCCGAAATCACCCCAAGCTAAAAACTCAATCGGCGAAGTCACTTGCATAAAGATAAGACCCACCGAAAACGTACCGAGCAACACCAACGGCAATAATAACGAATATAACCAACGATCTGAGATATGCGTCAACACGATATAAGGCGTTAATATCCCGCCCATATAAATTCGCGGGATCGCAATCAGAAAATAGACAATCGTGCCTATGCTCCATAATTTAAGCATCAATGCAAAGGTCTGACGATCCAAGATAGAATGACTAAGCCCTGTAAAGCAAACAGTAACTCCCATCATAAAAAGAAAATGAATTTCTATTGAATCGGCGCGAATCCATAAATTGGAAGCCCACAATAATCCAGCCGCTATTAACAAGCTCACTAATTTAACGTATAACGACCATTGTGCAATCTTCTTTTTTAACATGAAGTCAATGTCCCATTTTTCAGCCGTAAAATTTTCGCCCGACAAGCACGCGCAAAACTATCATCATGACTCACAATCAATAATGCCATATCGATTTTTTGCGCAATTTCACGAATCAACTGTAAGATCACCCGACGACCTGATTGATCAATTCCCCAGGTCGGTTCGTCTAAAATCAAAAGAATTGTCTCTTCGGACAAAGCCATCAGTAAGCATAAAATCTTCATTTGCAAAAAAGAAAGCGCGGCTAAGGGAAAATCATCGGGCAAATTTAAGTAGTGCGCCATCAACGATAACGAAAAAGAACGATGCGATTTTTTCATCGCTTGTCGATATTGTCCGATTGTACTCAATGTCAATTGCCGTCCCGGGAATTGGCCCACATAACAAATCAATTCATTTAGTTTTTGACGGGTATATTGCGACAATTCACGCTGCTGTAAAAGAATATGACCTTGCTTGGGTTTAAAAACACGAAAAATCAGTTGAATCAAAGTTGACTTACCTGAACCATTATCGCCCACAATACAATAGGCTCGATGCCTCAATAACGATAACGAAATAGCCTGTAATAACGGACTCCCCGTGCGCGGGATTTCAGAGAAAGGATGTTGCGATAAAGTAATTTGATGCAAGACCAACGCAGGCGGTGATGTCGCCGAAAATGCGTTAAAAATGGGGGTTTTTTGCTCTTCCTCAAAATAAGTATATTGATTTTTTAAAAACACATCGGCCTGAATTTCCTGTAATGACCGGCCATCAAATTCAATAATTGTTTTCATGTGAGGCAACAACGCAGATGTTTCTTGTTCGATAAAAATAACAGAACTTCCTCGCTGCAAAATAACTTGAACTTGTTGCAATAACTGCATTCGTCCCGTTTGATCGAGCCAAGGAATAACGCCTTGAAACACATAACAATCCACGGATTGACTCAGGGCTATCGAAAGAGCGACTTTCATTTTTTCTCCGCCCGATAAGGTAGCGATACGTCGCTCTAAAAAAGAACCATCGAGTGAAAAAACACTTAAAATCTCATTAAAATTGATCAATCTGTTTTTTTGCCACCCGGCTAATTGGACACGAATTTCTTCTTCAATGGTGGAAAAGAGCAAATGACGATCGGGATCTGTACTGACATAAACAGTTGTTTGCGGTAATGGCGCTTCGGACTCTAGCGTTAACCTACCTGTATAATTTTTAATGAGCGATTGAATAGCCGACACATCGCTAACAGCCTCGACCGGCAAAATTTTCGCTAAAATACCACCTAAAAGTGTGGTTTTGTTATCTTCAGTGCCTGTTATTAAATAGCTGCGCCCAGGCTCGATCGTTAAGTGGATTGATTGAAAAAGTTGCTGACCATCCACCGTATAAGAAAATTTCATGGTAATGGCATTATTCTTACTCAAAATTAAGCTGATCGAGTAGATGCTCTAATGCTAGAACAGTCTCTTCAATCACAACATGAGAAATGTTCTCCGCTGAGGCAACAGCGGCTTGTTTGAAGGTTTCCAGTGAGGATTCTGAAACAGAAGACGAAATCTCTTTTGCTGTTTCAACCACTTCAGCCGATAACTCTTGTGTTAATTTTTTTGCAGAAGACAAAATCTTACGAGCGCCAGCAATCGTATACCCTTTATCATAAAGTAATGCGCGAATATTACGGATTAACTCAATATCCTGTGGCTGATAATAACGTCGTCCGCCAGTACGCGTTGTTGGTTTGATTTGACAAAATTCATCTTCCCAATAGCGTAACACATGCGGTTTGACACCACATAAATCGGCTGCCTCACTGATACTAAAAAATAATTTCGAAGGAATGGGCGCAAGATGTTTTTTATGCATGAGCATCCATCGCTTGGCGTCTGTTTGCTCGTTCCGATAGACGAGTCTCGACCAACTCTTTTAAATGCTGGCTCGCCTTAAAAGCCACGACACGTCGTGCAGTCACAGAAACATTTTTTCCCGTTTTTGGATTCCGCCCCGGGCGTTCGTTTTTATTTCTTAACCCAAAATAACCAAAATTACTGAATTTAATCTCGAATCCATGCGCTAAGGCGCAACGGATTTCTTCAAAGAAATCTTCAATCAACGCATACGCTTCTCGTTTGTTGATACCTATTCTTTCAAACAAGTGTTGCGCGAGATCTGCTTTAGTCAATGCGGCCATATATTATTGCTCCCTCAAAGTTGCTGCAAAAGTATTTTGGAGTAATTTAATAATTCGGTCAACAAGTTCATGGACTTCTTCAACATTCAGTGTCCGATCTTGACTCTGAAAAGTAAGCCCTATGGCCAAACTCTTTTTTCCTGGCTCAATACCTTTACCTTGATAAACATCAAAAATAGTCAAATTAATCAATAAGTTACCTGCCTCTTTTTGAATATTTTCCGTGATTTTTTCCGCGGGTATGGACTGATCTAAAACAAACGCTAAATCACGACGAACTGAAGGAAATTTTGAAATTGACTGACATCGAGCCAGTACTTTTTCTTGCAATGGTTTCAGTAATAATTCGAATAAACAAATTTCATTGAATTCTTTGGGCAACCCATAATGTAAAGCAATGTCTCTTGCGGCTAACGCATTGGTTACATAAAGCTTTCCAATGCGTTGATCACGGTCGTAAATGATGGCACTCTTTTCCCATTGCACCCACGATTTACAATCTGCATCTTCTCGATCAAAGGAAACAAATCGAAAATCATTCATGCGGCCAGTTTGTTGAAATAAAACTTCCAAATCATTTTTAATATCAAAAAAATCGGCCAGCTGCTTGTTTGTACTCCACGTTTCCTGAGTATTGAGTCCATAAACCAAACCGCTTAGCACTTTTTCTTCTTGATAGCCGCCTGTTTCGTCAACCTTAAATCGCGAACCGATTTCAAAAATACGCACACGATCTGCTTGCCGATTTAAATTATACGCGAGCACTTCCAATAATCCCGTCCATAAAGTGGTTCGCATTTCAGACATATGACTCGTCATCGGATTTTTAATGGTTAATCGTTTTGTTGGTCCGGTTAAAAAATTTTCTTTTGAAGGATCAATGAAACTGTAGGTTACTACTTCATGATAGTCTCGATATTGCAATGCCATTCGAATCTGTTGGACCGAAATAGTATAGGCAGAACGATCGGTAAGAATTAAAGGAGCACTTAAAGATTTCTCTTTTAACCGATTGTATCCATAGATGCGAGCAACCTCTTCAACCAAATCAACTTCTTGGTTGATATCAAAACGATAACTCGGCGCATCCACCCTCCATCCATCAGAAATTTTTGCCAATTGACACCCAAGTGACGTCAAAATCGCTTCAATTTCTTTAGGTGATATGTCTGTACCTAATAATTGATTGATTTTTTGCTCATATAAAATAATTGATCGCTTGAGTTCAATCGGAGATCCCTTATCTATGATAGGCCCAGCTTTACCGCCCATGAACTCTAAAATCAATGCTGTCACGCGCTCAAGTGCTCGGATTTGAATCGCAGGATCAACTCCTCGTTCAAATCGATAGGAAGAATCAGTATGTAATCCATATTGTTTTGCATTCACTGATTCAAACGCATAGATCGGGTGAAAGTAGGCACTCTCCAAAAAAATATCCTGTGTTTCAGTCGTAACACTGGATGAAACACCACCCATGATGCCTGCGATCGCCAAAGGTTGATGCGTTTTGCCATCAGCGATCAATAACGTTTTTGGAACTAACGAAACTTCTACGCCATTCAATAAAGTTAACTTTTCTCCGGCTCTTGCTTCTCGAACAACGATTTGATGAGAAAGTTTCGATAAATCGAATGCATGCATAGGTTGACCCAGCTCAAGCATCACGTAATTCGTCACATCAACAATCGGATGAATACTGCGAATACCTGAACGACGTAAGCGTTCTTGCATCCAAATCGGCGTTTTTGCGTTTGCGTTAATACTTTTGATCACACGCCCTGCGTAATGCAAACAACGGGGAGATTCAATAGAAATATCGAGATGATCATCGACAGCTATTTTAGCAGATTTAATCTCAACTGGTTGATAAGGGACATTGTGCTCGGCAGCGATTTCGCGGGCAAGCCCTTGTACACTTAAACAATCCCCTCGATTCGGTGTGATAGCAATATCCAAAATGTAATCATCTAAATTTAAATAATCACGAACAACTTCTCCTACCGGCGCATCGTCGGGTAACTCCAATAAACCTTCGGAAACTTCAGCGAGCCCTAATTCTTTTGCTGAACATAACATACCAAACGATTCGATCCCACGTAATTTGGCTTTTTCTATTTTCATCCCGCTGGGTAAAACAGCCCCAATCTTTGCAACCGGTATTTTTAATGATTCACGCACATTGGCCGCGCCGCAAATAATCGACAAGGGCTCTGCTTCACCAACATTCACTGTACATAATCGTAATTTATCCGCATTTGGATGTTTTTCAACGGTTAACACTTGACCGATAATAATCCCAGAAAAAATAGGTGCGGCTGGCTCAATGCCGTCCACTTCTAATCCGCAGGACGTTAACCGATCAACTAAAACATGCCTAGGAGAAGCAATACTCACCCATTCTCGTAGCCATTTTTCACTAATTTTCACTGATTTTTTCTCCAGAATATTCGTCGCTCACACTTCTCGCAATGACGAAGAGGTAGTCCTACTTTATTCGGTCTTTCCTGAACTGTCATCCTGACGCATTTCCCCAGCCGCGCATCCCTGCACGTCGCTCGGCGGGAAAATGCTTCGCATTTTCTTTATCCGCCTCGCCCTCAATCCTCAATAAAACCTCAAAATTGCCTCAAGAACCGAATATCATTTTCAAACACCAATCGTAAGTCTGGAATACCAAAATATAGCATCGCAAGACGATCCATTCCAAACCCAAAGGCATATCCGGTAAATTCATTTGAATCAATTCCACCCGCTGCCAATACATCTGGATGTACCATGCCGCACCCTAAAATTTCAAGCCATCCATTGCCACACACCGAACAGCCTTTTCCATCGCATAATACACATTGCATATCCGCTTCGGCGGAAGGTTCTGTAAAAGGAAAATAAGAAGCGCGAAATCGAACTTGTAAATCGTTCTTTTCAAAAAATCGGCGCAAAAATTGGCTAATCATTTGCTTGAGATGGCCGAAATTCACCTGGCGATCAATCACAAGCCCTTCTGTCTGGTGAAACATGGGCGTATGCGTCGCATCAAAATCACGACGGTAAACACGGCCAGGGGCAATCATTCGCATAGGCGGCTGGTGTTCCAACATATAGCGAATCTGAACAGGAGAAGTGTGCGTGCGTAATAACTTTCCGTTTTCGAGATAAAATGTATCTTGTTCATTACGTGCAGGATGATGGGCCGGAATATTGAGCGCTTCAAAATTATGCCATTCATCTTCGATCTCAAACCCTTCCGATACATCAAAGCCTATCGACGAAAATAAAGCTTCAATCCGATCACGAACTTGTGTTATCGGGTGTAAAGAGCCCAGTTGCTGTCCTCGACCTGGTAAGGTCACATCGAGTCGATCTCGAGCCATCCGATCACCCATCGTTTTGGCATCAATATCGGCTTTCTTTTTAAACATGAGCAACTGAATATAATCTTTCGCTTTATTGACGGCATCGCCAATAACTGGCCGCTCGGAAGGAGGTAATTTTCCGACTGTTTTGAGCAGTTCAGTTAAGGGACTGTTTTTGCCGAGAAAATCGATGCGTACTTGCTCGGTCATTTTTTCATCAATTGCCGATTGGATCGATGATTCTGCTGCTCGCTGCAATTGTTCTATCTTTTGCAAAATCTCTTGCATGATTTCCTCAAAATAACCCACACTCGCATCTTTTCTGTCATCCTGCGGGATTCATTCCACGTCATTGAGAGACATAACCGAAGTAATCCAATCCCATCGTCATTGCGAGGAGCGTGGGCGACGAAGCAATAACGATGGGACAATGACGACAGATGGTCTTTCCTCTCAATTCTCAACCAGCCTTTCCTGAACCGTCATCCCGCGGCTTGACCCGCGCGGGATCCAGAAAAACTAGATTCCGCTATCAAACGGCGAACGGCGAGGCGCTACCATTCTCTCAATCCTTAATCATCAATCCCTGTTTAGCTTTTTCAGCAATCGCGGCAAAAGCCGGTTTATCTGAAATCGCCAAACCCGCTAAAACTTTTCGATCAATTTCAATCCCTGCTTTGTGAAGGCCACAAATGAAACGGCTATAATTCATCCCCAATTCATGCACAGCCGCATTGATACGAATAATCCATAAGGAACGAAAATCCCGTTTCTTTTCTTTACGGCCTCGATATGAGTATTGCCCTGCTTTAATAACCGCTTGTTTCGCAACGCGATAAACACGGCTTCTTGCACTATAATAACCTTTCGCTTTTTTTAAAACTTTTTTATGACGTGCTCTCGCGGTCACGCCTCGTTTAACTCTTGGCATTGTTTGTCTCCTCTGACTTTATTTATTTGATCATCTGTATAACGCGTTTCATATCGGTTTTATGAACCACGGCATTACCCCGCAATTGACGCTTTCTCTTCGGGCTTTTCTTAGTCAGAAGGTGACGACGATCTGCACTCTTGTGCACAAACTTCCCACTGCCAGTGCACTTAAACCGTTTTTTTGCACCCTGGTTTGACTTTAACTTTGGCATATCTTTTATACTCCGCAATTTACTTTTATTTAAAAACGCAATGAAGTGTCATGAAACATAACAACAACCGATTCACTATCAAAAGCCAGAGCGCTCATTAACAGGAATCGTATAGCGTCACTTATTTTTTCTTCGGCACTAAAACCATCATCACTTGCTGGCGCCCTTCAAATTTCGGTGCTCGTTCCACATCGCTGTACTCCGAAAGATCAGCACAAAGTCTTTGCAAGACTTTAAGACCAATCTCCTGATGCGACATTTCTCGACCACGAAAGCGAAGACTCACCTCCACCTTACTCCCTTCTTGCAGGAAACGGATCAGGTTGCGTAGTTTTACCTGATAATCCCCTTCTTCAATCCCGGGACGTAATCTCAGTTTTTTCAGTTGGCTTTTTTGCTTTTTCTTAGACTGTGCCTGTTTCTTATTTTGTTGAAAGACATATTTGCCATGATTCATGATTTTACAAACCGGCGGATCCGCATTCGGGACGATTTCAACCAAATCAAGTTCAGCCTCGTACGCTCTATCCAATGCTTCTCGAATGGATACAACCCCCACTTGCTCCCCGTCTTCCGCGATTAATCGAACTTTTGGCACACGAATGCCATCGTTCACGCGAACCTGTTTTTCAGTGCTAATATGTGATCCCTCCAAAATAATTTACTGGGCTTATGCTAAAAACGATCTGACGTATTAAAAATTCGCCTTTCCTCTTTTCACACAAGCCAACTCTATATAACTCGTTCGTATTAAACAATTTCAATAACCACTCAACACGCTCGCAGGAACGTCCATATTTTGGCGCTTTTTCATCAATTTTTCGTCAAAAAGCGCCAAAATCTGAACGTTCTTGTGTCATCACGATCGCGGTGAATAGTTATCTACTTCAACGTGGATATGATTCAGAAAGTCTTCGACCGACTGGTTGCCTAAATCACGACCCGATTGTGTTCTCACCGAAACTAAGCCACTTTCACGTTCTCGATCCCCTACCACTAACAAGTAAGGAATGTTCTGTAACGTATGCTCGCGGATTTTAAAGCCAATCTTCTCATTTCTCAAGTCAGAAATGACACGAATGCCTTGTTTTTTGAAAGTTTTGACGATAGAAGTCGCATAATCAGCCTGTTGATCGGTAATATTCATCACAACCACTTGCGTTGGTGCTAACCATAATGGCAATTTCCCCGCATATTGCTCGAGTAAAATGCCGATGAATCGTTCGATCGAGCCGATAATGGTTCGGTGAATCATCACGGGCGTTTTCCGTTCGCCATTTTCAGCAACATATTCAACACCAAACCGCACTGGCATAGAAAAATCGACCTGAATCGTCCCACACTGCCAGGTGCGATCTAGACAGTCATGCAAATGAAACTCGATTTTCGGTCCATAAAAAGCCCCTTCGCCTGGCGCTAAAGTAAAAGCAAGCTTTTGTTGATTGAGTGCATCAGCTAACGCTTTTTCTGCTCGGTCCCAATTTTCATCGGAACCAATTCGCATGGATGGACGCGTTGCCAAACGAATCGTCACTTTTTCAAACCCAAATGTTTTATACACTTCAAAAGTTAAATGAATGAGCGTTTCAATTTCCGAAAGCATCTGCGCTTCTGTGCAAAACACATGCGCGTCATCTTGCGTAAACTGACGAATTCTCATGAGGCCATGTAAGGCGCCCGATAATTCATTACGATGACATTGTCCAAATTCCGCCATACGCAAAGGCAGGTCACGATAACTTTTGAGCCCTTGGTTGAAAATCTGAATATGTCCTGGACAGTTCATCGGCTTGATGGCAAAAAGCTGATCTTCTGATTGCGTGATAAACATATTGTCCTGATATTTATCCCAATGACCGGATTGCTCCCATAAACTACGCGCCAAAATAATCGGCGCATTCACTTCTTGATAATCGTAATCACGCAGTTTGCCGCGCATATATTGCAGGATTGATTGATAAATGATCCATCCTTTGTTATGCCAAAAAATCATCCCCGGCGAATGCGTTTCAAAATGAAATAAATCCATTTGTTTGCCAAGCTTGCGATGATCACGCTTTTCCGCTTCAGCGATTTTTCCCAGATAAGCATCCAAGTCTTTTTGATTAAAAAAAGCGGTGCCATAAACACGTTGCAACATCTTATTTTTCGAATCGCCTCGCCAATAAGCCCCCGCGAGCTTAATTAATTTAAACGCTTTTAATTGGCCCGTCGAAGCAACATGTGGACCTCGACACAAATCAGTAAATTCACCTTGCGTATAAAGACTTAGCGGCTCATTGTCTGGTAAATCGCGAATGAGGGTTGTTTTATAAATTTCTTGTTGCTGATCAAAAAAACACAACGCTGCTTCTCGAGTCATTTCTTGTCGAACAATCGGGATATTTTGCTCGGCAAGTTCTTTCATGCGCGATTCAATCACTATTAAATTTTCAGGCGTAAAGTGATGCGCCAAATCAAAATCATAATAAAAACCTTCTTCGATGACGGGGCCAATCGCAATTTTTGCCTCGGGAAAAAGTTGCTTGACTGCATGCGCTAATAAATGGGCGGTTGAATGTCGAATAATCTCAAGTGCTTCGGGATTTTTATCCGTCAAAATAGTCACGTGAGCGTCTTTATCAATACGAAAAGACAAGTCAACAAGCTGATCGTTGACTTTAGCTGCAATCGCAGCAGCCGCTAATCGATTGCCGATTGATTGAGCAATATCATAAACAGAAACAGCGGAATCAAAAGATTTCTGACTATTATCCGGCAAAGTAATGATAGGCATAGTGACCCTCAACACGCATAAAAGAAATGGTAGGCGCGAGTGGGATCGAACCACCGACCACCACCATGTCAAGGTGATGCTCTACCACTGAGCTACGCGCCTATAAAAAAAGCATAGGGGCGAGAAAATAGCATCAGACACAAAAAGAAGCAATATTAAAATCGATACTCGAGCAAAAACACTGTAGCGCAATAGCTGTTTCAGCGAGGTCGTGGTTGATTCTCTGACCTGGCCTGGACCCCGCTCACAAAGACCTCGTTATTAATCACGCTCGCGCTCAACGCAAGACCGTTTTCCAACCACCCCTTCAATAATTCAAGAAGAACGGCTTTGCTTGTGCTTTTTTGACAAGAAACACGCTCACGATATGATACCGCGGGCCGATAAATAGCCGCTAATACTTGACAACAATAAATCGTCGCCAACGACAAAGGAGAAAGCTTTTTTCCATCAAATAACGGTGACATTTTCTGTTGTAATGACTGAAATTCCTGATCTTTCACATTACTTAAAATATCATAAACAGCATTCATTAGCGCCGGAATATAGGTGGGTGTCACTTGAACGTTTGGAATAAAATACTGCACATAATCAGCTGCCGGCGTTAGCCCTCCGTGCAATTGATCCCTGAAATATAAATACCCGCGTAAAATCTCCTGGCCAGACTCTACATCGAGGATGGTAACCTTATTACCAAAAGCGGCCAAATGGCCCAAAAATAATTTTTCATTTTCATCTATATCAGATCCAGATCTCTGCAAAAATCCCGCCCGATCCGCACGCCAGCACAAATATTCCACTAACAATTGATGCGGATTTTTTGTCGCTTTAATTTTTTTAAAAAGCTCGGCAACAATATCGTGAACATCTTGATCGTAGTAAGTCGAATTCCCATTAAACCCAAATAAATTACACAACCACCGCCATTTCCATAATTTAATAGCAGATGGTTCAGCCTGTTCTAATCCTTTAAACATATTTTTTCCACCCTCAGTAAACATCATATGGCGAAGATGGCAATTCTCTAAATAACACTGTGATAATAATGTAAACTGCGACTCAGTCAGTAACGCGCTATAAGGCATGAGACTACCTCTTTGCTCTTTGTCGCATTTCAATAACGCTTCAGTTACTCGCGTTAAAAACACTTCCGAATCAAATACATCCTGACTCGTAACTTTTTTAAGTTGCTCTCGAGCGCTGTCTGATATCACAAAAAAACAACTGGCTCGAATAGCAGCGAGTTCATTTGCATTAAGCAAGTTAGCCTCTTCACTTAATTGTTGAAACGCTGCAAGAGACAGAGGTTTTTTTTGCTCTTTGGTAAAAGCAGCGTATTCGCCCTTTAATAATAATTCAAATAAACCCAACATCGTTATTCTACGCCGCACTTCAAAACTGAGTGATGCGCTCTCCTTGCCAGCCGCTTGAGGAGTCTGCTTAGACGGATTCGTTCCTTCAGTCCAAAACAACTGTCTGACCACTTCAGGCCGTTGCAACATAACACGGACTGAAGATAAATAGACACCTGGAATATCGCGTGTTGAATCTAATATCGCCTTAAATTCTCCCAATTGTCCCGAAGTGAAAAATGACATCGACATTCCAAAAGACCCTCAATTTATTTGGCACAAATATTTTCCACCTGCGCGAATAGCGCAGGCGTTCCACCCGTATGCCAAAACAAAACCGTTTCGTTTTTCGAAAATTGTTTAGATTGAATCAAATCCAGCAATCCGCCAAACGCTCGGCCCGTATAAACGGGGTCTAATAAAATACCTTCTTTTTCAGCCAGCAGATGAATGGCTTCTCGTTCTAAATCGCCAACAATCGCATATCCTTTTCCTAAATAATCATAATTAACCAAAAAATCTTGTGGTGCAAATTGCTTTTTAACGGCGAGCATTTTTGCTGCTTCATTGCTTAATTTCATCAAATGCGCTTCATAAACATTTCCGAACTGACCGACTGGTGCAATATCAATGCCCAGGATTTTACCTTGAAAATTAATTAATTTTGCGCCGAGCACCATACCCGCTTGCGTGCCGCCCGAACAAGAGGCGAAAACAATATGATCGATATTAAGATGTTGTTCCCGCATTTGTTCTTTTAATTCTTGCATCGCATGCACATAACCCAACGACCCTAATGCGTTTGATGCACCAATGGGAATGACATAGGGTTTACAACTTTCGCTGCGTAACTGATCCGCTAATTGATTCAACTCCTGTTCTGTCGCCGAAGCCGATTGCCAGTGCAAGCGTGCTTTAAACAAGTGATCTAAAAAGA
>MGXI01000028.1:0-35596 GCA_001801315.1 Gammaproteobacteria bacterium GWF2_41_13 | reverse complement strand
CCGCTGCCGCAGTTTGCCTGCAATGATTCGATTGAACGCCGCCTGTCGTCAGTAATGTATCGGCTCCTTTCGATAACGCATCGGCCACGACAAATTCGAGTTTTCTTGTTTTATTCCCACCAAACGCGAGCCCCGTTTGATCATCGCGTTTGATTAAAATTCTCGGGCCACTCAATACCCGCGAAAGATTTTTTAATTCATGAATAGGCGTCGGCAAAAATGCCAATGGAAAACGAGCAGGTAAATTCAACATATGTTTTCCCCTATTGAAATTCTAACGCTTGTCGCGAACAACTGTTGATGCATTCTTCGCATCGAATACAATCGCGATCCGTTAATACACCTTGCCGCGTATTTTGCAAAATAGCAATTTGCATCGGACAAGTGCGTTCACATTTTTTGCATAAGACACAACGCGGTTGATTCATTTGCAAGGGGTCTTTGTTTCCGCCAATAGCGTTCGACAATGTACCAATCGGGCAAAAAGAACACCAAGCACGATGGTGCATAAAAATCGCCAAAATCACTCCTATCATCGTTGTAATGACACACATTTGCCAAAACACCAAACCCGTATGCGTCCATGAGAAGGGTTGGTCGAATAACCGAAATACCATAAAAGTCATCAATCCAACAACTACGGCCCATCGAAAAGACATGTTTTTTAAAAAAGTGGGGATCGTTTTTTTCGGACTTATGCGCGACAAAACGCGATCATACAAAGCGCCACGAGGGCATAAATTCCCACAGACATAGCGTCCTTTAAAAAAACTGCCGACAATGCCGAGCAACATCACAAGCGGCACTAAAAATCCTAATAAAGGAAATTTCCATGCGAGCCCTAAAATGATTAACGCAATTGGCACGAGTAGCCATTGGATCACTCGCCGCCGATTAACTTGTTTCATTATTTTCATTGTATCGCCTTAATTAAAAACCATGATTTAATGTGGTCATCCCGCGCTTTATATTCATCATCGCAAAGCGCAGCCAAAACAAAACAATCCAGTCCGCCGTCATTGCGAGGTATGCCCGAAGCAATCCACTTCTTTGTCATTGCGAGGTATGTCCGAAGCAATCCACTCCTTTGTCATTGCGAGGTATGTCCGAAGCAATCCAGATTTTTTCTGGATTGCTTCGTCGCTAACGCTCCTCGCAATGACGGCAGGTAGTTCCCTTCCTCAATCCTCAATCAACCTTCGAAAACGCTGCTTTAATTTGCTCCCAACTAAACCCGCGATATTGCAAAAAACGAGATTGTTTAGCACGTGCTGCAAAATCTTTCGGCACGATGTCGCCAAATTTTCTGCTTCGTAATGCTTGCGCTAAAGCAAACCAGTCATAATTTCCCGCTAAAAAACACGCTTCGATAATTGAATCTGACACACCCTTTTCTCGCAGCGCTTGTTGAATCCTTAACGGACCGTGACCCCGAGCAATATAACTACGTACATAAACTTCGGCAAAACGTTCATCGCTTTGTAAACCATCAACGTGCAATTCATCGAGCAAGGCATCTACCGTTATTCGATCAAAACCTCGTTGAATTAATTTATGAGATAATTCTTGACGAGCGTATTCCCGCTCGGACAACAATTTCCAGGTGATTTGTTTGGCTTTTACAAGATCGTTTGTCATTCGAGCGGGATCCAACTCTGTGTCATCCCGCGGCTTGACCACGGGATCCAGAACATAAAATGCCTCATCTAACTTCCAGCAATCCCATTTGATTCTGGATTGCTTCATCGCTTGCGTTTCTCATAATGACGGTTGCTAGCAATTTCTTCTCTTATTCGGCTGAATCTTCCGCCTTGCTATCAATCACCACCGGCGTATTCAATAATTTTTCTCGAATAAGCGCTTCAATTTCTTGTGCAATTTTTGGATTTTCTTTCAAATATTGTCGGGCGTTATCTTTGCCTTGACCGATTTTTTCGCCTTTATACGCATACCAGGCACCCGACTTTTCGACAAAACCACACTTAACGCCTAGCTCAATCATTTCTCCTTCTCGAGAGATTCCATGATCATATAAAATATCAAAATCCGCTTGTTTGAAGGGTGGCGCCACTTTATTTTTCACCACTTTCACACGCGTCTCGCTGCCGATCACGTCCTCACCTTTTTTAATCGCACCCGTACGACGGATATCCAAACGAACCGAGGCATAAAACTTCAATGCATTACCGCCTGTCGTCGTTTCAGGATTACCAAACATCACTCCAATTTTCATGCGAATTTGATTGATGAAAATAACGAGCGTATTGGACCGTTTAATATTCGCCGTTAGTTTTCGCAATGCTTGAGACATCAATCGTGCTTGCAAACCCATGTGTGAATCACCCATTTCGCCTTCAATTTCCGCTTTCGGCGTCAACGCAGCGACTGAGTCAATCACAACCATTTCGACCGCACCCGATCGCACTAACATATCGGCAATTTCTAGCGCTTGTTCGCCATTATCCGGCTGTGACACTAATAATTGCCCGACATTGACGCCAAGCTTTTCTGCATACAATGGATCGAGCGCATGTTCCGCATCAATAAACGCCGCTGTGCCTCCCGCTTTTTGACACTGCGCAATGGCATGCAATGTTAATGTCGTTTTACCCGACGATTCCGGCCCGTAAATTTCAACCACTCGCCCTCGTGGGAAACCGCCTACGCCTAAAGCCAAATCCAAGCCCAATGAGCCGGTTGAAACAACATCAATTCCCTTAGCAATCGCTGTATCGCTCATGCGCATGACAGAACCCTTTCCAAATTGTTTTTCAATTTGACTGAGCGCTGCCGAAAGCGCTTTTTGTTTATCAGAATCCATAATGACCTCTTTTGTAAAAAATGATTTAGTAAGATATTGTGAACAATGAACCGCGTCTTGCTTCTCGTTTAATTCACTGATGAATTAAATTGATTAATTCAGGTTCCCCCATCAAAAAACGCCCTGCTTTCGCGTTCTTCACCCCTTTAATTGCGCTGATTATTTCATAAATCGCGCTTGGGCGCTAAGAAAATTTCAGAAATTCCCACACCAGACGCGCAAGAGTTACTGTAACTATTCACCGCAATCGTGACCATACAAGAGCGTTCAGATTTGGGATGATTTTCTAATCCGCCTGTAGGGGCATCCTTCGTGGATGCGCAGTCTCGAAGATGCCCACGATTTTTGGGCGACCACAAGGGTCGCCCCTACGAATTCATCGCATAGAACAATGATAAGGTTAATTCAAAAAGCACTGAACAGTGACGAGTTATTTTTTTGATTCAATGCGGCGTGCGGAGTGAATTCGTGCTTGTAATCCGTAATAACAAACCTTCCAATGCAAACTGAACCGCTTGCCTACGCACCCACTCCCGATCACCGACAAATAATTGATGCATCACTTGCGTGGGCGCTTCTTTGAACGCAAATCCAAAAAAAACTGTTCCAATGGGTTTGCCGATCGCACCGCCCGTTGGACCTGCAAAGCCTGTGATAGAGACCGCTATATTCGCATGACTGTGCTTTAGCGCACCTTCTGCCATCGCTTGCGCAACTTCTGCGCTCACGGCACCATCACGTTGAATCATCTCGGCGGATACCCCTAATAGCTCTTCCTTAGATGCACGACTATAAGTCACAAAGCCTCGTTCAAACCATTGAGAACAACCAGTGATACTCGTCATCACTTGCGCTAAAAATCCTCCCGTACAAGATTCTGCCGTCACCAATTTCCATGATTTTTTTTGCAATGCTTCACCAACAGCCATCGAAAGTTTTTGAAAATCTGTTACCATAAAAAGCCTGTACAAAATAACTCCCGATAAATATTATCGAATTTTGAATCAACAAACCAGGATTGAGGATCGAGGATTGAGGATTGAGGGTCGGTGTCGCTCCGCGACGAATTTTACAAAATTAATTTTTTTCATGCGAATATCATTTTTAACGATGCCTATCTGTAGGTTATTGGGGAAATTTTTTTTGCAGCGAGGTCGCGACCACACCGCTCAATTTTTAACCCTCTTTGTCATCCCGCGACTTGATCGCGGGATCCAGGCTTATTTCCTAGACCCAACGGTCAAGCCGCGGGGTGACAAAATCCGAGAACACGATATAAAAAATTTATCGCGAAGCAATTTCATCCCTCAATCCTTAGCCCACTCCCCACGCAGCTCAAAATTTAATACAAGGTTATTTCTCCATCATGACTGATCTTTCCAACCATACCCCCATGATGCAACAATATTTACGCATCAAATCGCAACATAAAAACACGCTCGTTTTTTACCGCATGGGCGATTTTTACGAATTATTTTTTGACGATGCCAAACGCGCAGCCAAATTATTAAATATCACCCTCACCAAACGCGGACAGTCGGCTGGTCACCCGATTCCAATGGCGGGCGTGCCGGTTCATGCCGTCGAATCTTATTTAGGCAAATTGATTAAATGCGGCGAATCCGTCGTTCTATGCGAGCAAATGAGCGACCCTACAGCAAGTAAAGGGTTAGTCGAACGCGAAGTCACGCGCATTATTACCCCCGGCACCGTGATCGATGATGCCCTGCTCGATGAAAAAAAAGACAATGTGCTCGCCGCCATTTTTCAGCAGCAATCTGTACCGATCGCAAACAAATTTCCGAAGTTGCCACAAATAGACTCGAGCAGTTTGGAATTTCCGCTAGACGGCTTTGATCCGAGCTTGAGGAGTGTATTACGCATACATGACTCAAGCGAGCGAGGAAGGCGAGTCGGGAACGAACAAAGCATGCTTTGTTCCGACGAGCGCCTTTTGCAAGGACAGCAAAAGGCTGCTTTTCTTGCGACGAGGGAATCAGAAGCAAAGAAAAGACAACGCGGAAAACCAAAATGCGAAGGGTCTATTTTCGGTATTGCGACATTAGATCTTACTACCGGCCAATTTCGGCTCATGCAAGTCGACACAAAAGACGCTTTGTTCGCTGAATTAGAACGCATTAAACCCGTCGAATTATTACTCAGCGAGTCATGTGACGAAATCGATTTTTCGTGCTTTTGTCGCAGCATTTGCAAACGCCCATTGTGGGATTTCGAATTCAATAGCAGTATTCAACAACTCACCCAACAGTTTCAAACAAAAGATTTATCGGGCTTTGGTTGTGAAACCTATCCCATCGCTTTATGCGCCGCCGGCGCTTTATTACAGTACGTCAAAGAAACACAACGCACTGCGTTACCTCACATTCGCGCCTTACAAGTCGAGTGTCGAGAAGAAGGGATTATTTTAGATGCGGCGACACGTCGCAATTTGGAAATCACGGTCAATTTGCAAGGAACTTCTGATCATACGTTAGCGGATGTATTTGATCATACAAAAACGCCAATGGGCAGTCGATTATTGAAACAATGGCTACATCGCCCCTTACGTGATCTATCGATTTTAAAAATGCGCCAATTGGCCATTCAAACTCTATTAGAAATGCGTTGTTTTATGCCATTATCTGACGTCTTAAAAAACATCGGCGACATCGAACGCATTCTTTCGCGCATAGCGCTAAAATCCGCACGTCCGCGTGATTTAGTCCAATTACGCGAAACGCTCGAGCAATTACCTGCCATTCAAACATTGATCCGATCAATTGATATACAACCGATCCAAACGTTATCGCAAAATATTCAAGAATTTCCCGAATTATTTGCACTTTTAAAGCAAGCAATAATCGAATCGCCACCCATGATTATTCGCGATGGCGGTGTGATCGCCACCGGTTATGATGCCGAGCTCGATGAATTACGCACGCTCAGTCAAAACGCCGGCGATTATCTCGTTCAAATGGAAATAGCCGAGAAAGCGCGCACGGGTATTTCGACGTTAAAAGTGGGCTTTAATCGCATCCACGGTTACTACATCGAAATTTCGCGCGGCCAAGCTGAACAAGCACCCGCCCATTATATGCGAAGACAAACCCTCAAAAACGCCGAGCGCTACATCACACCCGAACTCAAAGCATTTGAAGATAAAGTATTGAGCGCTCAAGCCCGCTCACTCGCGCGAGAAAAATATTTGTATGATGCACTGCTCGATCAATTGATCACGCATCTGCCCTCCTTACAATTATGCGCACAAAATTTAGCTGAATTAGACGTATTGCAAAATTTGGCCGAACGTGCCGACACACTCAACTTAACACAACCGATATTATCGAATCGTGAAGGGATTCGTATCATCGAAGGCCGACATCCTGTGATCGAACAAGCACAACAAGATCCCTTCATTCCGAACGATACAATATTCGATGAAAATCGCCGCATGCTGATTATTACCGGTCCCAATATGGGCGGGAAATCGACCTACATGCGTCAAACGGCGCTCATTGTTTTACTGGCGCACACCGGCAGTTTTGTGCCCGCGAAAGAAGCCAGTATTGGCCCTATTGATCGTATTTTTACGCGCATTGGCGCATCCGATGATTTAGCAAGCGGCCGTTCGACATTTATGGTTGAGATGACGGAAACCGCGAATATTCTGCATAACGCGACACAACACAGTTTAGTCTTGATGGACGAAATTGGGCGCGGCACGAGCACGTTCGATGGATTATCTTTGGCTTGGGCAGTAGCTGCTTTTTTAGCCACACAGGTCAAAGCGTTGACCTTATTTGCGACCCATTATTTCGAATTGACAACGTTACCCGATACTATTGCATCCGTGTACAATGTGCACCTCGATGCGATTGAACATGAAGATAAAATTGTTTTTTTACATGCGGTACAAGAAGGGCCTGCGAATCAAAGTTATGGACTACAAGTCGCGCAATTGGCTGGCATTCCTCGTACTGTGATTGCAGCTGCTAAGCAAAAATTGCTCGAGCTCGAACAGCACAGCATTTCTCATCAAACTATTTCAACGCCGACGCAAGGCGATCTTTTTGAAACTGGACTTACGCGAAAAGATGAGATGCAAAGCGGAAACGAGCAAGCAACCGGAGTTTATTCAACAATAAATGAGGATTGCGCGCGAGTTTCCAACGCGTCAGATCGCTTTTCGCGTAAGTCCAGTGAAAAAGAAATTCGCGATTTCTTGAGCACCCTCGATCTCAATCATTGCACGCCACTGGATGCGCTCAACCATTTGCATACCTTAAAAAAGCGAGTCGAGGAAAAATAAGGTTCTATGTTGAATCGATTGCCCGAAGCAGCTTCCCATCATTGCGAGGAGTGTCGGCGACGAAGCAATCCCATTCTTTGTCATTCCGCGGCTTGACCGCGGAATCCAGACTGCTATGAATAAGAAACACAGGGTTTTCTGGATCCCGCGGTCAAGCCGCGGGATGACATGTGGTTGGGTTGCTTCGTCGCCGACACTCCTCGCAATGACAGATAATCTCTTCTCAATCCTCAACAGAATTTAAAAGAAATCAAGCGGCCATTTGCCACTCGAAACAACATATAACCAAACTAAAGATCATTGTCTCCATAATAACGAAAACACACAGATTCTCCTGCTGAATCATCTTTTGTAGGACTAGGATCTTTAGATGGCTTAGCCAAAAGCTCCTTCGGCGCAAAAAATCCTGTACCAAACTTCACTGGCGCTGATGGTCTATCCAAATATTCCCGAACAAATTGAGCGGGATCAATTGTCACTTGTTTTCCCAGGGGTAACGTGGTGTAAGCGTAAATCAATCCGTCTATATATTGATTATGAACCTCTTCAAAAACAGGCATTTTTTCTCTTAAATAACTGGCACCAACGTCCCGAATCTGTTGTACTTTTAATTCCGCACATTCCTGTAACACTCCTTGAACAGGCCCTGTAGGACAACTTCTCAGTTGGTCTAAAATAGATAAATGCGGGTGTTTGATTTTGAACAGACGCAGAAATTCTGGTCGTTTATTTTCTGGGATATGAAGCTGTTGCAATGTGTTCATAACAATCGAATCACGCTCGCATTCTAGTGACTGTACAAGATTCGCAACAAATGCTTCAGTTTTTTGAATACTCACTCTTTCAGGTATCGGTAAATCACGATAAATACTCCGCACTTCTATTTGAAGAAATCTTTTGTTTTCTGGCAAAATATTTGTCAAATTTTGACAGCAAGCTATAAGGGCGTCGAGTTGCTCAGGCCAATATTCAGATAGAAATCTACCCACAAACTCTTTTAATTTTTCCCCAGAAGTTACTCTAGCAAGCATGGGATGTCGCGATAGAAATAGATCACAAAATCGTTGGCTGTGCTCTTTTGGAATCGCTGCTGCTCGTAATAAGGCTAAAGCACGATCATTTTGAACGGTTTTTAAGCGATCCAGATGAGCGACTAATTGAATCGTAACATAATCGTTCATCTTGGCAGGAAATGCCCCCCGTCTTTCAACACTCGTAACATATTCTCGTGTCAACTCATCCCTCAAAAAACACTGATCGTCTTTGGGTAAAGGATGAAGCGCCTGCTCAAGCGCATGATCAAATTCAGCTTTTTTCGCCGCTTTTTCTTGTAGTTTCGCTTCTCGCGCCTCTTGCTCTCTTAACTGAATCGCCATTCGCTCTTCGTGTTCCATCCTAGCCCGTTCCTGTCGTTGAACTTCCTTGGCTTCTTTCTCTTTTCTCAACAATTCTTTTCTGGCTGCCTCTTGCGCTTCTCGCTCTTCGGCTGCTCTTTGCTTAGCAACTTGACGAGCATTTTCTTCCTGTTTTCGCTGGGCGGCTTGTGTTTCTTTCTCTGCTTGTTGTCTAGCTTCGTCGGCAACTATCCGCTGCAAACACTGATCAACAAATATAGGCAAATCTAGCGTCCTCTGAGCACGAAAATCTAACTGACTATATTGCAACATCACCTTGCCAATAACTAATTTGCGAGCAGATTCACCAAACTCTCTGAAACGTAACCGACACTCGCAGACCTGCTGCAACCTTGTCTCTTTCTGTCGCGATACACTAGCAACAAATGCGGCTGGGTTCAGAATCACAGATTTTTCGCCCGATGCTTGCAAAACAGTGTCCAATGAAACAACATCAGGTACATAAACATTCATCAGCAATCGTTGTACGTCTGGTTTTTCACTAAAGCTATTAAAAAGCAGGCAAAATGCCTCTGGCGTAGGACTCATTCCTGCAAGACTCGGTAATAAATAGAAGTTAGCCGATAATTTCTCGAATAAAGCTGGCATTGCCATTATCTTTTGCAAATAGGTTTTCTTGCTATCGCTCATGCGCTCGTGAAAAACAGAACCTAAAATAGCTGCAAAATCTGGATGGTTGGTTGCTAACGTAAACAAATTTTCCGCTGAATTCTGAAAATCATACCAAAACAGCATATCTAAAACCGTGTTGTTATCCTTATCTCTCTTGCTGAAAGCCAATGAAAATTGCCTTCGCATATCAATATCTTGATCCAACAACCCAACTAATGCTGGTGGGAATTTGCATAAGGTAAAAATGATGGTAGAGATGGCTGTACCCCCACGTTCATCTGTTTGATTGAATGCCTCTGCTAAATTCTGTCGTAGCACTGCATCCTGTTGCGCCATACTAAACACAGTTTCTAACAATTTTTGAGACGGATGAGTTAACTGATGATAGGCAATCATTGTCAATCCACAGACTTGAGGATAAGAACCAACAGCGATTTTTGATAACAAATCGCCACCACAAACCATTTTCACTAAAGGCTCTGATGCCGGCTGCTCAACGCCTGCCAAATTCGGAATAATGGAAAAAGGTGTTGTTAAAAGACGCGAAACAGGAAATTCAGAATCGGGTATATGATGGTGATCACGATAAATGAAAATCAAAGCCCGCAGTTCTTGCGCTACTAGGGATCCACCAATAGTTTGAATCTTGCTTTCCGGTGCTTGAAATAAGGCATTTAACGTTGCATAAAATTGCTCGCTCCAACGCGCTGGGGAAGTCAATAACGCCTGTAATAAAATCTTTTTGATGAGAAGGTCATCAGACAGTTGAATATCCCGTAATGCTTCATCGGTATATTGAAATGCGGGTAATTGTGCCGCAGCGTCCTGATGCAAATTAAAAAGCGCTTTGCGATCAGAAAAAGAAGATTGCCATCGGCTAAAGAAAGAGTTGACGAACTCAGTCACATGAGGAGGTTCCCAAACATCTGAGGGAATCATTGATGGATTAAAATCTACGAGCTCTTCTCCCAAAAACCCTACCGGATAAGATCGCGAAAACTGTAAATATTTTTTTAGAAACCATTCGTTTTCGCTTGGAAACTGTATTCTAAACAGAGTAGACGCTCCATGAGCAACCTGTTCGTAATGACATATGAGCTCTCTATTCAAAAACTCTTTCAGATAAGCGCCCAACGACTTATCATCATGGGATACTCGTAACGTAACTTCTTTCATAAATGTTTCCCTCATTGTGGCTCTTTTCAATCACGTTTCAAAAAATAGCACATCAACCTTAACATTTGCTTAAGAAAAAATTTTATAACGCGTAAAAACAAATTAGCCCGAGTGCGAGATAAGAAATAAAAAAAACGATTCGTGAGACCAATAAAACTATGATGTTAATCATGATCTTTGTGTAGATGCGCCCCTACACACGGAATTATCCTTGCGATTAAGCAAATTCCGTGCGATGGGTTTGTAGGGGCAGCCTTTATGGCTGCCCAAAAAATTGCGGACGTCATTGATCGAAATCGGGCGCCCACAAGGGGTGCTTAAAAAATTACCCGAGATCTGAACATTTTTCCGAACATGTTGAATAGTTATCTAGGCTTTTCGTCACCACTTCATACAAATCAGGCGATAAGTGCGCCTGTTGATGCATGCGTTCTAATTGCACTTTCATCAAATTTTGCCGCACCGCATCATAGCGCCGAAAATGCGTAAATGGTTCGACGAGTCGCGCGGCGACCATCGGATTGATGCCATTGAGTTTTAAAATCATATCGGTCACAAATTCATAACCAACACCTGTTTGATCATGAAAACGAAGAAAATTGCTTTTTGCAAACAAGCCGATTAATGAGCGTACCCGATTTGGGTTTTTAAAATTAAATGCCGGATGATCCAATAAGGCTTTAACGCCATCCAATGTATTCGGCAATATCGAAATTGCTTGAACCCCAAACCATTTATCGACAACTAGCGATTCGTGTTGCCATGCTCGATAAAATTGATCCAACGCACGTTGCCGTTCTTCACAATCCGCGTCAGTCAAACAGCGCAATGCTGCCACCCGATCAGTCATATTATCGGCTGCTTCAAATTGCGCAAAAGCCAATCGAATCATGTCAGGCGAAGCCAATTGTGTTAAATAATCTAAACAGATATTTTTGAGTGCGCGTCGTCCTGCCGCTTCAATCGTATACACATACGGCGTTTTTAAATTCATACGTGCATATATAGCCTGAAAGGTGTCCTTAAAAATCACCGCCAATTGCTGTTGTAAAAAATGACGTGCCGTGTAAACCGCATCGACATCAATCACCGGTAACGATTCGGCAATATACACTTCAGATGGCAACTCTAATAAACGCGCTAATAGCGCGATATCCGTTTGTTCATCCATCAAAACGGCGCCGAATGCCTCGACATAACCGGGCGACAAATGTAAAGCACGGCCTGCTTGCCAGTCAGCAATAAGCGTGGTTATTAGCTTCATCGCATAACGTTGGCCTGCTTCAAAACGAGAAAACCCGTTCCTATCATGCATCATTAAAAATGCCAGTTCGTGATCCGGGTAATCATAATAACATTTAACCGGCGCTGAAAAATCGCGCAGTAAAGAGGGAATGGGTTTTTCAGCAACTCCCGTAAAAAAAAATGTTTCTTCTGCTTGTGTGATATTTAAAATAATCGAATCATCGACTGTTCGATGAGTAACGCCTTTCACACGACATTTTATGGTTTGACCTGTTTGGTCTAACAGCCCCACTTTAAACGGAATCAGCATGGGTTGCTGGAACAATTTTGTTGGCGTGTTGGGAATTTGCTGTTTAATGGTCATCGCGTACTGTTTTTTGGCTTCATCATACACCGTTGAAATCCATAATTCAGGCGTCCCCGATTGTGAAAACCATAATCGAAATTGTGTTAAATCCCGGTGGCTTGCCACTTCGAAAGAATGAATCAAATCTTCACAGGTAACCGCCTGGCCATCGAAATGGTGAAAATAATAATTGATCCCCGCACGGAAATGTTTTTCACCCAAAACATGGAAAAGCAATCGATAAACTTCAGCGCCTTTGTCGTAAATTGTTGTCGTATAAAAATTATTAATTTCAATATAAGCTTCCGGGCGAATGGGATGTGCCATTGGACCGGCATCTTCAGGAAATTGATATGAGCGCAAATATTCCACTTGGTCAATTCGCTCGACCGCTTTTGAACCAATCGTTTCTGAAAAAGATTGATCTCGAAAAACGGTAAGTCCTTCTTTTAAACAAAGCTGAAACCAGTCGCGACAAGTAATCCGATTCCCCGTCCAATTATGAAAATATTCATGCGCCACCGTACTATCGATATGGGCATAATCCGCATCCGTGGCGACATGGGGATCAGCCCAAATACATTTAGCATTAAAAACGTTAAGCCCTTTATTTTCCATCGCGCCAAAATTAAAATCTTGAATCGCGACAATCATAAATACATCCAGATCGTATTCACGCCCATAATGTTGTTCTTCCCATTGCATCGCTTTTTTAAGCGATGTCATGGCATATTCACACTTATCAATATGCCCTTTTTCGGAAAAAATACGCAAAGCGATATTTCGATTCGACATCGTCGTATACACATCTTCAATAAAATCCAAATCCCCAGCAACCATTGCAAATAAATAACACGGTTTTGGAAAAGGATCCTGCCATTTCATCCAATGCAACCCGTCCGATAACTCACCTGAATCAATTAAATTTCCGTTCGACAACAAAACAGGATAGCGCATTCGATCCGCTACAATCGTCGTCGTAAATCGCGCAAGCACGTCGGGTCGATCTAAATAATATGTAATCCGTCGAAAGCCTTCCGCTTCACATTGCGTACAAAAAATACCACCCGATCGATAAAGACCCATTAAAGTCGTGTTATCTTGTGGTTTAATCGTTGTTTTGATTTCCAGTGTGAATTGGTCTGGCAGATCCAGCAAAATCAGCTGCGTATCGGTTAATTGATAACGATCCGACCGAATCACCTCTCCATCAATTTTTACACTGTCAAGCGCTACCTGTTCGCCATCCAACGCTAATCTTGTTGGAGCTATTGAGGCCTTAGCATTCACCCGTACATGGCTCGTTGCCGTCACAGACGTTTGATCTTCATGAAGCTCGATCACTAAATCGACCATATCGATTAAATGCGTCGACACTTGATAATCTGCTCGACGTTTTACAACCATTTTTGAATCTGAACCTATTGTCATTTTTTATTTAATCCAATTTAAACACAAGTTTCGCAATTTGTTAGGTTATGCAATGAATCGCACTGTTATTCTTCTGTCTGCGAGGCATCGACGAAACAATCCAACCCCATATCCATTCCGCAATTCGACCTCTTGTCATCCCGCGGCTTGACCGCGGGATGACAGAGAGATGGGTTATCGTCATTGTGAGGAGTGTCGGCGACGAAGCAATCCACTCCTTCGTCATTGCGAGAAGCGTGAGCGACGAAGCAATCCAGCATCAGAACTGGATTGCTTCGGGCATACCTCGCAATGACGATCACGTAGCAACGTCTTCCTTCAATCCTCAATTATTTTAACGATTGAACCACTGTTAACGCAATCGTATACACAATATCCTCAACCAAGCACCCACGAGATAGATCATTCACCGGTTTGCGTAGCCCTTGCAACATCGGACCAAAACAAAAAATACGATTCGTGCGTTGAACAGCTTTATACACCGTATTGCCTGTATTTAAATCAGGAAAAATAAAAACGTTTGCTCGTCCAGCCACTTCACTTTTCGGTGCTTTCAATTTTCCCACGATGGGATCCGCCGCTGCATCATATTGCAAAGGTCCATCGACATGAATATCCGATCGTTTTGCCCGTATTAACTCAACCGCTTTTTGAACTTTTTCAACATCCGGCCCAGCACCCGAACCTAACGTGCTATAGCTAATCATCGCCACCCGAGGATCG
This sequence comes from Gammaproteobacteria bacterium GWF2_41_13, assembly GCA_001801315.1. Lineage (GTDB taxonomy): Bacteria > Pseudomonadota > Gammaproteobacteria > UBA12402 > UBA12402 > UBA12402. The sequence goes on along the minus strand of MGXI01000028.1, from coordinate 21,518 downwards.
ATACCAAATTGCTTAGCCGAATCCGCCGTTTGGATCGCTGTATCTGCAAGCACTTCAGCACCCGGATTTTGATTGATCGCGCAATCGGCATACACCAAAATTTCATCCGGCAATGCCATGAAAAACAATGACGAAACCACGTTGGCGTCCGGCACCATTTTAATCAATTGCAATGCTGGTCGAACCGTATTAGCGGTTGTATGAATAGCACCAGAAACAAGTCCATCGGCTTCACCTTGTTGCACCATCATCGTGCCAACAACGACAGAATCTGTTAATTGCTTTTGCGCTTCTTCTTCAGTCAATCCTTTTTGCTTACGTAACTCAACCATCGGTTTAATATATTTGTGCGCGATTTGAACGGGATCGATAATCGTTAAATAATCAGTTGGTAAAGATAAGTGATATTGTGTTGCAATTGATCGAATAGATTCTTCTCGCCCCAATAAAATACAATGCGCGACTTTTTTCTGTGCGCAAATAATTGCGGCTTGTATAGTGCGAGGTTCTTCACCTTCGGGTAAAACAATGGTTTTTTTCGCTTGCTCCGCTTGATCAAATAGCGTCGCATTAAACATCGGCGGCGTGAGTCGCTTTTTGTAGGGTTTTTGCTCTAAAATTGAAATCCAATCTGCTGAAAGCGTTATTTCACTTTCCCCTTTCATCGAAGGAACGCACGTCAATAACGAAACAGGGCTTTGCGCGAAAAGCGACCGTAATTCTGTTTCACTTTGTCGCGATCTATTAACAATGCAACCTAACATGCGATCCATGGCATAATCAGGATCATAAAATTGCGCCGTTAATTCGATTTGGCGTAAAACAGCTTCATCCACTAAATCCTCATCGGCCGGTGAGGCTACCAACACAATTTGCGCATTAAATGCACGCGCTAAAGCAACATTGATGTCTAGCACATAAGAGCGAGGAATTCGATACGACAACCCTTTCAGCACACACAGATCGATCTCTTTTTTCGGCATTATAAGGGCTCGAAATGAAACGAGTATTTCTTCTAATAACGTCGATAATTTGTTCTGACTTAATAAATCATCCAAATGATGAATCGTTTCAATCTCCCGCCCGATCGGCTCCCAATAACAAGTTTTCAGCTGCGTAGAAAAAGCACGTTCAACGCTCAAAGTCACCGTCGTTAAACCCACATTTTTATTGACCGGCACCACTAAAATTGTACGCATATCTCCCTTACCTCCGTTGAGCCAATTTTGCCGCATCACGCGCAATCATCAATTCTTCATTCGTTGGGATTACTAAAGCAACTCGACTTTCGCTTGTCGTAATGACATTCCCGCTTTGCTTCCCGTTTTCTTGATTGCGAACAGGATCTAAGGTGAAATTCAAGGCAGATAACCATTGAACGACGCGCGCACGAACTTTGCGATCATTTTCGCCGATACCGCCGGTAAATATTAATGCATCCAAACGTCCTAATGGCACCAAATAAGACATGATATATTTTGCTAATCGGTAGCAAAACACTTCTCTCGCTAAAGCCGCATTTTCATGCCCTTCTGCTTCGGCGTTCTCCAATGTGCGCATATCAGAGCCCAACTGCGATAAGCCCAAAACGCCGCTTTTTTTATTGAGTAGTTCCGTCACTTTATGCACATCATATCCTAATGTGTCCGCTAAAAAAGCATGCAAACTCGGATCAACATCGCCCGATCGCGTCCCCATGACCAAACCTTCGAGTGGCGTAAAGCCCATGCTGGTGTCGACGCTTTTCCCATTTAAAATAGCTGCGACACTGGACCCATTGCCTAAATGGGCCGTAATAAAAGCACATTGATCAAACGGTTTATTAATCAAAAGAGCGGCCTGCTCTGCGACATATTGATGACTCGTCCCGTGAAAGCCGTAACGACGAATACTGTGTTGTGTATATAATTCGTAAGGAATGGCATAAATAAACGCATGTTTTGGCATCGTTTGATGAAAAGCGGTATCAAACACGGCCACTTGAGGTAAATGCGGAAAATTCTTTTTTGCCGCTAAAATACCCGTCAAGTTCGCGGGGTTATGCAAAGGTGCCAACCGACAACAGTCACGAATTTGATCAAGGACTGACTCATCAATCACAACCGATGATTTGAATTTTTCGCCCCCATGCACAACACGATGCCCAACAGCAATCAATTGGGATTCAAGCTGATCGACTTCACGTAACACTTCAATAATTGAATAAATAGCCGATTCATAATTTACATCCGGCAAAGCGCGTTCTTGTTTTTGCCCCGCTCGCTTCCATTGTAAACTCGCTTCTTTCATGCCAATGCATTGAACCAAACCCATCAGTGCATTTTCACCTGATACAGGATTCACCACTGCAAATTTAATAGACGAACTGCCACAATTTAACACTAGCACGTAGCTCATGATTTTCCCCTTTGATTTAATGATGTCAGATTGATAAAAAGTACTGCTATCATAGCGCGTGACCATTCAGAAATCTATAGCAGCCACTCGATTAAAAATCTGTATAAATGTAAATTCGGAATTAAAGGTGCCCACAAGAATGATCGGACTTCGTCATCCCGCGCTTCATATGTATCATCGCAAAGCGCAGCCAAAAAAATCCAGTCCACCGTCATTGCGAGGTATGCCCGAAGCAATCCAGAGAATAAAACGGGATTGCTTCGTCGCTAGCGCTCCTCGCAATGACGGCAAGTAGTTCCCTCCCTCAATCCTCAATCCTACCCAGTCTTTCCTGAACTGTCATCCTGACGCATCTCCAAAGCCGCGCATCCCTGCACATCGCTCGGCGGGAAAATGCTTCACATTTTCTTTATCCGCCTCGCCCTCAATCCTATTCAATATTTGCTTTCATTTTTATCGTATGTTAACGTAGCAGGATGCGAATGAATCTTAGGGAAAGGAGAGAAAAAATGAATGTCAATTCTCGTCATTGTATTCCTTGCTGTTATCATCCAACAACACCGCTTTTAGTCGATGATGAAGATGAGTATTTGCAAGGATTGGTTCGCCTGCTCAACAACATACCAAAACCTTATCTCTATACTAACCCTGCTGAAGCGCTTAAATTTATTCAAAAAAAATATCGCCCCACAATCAATCCAGCAGGTTGGTCTTCCCATCTAAAAAATACCGATGTTGATCTCAATCATTTGGATGATCATGAACACGCGCTGATTGATATTGACGTATCACAAATTCATCAACAAGTTTATAATCCCAATCGCTTTAAAGAAATTGCCGTGGCGATTGTCGATTATGCAATGCCTCAATTAACTGGGTTAGAGTTTTTTGAGAAAACGACGCCCTATGCTTTTCAAAAATTACTGCTCACGGGGCAAGCTTCTCATCAACTCGGCTTAGAAGCATTTAATACGGGGACAATCCATAAATTCGTTGAAAAAAATTTGGACATATCTCTATCGCCCACTAAAACACTGAAAACCTTCAAAGAAAAAATTAATGTCGCTTTCAGAGAATTGGAAAAACGTTATTTCCAAACTTTATCTGAAAATATCTTAGGGTTACTCGCTAATAGCACCCACTCCGCTTTAGGCGAACCTATTTTTACCGATATTTTCAATCGCACCATTCGCCATAATCACATTGTCGAATATTACTTAGTCAGCGAAAGCGGTTGTTTTCTACTGCTCGACGCTGAAGGCAATAAGAGTTGGCTCATTGCAAAAAGCGAAACGGAAATGAATTATTTTTACACATCAGCAAGGGATAACGAAGCGCCAGAAAAAATCGTGAGCCCATTAGAAAAACGAACCATGGCTCCTTTTTTATTTTCGCAAACAGATTTTAACGAAGTTCCCCACACCGAATGGGATCGTTATTTTCATCCCGTTGAAAAATTCATTGGCAATAAAAATACTTTTTATTATGCTTATGCAAAGAATAAATCGATTTATGATCAACAATTAAAAACAATTGTATCGTATAAAGACTTTTTGGCTTCGCAATCGTAGAGACATCCCTTACGAGTGCCTAATCAGGCTCTTTGCGGGGGTACGCACAAAATAACCAGTTAATAATTAATTCTCAGGAGATAAACATGGGATTTTTAACAAATAAATTGGCCCTCATTACGGGTATCGCCAATAATCGATCAATTGCTTATGGTATTGCTAAAGCGATGCATCGAGAAGGTGCACAGTTGGCTTTCACCTACCCGAATGATCGCTTTAAAGAACGCGTAGAAGAAATCGCCCAGGAATTTGATTCTAAAATCGTCATCCCTTGCGACGTCTCTTTGGATCAAAGCATCGACGCTGCTTTTATTGAACTCAAAAAGCACTGGGATCATTTGGACATCTTAGTACACTCCATCGCTTTTGCGCCAACGGATCAATTAGATGGCAGTTATGCCGACGCGGTCAATCGAGAAGGATTTCGCATTGCCCATGATATCAGCTCTTATAGCTTAGCAGCGCTCGCTAAGGCGGCAAAACCAATGATGGAAAATCATCCTAGCGCTATCGTTGCCATGACTTACGATGGTTCACAACGCGTCCTACCGCATTACAATGTGATGGGTGTAGCCAAAGCCAGCCTTGAAGCCAATGTTCGTTATTTAGCACATAGTTTAGGCGCTTTCGGTATTCGCGTGAACGCGATCGCTGCGGGTCCCGTTCGAACCCTCGCTGCCTCAGGCGTTAAAAATTTCCGAAAAATGTTAGCCTACGATGAACAAATTGCGCCATTAAAACGCAATATCACGGTAGAAGATGTCGGGAATGTCAGCGCTTTTTTATGTTCTGACTTAGCGCTCGGCGTAACCGGCGAAATCGTACATGTCGATAGTGGCGTACATTGTATGGGATCATTTGACTTAACGCTGGAATAGCGTAACTGTTCCATGACCTGTGCATGAAAAATATTCGCATCCGTCATTGCGAGAAGCGCTAGCGACGAAGCAATCCAGAACAAAACTGGATTGCTTCGTCGCTCACGTTTCTCGCAGTCCTCGTAATGACGGAAAAACAAGAGTGACCGTTATAAAAAAGTCACTACTCACCATAATCCTGATAATATAAGAACGTTCGGATTTTAGATAAACAACTACTCAGCACGCTCACAAGAACGTCCATTTTTTAGTATTTTTTGACGAAAAATCTCTTCAAAATGCTCATGTACTCCCGTGTACACTCCGCTTTTTCATCAATTTTTCGTCAAAAATCATCCAAAATCTGAACGTTCTTGTATCATCACGATCTCAGCTGGGGAGTTACGATAAACCCAAATTTGCATTCATAGCAATTTCAAAAAATCCTCTTCATCGATCACCTGAATATTGAACTGTTTTGCTTTAGTTAATTTGCTACCCGCATTTTCACCAGCGACAACCAATGTCGTATTTTTAGAAACACTTTCTGCCACCTTAGCACCTAACGCTTGAAGTTTTTCTTTGGCTTCATCCCGCGTCAAACTTATGAGAGTACCAGTCAATACAATAATCTGTCCTGTCAATGGCCCACTCTCTACTGGAGAAATCGATTTCGCTTTCCAATGCACGCCGTAACGTAGTAAGGATTGAATGATTTTTCGATTATGCGGCTCGTGAAAGAAACTATCAATATGCTGTGCTACAACAGGACCAATATCAGGAATAGTTTGTAATGTTTCTGGCGATGCGGCCATCAAGTCCTCTAACATCGCAAAATGCGTTGCCAACGCTTGAGCAGTTGTCTCTCCGACTTCTCGAATACCGAGTGCATATAAAAATCGCGCGAAAGTTGTTTGCTTGCTCTGCTCTATCGCATGAATTAATTTTTCTGCGGATTTTTCTCCCATGCGTTCAAGCACGCTTAGTTGATCGACGGTTAATCGATATAAATCATCTACATGCTCAATTAATCCCACATCAACCAATTGATTGACCAATTTATCGCCTAACCCCTGAATATCCATCGCACGGCGCGAGGCAAAATGCTTGATTGCTTCTTTACGTTGAGCGGGGCAATAAAGCCCTCCACTACAGCGCGCAATGGCTTCACCTTCAGCACGGACAACGTGTGACCCACACACTGGACAGCGGCTAGGCTCCTCAATGGTTTTTGCATCCTGTCGTCGATGTTGTTTCACAATCCCAACCACTTCGGGAATCACATCACCCGCCCGTCGCACAATCACCTGATCGCCAATACGAATATCTTTACGAACAATTTCATCCTGATTGTGTAAGGTGGCATTACTCACCATCACACCGCCTACTAGCACAGGCTTTAATCGTGCAACGGGCGTGAGCGCGCCCGTTCGGCCAACTTGAAAATCAACAGCTTCAATGGTGGTTATAGCTTCTTCTGCAGGGAATTTATGCGCGATTGCCCATCGGGGGGCACGAGAAACAAAACCCAATTGCTGCTGTAACTGAAAAGCATTCACTTTATAGACAACGCCATCAATATCGTATGGCAAATTTTCACGCAAGGCGGCCATTTTTTGATAATACTGCAAGCAGCCCTCAATCCCTTGAACCACTGCAATCAAATGAACAACTGGCAACCCCCAATGATGCAACTGCATAAGCAATTGATGATGCGTCTCGTAATGACGGTTCAAACCTTGTATTTTGCCGCAATCATAGGCATAAAAAGCTAAGCGGCGCTTCGCCGTGATGTGAGAATTTAATTGTCGCACACTACCGGCCGCCGCATTACGGGGATTTGCAAATAGTTTTTCCCCTTGCTGCAGAGCCACTTTATTCAATGCTTCAAATCCTGCTCTCGGCATATACACTTCCCCACGCACTTCTAAATGCGCGGGGAAATCGCCACGCAATTTTAACGGAATGGCTTTGATGGTTTTAATATTTTGCGTAACCTCTTCGCCCGTCGCCCCATCTCCGCGTGTTGCAGCACGAACTAAAAGCCCTTGTTGATAAATTAAACTAATGGCTAATCCATCGAACTTGGGTTCACAACAATAGTCGATTGAAGTGGTTGTTTTTAACTTATCATGAATGCGACGGTCAAATGCAATCACTTCTGCCTCGTTAAACGCATTATCCAACGATAACATCGGTATTTCGTGTAAGACGGATGGAAAAACTTTTAATGGCTCTGCTCCTACCCGTTGTGTTGGAGAATCGGGTGTTTTCAATACAGGATATTTCATTTCGAGATCGATTAACTCACGCAGCAATCGATCATATTCGCTGTCAGGAACAGTCGGCTGATCTAACACGTAATATTGATAATTATAGTCATTTAACCAGTGTCGAAGTAGTTCAGCGCGATGAATAATCGAATCGGGCGCCGACGTCATAGGCCTAACTCATCTCGAATTTTCTCGGTAATTTTAATCGTCCATGGCTGGCTCGCACTCGCCATAAGATGGCCTTTTAAACCGGCGGCTAATTGCTGCGCTGTTTTTAACATTTCTTCAAAAGCAAAGGCAGCATCTTCTTGTTCACTAGCATCCATATAAAGAATTAACCCGGAGCTTTCATAGTCGCCCATCTCACTTAAATCAAAGTCTCCCGGCTCATCGAGTGAGGCTAAACTGAATAATTTTTTCGATGAATCATTTTCCGTCGCATATCGATGGAACAATTTTTTATCCCCATAGCGTAATTGATGAGCCAAAAAAGTTTCCAATAAATCATAACCCGCAAAACAGCTCGCAGGACTCGCGACAACACGAATAGCAATAAATTGATTCTTTTTAGATCGGGGTGTTTGTGCAGAAAATGAACTTGCGGATGGCTTTTGCAGCGATTGAATCGGTTCTATACCCTTCACATTTTGCTTTTCCGCTTTGTTGAGCTCAAAGCTCGCGTCCTCCTGTATTACGGATACACTCAGGGCGCTCGTTCCTCGCCGCCTCGCGGAAATTCCAAGCGGCTCGGGTCTATCGGCGTCAACCGTAAAATCTATTCGCGAGGAGTATAATAAGGGTTCAGGTCGCGTCGGTTTTTGCTCATCAGGACAACTGCATAAAGGCTCGTGTTTTGACTTAGTAGCCACCGCTAAAATAGCAGGTTTTTCCGTTAAAGAAGGGCCTTTTTTTTCAGACGAAATAGGCTTCTCCCAACGATTTCCCGTTGTTTTTTCACCGGCAATTTTGACATGCAACCCTAAAATATCTTCATGAAATATTTTATAATTTTTTTGGATATCAGTTTCAGACGGCAATGGCGCGCATTGTGATAACCGTTTTTTTCGTTTACACAAGCCATTCCATAAAATACCTAAGATAATCATAACGCCTATTACAATCAGCGCTAAACGAATCATCATTTCCATAAATAATCCTCAATCATCCCGCATTAGCCATTGCCATGGCTTCTTCAATATCCACAGCCACAATACGCGAAACGCCCGGCTCGTTCATGGTCACACCTGTCAATTGGTGCGCCATTTCCATAGCCAATTTATTGTGACTGATAAAAATGAACTGAACCGAATGAGACATTTCTTTCACCAATTCACAAAAACGGAATACGTTCGCATCATCTAAAGGCGCATCGACTTCATCTAACATACAAAATGGGGCAGGATTCAGCTGAAACATAGCGAAAACGAGTGCAATTGCTGTCAATGCTTTCTCACCGCCCGACAATAAATGAATATGACTCACACGTTTGCCTGGCGGGCGCGCTAACACATTAATCCCGGTCGATAATAAATCTTGTTCAGTTAATTCCAAATGTGCGGATCCGCCCCCAAACACTTTGGGGAATAACGTCTGAAAATTATGATTGACGGCGTCAAACGTTTCTTTAAATTTCGCCCGCGTTTCTTGATCGATTTTATGAATAGCATTTTTTAAAATAGACAGTGCTTCTTCTAAATCTGCATATTGCGCATCCAAATAAGTTTTTCGCTCTAACAATTGTTGATGTTCCTCAATGGCGGCCAGATTGATGGGGCCTAGCCGTGAAATGCGCGCGTTCATTTTTTCAAGTGATTCCATCCAACTCGCTTCGGTGGCTTCCGCTGGCATTGCACTCAATAACGCGTCGAGAATAAATTGCACTTCGGTGATTTGTTCGATTAAATTCGCCTGCTTCACTTCGATCTCTCGAATTTGCAGACGCTCTTTTTCGAGTTGGTCTCGGGATTGCTGAATGATTTGTTCTAGCGCATGATGCTGATCCGTGAACGCTTTAATATCGGCGTTTAATGCATCAATTTTTTGTTTGACTCCACTCAGTCGTTTTTCAGCAACAACCCGTTCGGCTAGAGCACTTTCAAGTTGCGCTTTTAATGCATCTATTGGCGCAAGACTTTCAGACAATAGGGTTCGAAGTTGCGCTTCTTTTGCAACAAAAGAACTGACTTGATGAGTCGCGCGTTCAATCGCTTGTTGCAATCCTATCAACTGAGTTTTATGCGATTCGAGCTGCAAAGCCAATTGATGCTGTGCCGTTTGATGCGCCGTTAATTGTTGCCGCTGTTGTTCAACCTGAGCACGAATCGTTTCTTTTTCTTGCAGCCAATGATTACGCTCTTGCGTTTGTTGTTCCATCGTCTGCAAAGCAATTTGCCAACGCTGCCGCGATGCCAGGAGTTCTTGCTCTGTCTGGGCTATTTCTCGTTCGTGATCCGAGCGTTCCTGCGTCAATTGCGTTTGGCGTTTTTGCGTTTCAGAAATTTTCGCTTGCTGCACCTGTAATTGTGCATTTAACTGAGCCGCTTGCGTTCTTTGCAAGGTTAATTGCTTTTGGAGCTCTTCTCGCGCTTGCTCCTGTTGGATCAGACGTTGTTGACTGTCTTTGAGTCGCTGCTCTAATTCATTCATTTGCTGCGTTTTTTCAGCAATCCGCTCTTTAAACGTTCTTAATTCCTGTTCACGCTGAATGACACCGGATTTTTCATCTTGCGCACGATCAATGCGAATCCACGATGCACTCATCCAAACCCCGTCCGCTGTAATCACGGATTCGTGTGGCAATAATTGATCACGATGACGTATCGCTTCTTCTAACGAAGAGGCTGTGTAAATAGTATTCAATAAGGGTTGAATATTTGCTTGAGTCTGAACTTTAATTGCTAAAGAATTCGGTTTAACCAATACCGCCTCTGAAGCAAGTTGAGTGGGATTTAAAATAATCAGCGATTCTTTATTCAACGACGCCAATTCTCGCATCAACGATTCCATGGGCTGTTGATCGTCAACACACAACGCATCTAAATAAAACTTTAAGACGGTTTCAACTGCTTTCTCCCATCCCGCTTCCACTTTGATCAATTCAGCTAATCTCGGGTAATGGTTTAATTTTCTTGATTCAAGCCATTGAATTAAATTTGTTTTTTTCTTTCCTAATGCTGTTTGTTGCAGCGCCTCTAACGAAGCATAATGCCCACGATCATGATGCAACTGATTACGCGCTTCATTCAATTCTTTGTCTAATAATTTATTCGAGTCACGCTGCGTTATGATGTGTTGTTGATTGATTTCTAATGCGCTTTGCGTTTGCTTTAATTGCTGTTCGATATCCGCTAATTTAAGATGAATTGCTTCGATATCCGCGTCATATTGATTCAAATTCAAAACTGCCAACGCTTGTTCAACCTTATCGAATCGTTGCTGTAACTGGAGTTGACGTTGTTCTAAATGTTGAATATGCAATTGCTCGACTTTTGCTTGCTGTGTCGACTCAGCGGCCGCTTGATTAAAAACATCCCAATGCGACTGCCAATCGCGCATTTTGCTTTCCGCTTCCTTCAGCGTTTGACTTGTCGTCAATAATTGTTGTTCTGCCAATTCAGCCTGGGGTGTTAATTGAACGATAGATTGTTTTAGCGTAACCTCTCGCGCCTGATCTTGTTCGCGCGTTGTTGAAAGCGTAGCGAGTGATTGCTGTATTTGTCGCAATTCCGATTCATGATGCTGTTTGCGATCATTTTGGTGGGTGATTTCTTGTTCCAATCGCCCAATATCGCCATTGAGGCTATAATACTGCGTTTGCGCTTGGCTAAACGTTTCACTCAATGCGTTTTTTTCAGCTAATTTTTTTTCCGCTTCTGTGTTGATGTGCTGCAAATTAGCCTGGTGTGCAGCCAATTGCGTTTCATAATTATTCAACAATAATTTTCCGTTTTTAGCCTGCGCTTCAAATGCCTGCCACTTCAATGCTAGCAACTGCGCCTTAATCAAACGTTCCTCTTCTTTTAAAATTTTATATCGCTCCGCCGCTTTAGCTTGCCTCGATAAATGCTCAAGTTGTTTACCGAGCTCCAACCTTAAGTCATTGACTCGAGAAAGATTTTCTTGCGTATGCATCATGCGATTTTCAGTTTCTCTGCGACGCTCTTTATAGCGTGAAATACCCGCCACTTCTTCTAAATAAGCCCGTAATTCATCGGGCTTGGCTTCAATTAATTCCGAAATCATTCCTTGTTCAATGATAGAATAACTACGTGGACCCATACCAGTCCCCAGAAAAACATCAGTAATATCTCGGCGTCGACATCGCGCACCATTGAGATAATAATTGGATACTGCATCACGGGTGATTTCGCGTTTGATGGAAATCTGAGCGTATTGCGCATATTCTCCACCCAACATGCCTTTACTGTTATCAAAAATTAATTCGATAGAAGCCAAGCCAACTGGCTTTCGATGCGTGGATCCGTTAAAAATAACATCAACGAGTGATTCGCCGCGCAATTGCTTGGCTGAACTTTCGCCCATGACCCAACGAACAGCATCGATAATATTGGACTTACCGCAACCATTGGGGCCAACAATCCCTGTCAATGGCTTTGCAAAATGAACAATCGTCGGATCAACAAACGATTTAAAACCCACTAATTTTATTTTTTCTAAACGCATAAACCCTTTTACATTCCTTCATTAATCGCGGCAAGCCGCGTCATAATCTCAATTTTCTGCTGTTGTTGCTGTAAAGCCTGTTCAGCCAAGTGAAGCTGATCCAATAAATTAGCATCCTGAGGTTGTTGAATTATTTGCTTTTTTAACGCGTCGACTCGGATTTGCAAGCTCCCCGCATCCATTTCGGCTTGTAGAATATCACCGCCAAAAGCCTGCGGATTATACATCAATTTATCTCCTCCCACAGCCTCAATCAGAGAATGCATATAAAGCCCCGCCGATCGGCATTGGTCATTCGCTACCGCTTGACTAAAAGGTAAACTGGCGCAGCGTAGTAAAATTTGATGAAAGCGACGCGGATGCGAAAATAAATACTGATTAGAGTTCTGGTTACACCCACCAAGGCCTAAGACACACAAATATAACACGATCAACCCAGAATAAATTTTCAAGATATCACCCTTCCCGCTACGCCGAATTGGAAAAGCATAAACATAACATTATCTTGCCAAATTTCAATCTAAATTTATTCCGATAAACGAGCCTCGAGTTGACTCATAAATTAAGTTACCAAGGGAAATGGAGGAATTGCGAACGTGCTGAGTCGTTACGATATTTTTACACTGTCATTGCGAGACGCATTAAAATGATTGTATTCAGACGCTGTCAATGCAAAAATAATACTGATTAAATAAAAATGGATCGATCGATATGACAGCGTTTAATGCAATGACCGTCCTGATTTATTTACTGGGAATTGCCGGCTGGCTTGTTTTATGGAAATGGCTCGTTGGTTATCCGGTATTCAAGCATAAAAAACTGCTGCACATTGTTTTTATCGGCGCTATTTTTGTGCTCGTCATCAATGCAATTTTAAGTCTTACCTCTGCAATCCCGCCTTATGAAACTGAGCTAAAATTGTATGCCTATGTCGAAGAAAACTCGAAAATCGTTGCCCAATTATCTCTGACCATTTGTTTATTTATTGCAGTCGGCTTCACTAAATTATCAACCATCATGGCAATAGATGAGTTAAAGCGCTTTATCTGGCTAATCTTTTGGTCGCTATTCATTGCCGTCATAGGATGCTTACCTCTATATTGGATGCCATCCAGTGATTTCTGGCTTACGGCCTTGCGCCATTTAAAAACCATACCCTATGTTTATTCGCTTTTTTTATTGGGTGCTGCAGCTATCCTCTTTATCTACGCCCTAAAATATCGACAACGAAAATCATAGCCAGGCCAATTCCTTTGATTAAAATTTCGCCTCATACAACACTGCACGAATCTGAAATCAAATTTTCTTTCATTCGATCGCCTGGGCCTGGCGGACAAAATGTTAACAAAGTAGCCACCGGTGTTTTATTGCGTTTTAATCTCATTCGCGCTGTTTCATTACCATGCGACCTCCGAATTCGTTTACAACATCATCTGGCAAACAGAATAACAACGCAAGGTGACATTTTGATTAAAGCGACACGCTATCGAACACAAGAACGAAACAAACAGGATGCACTGGATCGCCTACAATTACTATTAACTCACGCGGCGCTTCCCCCTAAAAAACGTCACCACACAAAACCAACCAAAGCTTCCATCGAGCGTCGATTAACAGCAAAAAAACAACAAGCTAAAAACAAAACACAACGACGCCAAGCGCGATACGTTGAACCGGATTAAACAATGACGACGCTTCATGCTTTATCGATTGGTCAGCGCCAATTCCCTGTTAATTTAATTCAAGGTCCTTTGGCTGGCGTTAGCTCGCCTCCTTTTCGCCGTCTAATTTGGCAACACAGTCGTCCGGCTTTTTCTTATACGGAGATGATTTCTTGTAAAACACTCATCCACCCTTCCAAAATATTACACCAACGTTTTACCAGTAAAGATGTCCAAGAAGGGCCCGTTTGTTTTCAGCTGTCGGGAAAAAATCCGAAAGAACTCAGCGAAGCAGCTACGATTGCAACTGATTATGGTGCTGATCTCATCGATTTGAATTGCGGTTGTTCCGTTAAAAAAATTCGCCGAAAAGGAACCGGTTCGCGTTTGTTAGATGATCTCTCTCATTTATATCAATTGATCAGCGCACTGAGGAAAAGCACGAGTTTACCGCTCTTAGTTAAAATTCGTGTAGGCGAAACAGAAGGTTTTAATCGCGAGTTAGCCAAGGTCATGTCGGATGCCGGCGCCGATGCGGTGGTTGTACATGGGCGATATTGGTTTGAGAATTACCATACGCCTTGTCATTTGGATGAGATTCGATTATTTGTCGATACACTAAAAATACCGGTCATTGGGAATGGCGACGTAAGCGATATGGCATCACTCCAACAAATGTTATCGACCGGTTGCGCTGGCGTCATGATTGCGCGGGCGAGTGTCGGTCAACCTTGGTTGATTCGACAATTGATTGCAGAAATAAATCATGAACCATTTTCAATCCCGACAACACCAACCATCGGTGAATTATTCATTGAACATGTAGCGCAATTGGCTGGCTTCCTTGGCGACGAATCTTTAGCGATTCTACAAGCACGCAATTTGGCGCCTGATTACGCGCGCTGCTTGCAAGAAGACCAAGCAATGCTGTTCTGTGCGGAAATAAACGCTTGCGATCACTTTGAGACGTTTAAAAAACTTTGCGCACGTTATTTTAGTTACCCTTTTCCTCGATAATCTTTTGCGCTCGAATGTGCTGAATCACCAAATCTCGAATATTCAACCCCGTGTGATCAATATTTTTAGCCTGTGAGAAATCATAACGATCACCACCATTCAACATAAAATCGTTAATCGCCGTTCGATAATACTGCTGCAGCAAGAGCGGTTTTCCGTCATCTAAAGTCACCGATAAAATCTCATGCGGATGCAATCCGTAATGCACCGTCACGCCGGCGTATTGCGTCATTTGTTTCCCGGGCGCTATGTAGCCCAACGCCAATGCGTTGATAATATCCTGACCTGACACATCGGCCGTCACCACCACATCATCAAATGGCATAATATTATATAATTCTCCGAGCATAATAGTTCCAGCCACTAAATCCGTACGAAAAAAAGGCGCGTTAAATAAAACCATTTGCGTATGGCTTTGCTGCTGAATGATCTGACAAACCCACTGCGCCAATGGGGAAATATTATCTTGCATAGCATTACTCAATTTAATTTTTGACTCACCAATCACTTGACTGACTAGGTCATGCAACGCGGCTGAATATTTCTGCTCAATTTTCATCGCATCTGAATCAGGTTTGATTTGATCTTTTACAGCAGCCACTGGAATTAACGCCGGCGTAATCGACAGAACATGATGATCAGTATCGCGAATCTGAATGGTCAATGTACCGATATCTCGACCATAAGCATACGCCTGCAAAACTGGGACGTGGTCGACAGTGCCCGCAACAGGTCGATGACTATGTGCACTCAATACGGCATTTAATCCTTTTGCCCCCTGAATCAATTCAGTTAATTCGTGTCCCGTAATTATTTTCGTTTGAGCCTTTTGATCAGAAGGAATGTGAGTCAATGCAATAATAATGTTTGGCGCACCCTCTTTTGCTCGGCCTGACTTCAAATAACGAATCCAAAAACGCGCTGCCTTAGCGGGATTGATAAAAATCAAATTTTTAATATTCGCTTTATTTGTCTTAGTTAATGTTTCGAGCGTTGATAAACCGATTACAGCGATTTTTGTACCATGGTCATCGATGATCAAATACGGTTTCGCCCACGTCGGTGTTTTATGGGTTGATCGATTGAGAATATTCGCCGCGAGATAAGTAAAATGCCCATCCGTCTGCCAGCCTGAAAAATACTGTTGGCCCCAATCAAATTCATGATTACCCACAGCCGATGCACGAACTGACAATAACTGCATCATCTCTGAAACAGGCGCACCATGGGTTAAGTTTGACAACAAAGATCCTTGATAATTATCCCCGCCCACAAGAACAATCGTATCGGGATTTTGACTAATTGATTGCTTCATGGCGGCAACAAATTTAGCGACGCCTGGGTTATTTTGATCTTCCGTCACTTGCCCATGAAAATCATTGAAATAAACAATTTGGATGGTTTGCGAAAAAGCCGTGATACAAAAAATACTGAAAATGCAGACGAAAAACAGTTTAATCATGGATCGTTGCATGGTCATTCTCCTGTAAATTGCTATCATTATCCCGCGGAATTAAGGCCTTTTTCATCCTGCGGCTTGACCCGCGAGATGACAGAGGATTGGATTATCGTCATTGCGAGGAGCGCTAGCGACGAAGCAATCCAACTTTTTTCTGGATTGCTTCGTCGCTAGCGCTCCTCGCAATGACGGCAAGTAACCTTTCTTCCTCAATCCTCAATCCTCAATCCTTGCTCTCTCTTCTGATTCTCATAAAACATTTTGATAAATGCGCCAAAAGAATCTGATTCAATCGCCGTCCGAATTTGCTGCATCAATGTTTGATAGTAATGTAAATTATGAATCGTATTTAATCGCGCGCCCAAAATTTCTCGACATCGATCAAGATGATGCAAATACGCTCTTGAATAATGTTGGCAAGTATAACAATCACACTCCGAATCGAGGGGTGACAAATCGGTTCGATAACGAGCATTGCGAATTTTAACAATGCCCTGAGAAGTAAACAAGCAGCCATTACGGGCATTGCGCGTTGGCATCACACAATCAAACATATCAATCCCTCGTAACACGCCTTGAATTAAATCAGAAGGTGTCCCAACGCCCATTAAATAATGCGGAAATTGCGTGGGTAATTGCGGCGCTAAGTGATCAAGCATTTCTATCATCAGTTCTTTGGGTTCGCCCACGGATAATCCCCCAACGGCATAGCCATCAAAACCAATCTCTAACAATCCTGCCAGTGATTCATTTCGAAGCGTATCATGCACGCCCCCTTGAATAATCCCAAACAAAGCCGATGGGTTACCCTCATGCGCTATTTTACTGCGTTTGGCCCACCGCAAAGATAATTCCATGGAAGTCTTGGCTTCTTCATAAGTCGCCGGATAAGGCGTACATTCATCTAACACCATCACAATATCCGAACCTAATGCTTTCTGAACTTCCATTGATTTTTCGGGTGTTAACATAACCCAATCGCCATTCAATGGTGATTGAAAACGACAGCCTTCCTCGGTGAGTTTACGCAACTTACCTAAACTGAACACTTGAAACCCTCCGGAATCAGTCAGGATGGGATAAGGCCAATGAATAAAATCATGTAAATCACCATGTGAACTAATAATCGGTGTTCCCGGCCGCAACATTAAATGAAACGTATTGCCTAAAATAATTTGCGCGCCTGTTGCTTTGAGCTCCTCAGGTGTCATCGCTTTAACTGTCCCTACGGTACCCACAGGCATAAAAGCGGGCGTTTCAACCACGCCTCGATCAAAAATCAATCGACCTCTCCTCGCAAAACCGACTTGTTTTAATAATTCAAATTTCATTGTTTATCTCTCTATGATTTTATGCTCTAGCTTCGTAAATTCGCACTTGCAGTCAAGGGGGAGCTCCCCCTTGACAATTCCCCATCGCGCAAAGAATACATTCTATTACCTTGTTTTGGTGCGGGAATTACCGTTATCGAACAAACATGGCATCACCATAACTAAAAAATCGATACCTTTCTTCAATGGCACTATAATAGGCACGTAATACATTGTCTCGCCCAGCAAAAGTGCTGATTAACATTAAAAGCGTCGATTGGGGTAAATGAAAATTCGTGATGATGGCATCGACCACTTTAAAAGAAAACGGCGGGTAAATAAACAATTTTGTATCACCCCAATAAGGTTGTAATTGGCCAGATAATGCCGCTGTTTCTAAACTACGCACCGTCGTCGTCCCTACCGCAATTACCCTTTTATTGGCTTGTTTTGTTTGGCGAATCGCTTCGCAAGCCGTTTCGTTAACGGTAATCCATTCCGCATGAATTTTATGCTGTGTTATATCATCCACTTTGATCGGCTGAAAAGTCCCTGCGCCAACATGCAAAGTCACTTCAGTCATTCGAATCCCTTTGTTTTTAAGCGCGCTTAATAAAGATTCATCAAAATGTAATCCCGCTGTTGGTGCAGCCACTGACCCGTTATCTTTCGCATAAACGGTTTGATATCGTGCTTGATCTAAATGTTCTGGTATGCGATCAATATACGGCGGCAACGGAATCTGCCCTATTTTTTCGAGTAAATCTATAATCGGCTCATCCATTAAAAACCGCAATTCAAAAAGATCATCTTGCCGACCTAATACTTCAAGACGAACCTCTGGCGTTAATATTAAAATCGAATGCGGTTTAGGGGCATGGCTCGATCTTATCTGTGCAAGCACACGCTGTTCATCTAAAATCCGCTCGATTAAAATTTCAACTTTCCCACCGGTTTCTTTTTGCCCGTATAAACGCGCGGGAATAACACGGCTATTATTAAAAACCAACAAATCACCTGAAGAAAGCAAATCGGGTAAATCATAAAAATGACGATGCACAAAGTGCCCCGTTTCTCGATTTAGATCTAACAAACGACTCGCACTACGTTTTGCAGTAGGATATTGCGCAATCAATTCATCAGGTAAATCATAATTAAAATCAGATAAAGGAATCATAATCAGCTCAAAATAAAATGTAACTATTTAGTGCTTTCTAAGGAACGATATCGCCAAAACTTCGGCAAAAAATAACAGCTGGCTGCAACTGCGAGCACACACAAAACACCACCTGAAATAATTGATGCAGAAACACCAAAAATCCCGGCAACCAAACCCGCTTCTGTATCACCCAATTTCGGACCACTTAAATAACTCAGCATTTCAATACCCGCTAAACGACCCCGAAACTCATGAGAAACGGATTCATTCCACATAATGTTTCTAAATATACCACTGATCGCATCAAATCCACCGGCAAAAGCCAAAAAAGTTAAAGCAATCCACAGATGCGCTCTAAAAACACCAAATAAAACAATAGCAATACCCCAACAACTCGCCGCAATGGCCACTGCGGCGCCATGACGTTTAACATGCAAAGTCCAGCCACTCAACAATGAAATCACTAATGCGCCAACCGCCGGTGCAGAATACAACATACCCAACGTTTTCACCCCACCATAACTTTCTGCCATCGCTGGAAATAACGCCATCGGCATTCCAAACACCATCGCTAAAAAATCAACCGCATAAGTACCCAACAATTCTTGCCGAGAAAAAGCATAACGAAATCCTTCTCGAAGCGCTGACCAGGTGGATTCATCTCGCCTTTCCTTCAATCGCGGCATATCACCAATCAATAAAATAGCTGAAAGCGATGCCATGAAACTGGCGCTATCCACCAAAAATGTGGCTACAACACTCAAATGAGCAATCAGTAATCCCCCTATCGCAGGACCCGCGATGGCGCACAAACTAAACGTGAAGGTATTGAGCGGGCCCACCTCAGCATAATCTTTTTTGGCCACCAATTGCTGCACTACACTATTAAAAGCCGGCCGATGAAATCCATTAAAAGCCGACATTAAAGGAGCAACAACAAAAAGAACCCAAATACGGGGCGTTGCTAACAAGGCATTTCCGGCTAATAATAAACTGCCGCATGATAATGACACCTCCGCAATCACCAATAAAGCACGGCGGTGATAACGATCGGCAAATACACCACCCAATAAGGCTGTAAACAATAAAGGCAATAATTGAAATAAGCTCAACAAACCAACCATCATCGTCGATTGCGTGAGGTGATAAATTTGATACGGTAAGGCAACACTTGCCACCATCGTGCCCATAAACGAGATGAATCGGCCCATATACAGTAGCCGAAATTTAGGGTTACGACGCAACAAAGATAAATTAATTAACGGTTTCATCGATTTTTAGCTATTCAATAACTTGACAGGATCAACATTCATCAAAAAATGTATGCGCATTTTGCCATATTTTAACGTTTTTAAAATAAAAATTTTGGGGTTTAATATATGACCTGAATTCGGGATAATGGAAGACAAGTCACAAATACAAGAATGGTTGATTCTTCTGATAGCGTGCTAAAAATCGTTCCCTATTAAAATTCACTTCGCTGAATGCTTGTTTCGCACCAACTTGATTAATTTTTTCACTATAGCGATAATATCCTGTTTGAAGGGCTTCACCATTAGAAAAAAATCGCCCCTCTGGGGTTACCAGAAAAAATGATTCCGTAAAATCATCGATCGTTTCAGCAATCGGCCGATAACACTGATGTCGATCCACAAAAGTTGAAAACTGCGTGTCCGATACACTGATCGTTTTATTAATAATCGGCAATGCTTGTACTACTGTCCATTTATCTGGGTGCAATATATTTATCAATGTAGAAAAATCCTGGTCAAGATTATAAACACTAACAGTTGTATTTATTTTCAATTTAATTTGTGGGTTAATGGCGCGCATCTCATCAACCTTTTCTTTAATATCGTCAAGTGACACGGTGTATCCTCGTTTATCTGCCCGCCCCATCTGGCGACTAGCCTCGACATTACAAGCATCGACACTAAAACCAATCCATGCTAAATCAGGCGCAATTTTTTGAATCATATCACGATACAGTAAAGAGCCATTCGTCGTCACAGAGGTTCTAAAGCCCAATTTGCGAGCATAATGAATTAACTGATCAATCTGTTTTACTAAAAAGGGTTCTCCACCACTGAAATTAATACGCACCGTATTCCAACGAAAGTATTGCGTACAAGGATTGCTTTCTGTCGATGGCTTTAAAAACTCATATAGCGCTTCAAGTAACTTGAATTGATTTTCTAAAATATCACTATGCATATCCTGCCACTTTGAATAACAAATCGCACAATTAAAATTACATCGTTCAGTCACAAAATAATTAACCACGAGTTCTTTTAATACCGGCAACTGCCAATCGGATCGATCATTATTCATCGCACAATCTCCAAAAATGATTTCAAAACGATCGTCAGGTTAGAGTGCAACCTCTCAAGATTCAAGAAAGTTTAGACATAAACCGTGGACAGATTTCGCAACACATAAAATATGATAATATGACACGCCATACAAACAGGGGGAAAAATGGGCGAAATACCTTTTTATATTTTAGCGCTGAAAGAAGAATTACAAGCACGCATCAAGCGAAATCCTCGATATTCTTTGCGCGCCTTTGCGATGGCATTAAACATAGATGCTAGCTATTTATCGCGATGTTTTTCATTCAAACAGGTCATGTCGCTTGAAATCGCGGAAGGCGTGATAAAAAAACTGCAAATGAACTCATCACAACGAGAGTTATTTTTGCATTCGATCGCTGCGCAACAGACCTGTACATCTCTTCACAAACACGACAAACATCTAACCGCTTGTGAAAAATGACTATCCATTGTTTTCATGCAATACCATCCACAACTGCTCAGCCATTTCAATTTCTTGCTGCAATGTTTTCAATTCGCTTACACAATGCGCCAGTTGCGTTTTATTTTCTTCGGCATAAATTGACGCATCGGCCAATTTTTCTTCACACAGCGCTTTCTTCGACGTCAATTGATCGAGCTTGATTTCTGTTTGACGAATTCTCTTTTCATCTACTTTACGCGGCTGTTGAGGAAACTGGGACATTGTTGTTGTTTTATGCACATTCGTCGGATCACTCGATTCATGACGTGATTCTTTTTTAACATCAAATAACCATCGCTCATAATCATTTAAATCGCCTTTAAATAGTGATAACG